>JAWBLQ010000013.1:0-21276 GCA_038830105.1 Zestosphaera sp. | reverse complement strand
GCGTTAACCCTTAAACGCGCTTAATGCTTGAACCCTCCTCAAAAGCTTGGTAGCTCTCCAGCAGATCACTTCACCTCACTAAATTCTTTTAGCTTGAGGAGCGTGCTTAACCCATATCTCTTATCTTCCTTCTGCTTTATCATTATGATTTCCTTAATCAATTCCACGATCTCGCGGGTCACCTCGCTCTTGAAGTCCGTTAGAACTGTAGATAGGTCCTCCTCCGCTGGGTCTGTATAGAGTATCTCACCTTCGTTGAAGTGCCTGCCCACCAGCACGTCGCCCTCGATAGACACTGCTACTTCAGAACCGGCGCGAGCCTCATGTAAGGCTTTACCCTTAAGCTGTATCTGATGTATCTTGCCCAAGGGCTTGCCATCGCCTCTCATGACTTTGTACCCCGGTCTTATCACGCCGTTCAGTACTTTAACGCCGACTATGGCGGGGTTGCTTCTCCTGAAAACGTACCCAGGGAGAACCTGGAACTTAGCCGGGAATACCGTCTCTAAGGCCTTCCTGTAGGTCTCCTTGGCCTTCTCCTCAGCAACCCAGTTCTCATACGCCTCGATGAGTCTGTAGATTATGTTCTCTCTAAACACTTTCACACCCTCAACGCTCACAAGCTCCTCTAAGTCGGGCGGTATCTTCACGTTGAAAAGCAGTATGACCCCAAGATATTTATTCTCCTTAGCGACTATGGAAGCCTCTATAACCTCCCTCCTAGTTAGAGGGCCCACATCAGCAAGCCTCACCGGAACACCCCTGCCCTCAAGAGTCATCACAACCGCCTCCAAAGTCCCTAAGGTATCTGCCTTTACAACGACCCCCGTGATGTTCTTAGCAAACCTGACCTGCGTTAACTCCTCTAAGATCTTCCTGCCGTATTCCCGCACCTGCTCCTCACTCTCGACAGCATACAACGGGGCGCCGGCCACTACTTTCTCCATATCAGGCGCACTCACCCTCACGCCAGCCGCCGCGACTACCTCATCTATGCTTACGAAGCCTGACTCACCAGCAACGCGCATCTCCTCCAGGGGCCTAGGCATTAAGAGCGCTCTGACCTTAGTGGTGATCGGCCCTTCATACCCCCCTACAACCACAGTATCTCCCCTCCTCAGCACCCCGTCATATATTATCGTGTCGATGCAGTGCCCCAGCCCTAATATCTCCTTAACCTCGAGCACTACGCCTCTCGCAGGACCTGACGTGAACATTATCCTGTGCGTTAGGAATTTCTGTATTATCCCCGCTAGCACGGCTATGAGTTCCGCGAGACCCTCGCCAGTCTTGGCTGAGATAGGCACTATAGCTATCGACTTCCTGAAGTCTTTCACCCTGTCGTACCTCTCCGAGGGTATGTTGATTTGAGAGAGCTGACCAACTAACGCGTATATCCTCCTATCTAATTCCTCAATCACGTGCTCGCTTTGATTCTTTAAGCTGACGGTTAATGGCGTGTCCAGGCTACTCTTCCAACCTGGAATTCTGTCAATCTTATTAGCCGCTATGACGAAGGGGACCTTCCTCCTCATCAGTATCTCTATAGACTCCACGGTCTGCTTTTTAACGCCTTCGTTCACGTCGATGACGAGTATCGCGAAATCAGCCACACTGCCACCACGCCTCCTCAAGTTGGAGAAGGCCTCATGCCCCGGTGTGTCGATAAATAGGAGTCCTGGGATAGACAGCTTTATGGGAAACAAGTGCCTGAGTGATTTGAGGACTCTCTCAATCACTGAGGCAGGGACTAGACTAGCACCCACGTGTTGAGTCATCTCACCGGGTTCCTTACTAACCACGGCAGTCCCTCTGATCTTGTCTAACAGCGTTGTATTGTGAACCACGACCGTGTTAGCGATGAACGACTGCGTATCAGGGACTGAAAGGTCGTACAGGAAACCATCGTACTCACTCACAGCGACTTCGCTGACCTCCTCAAACCGTACGTGGTCGAAGCTACGTCTACTTAAGTCAACTCTCACCACGTAACCATCCCCTTCTTTAGCTATCCTGGCGTTAAGTCCTAACTGCGTGGCCTGGATCTTCAGGCGTAGTGACTCCTCGTAAGAACTAGCACTTACGCTGAACAACCCGTGAGCAACGCTATCCATCGCACGCGTTAAACCATAACGTCTACAGCCGCCCTGCCTGACGTACAAATCTCCAGTGAAGTTTAACGCTACTATCAAATCACCCTTATCTATTGAGTCAGCTCTAACCCAACCACTATCCGTTAGGAAGGGATGTTCAGGCGTCACCCTCACATAACTCCCATCCCTTAAAGTCACTCTATATAGAGGGCCTCTGTACTTAACCCTCCATATACTCTCCGCCTTCGCAACGTTAAGAAATCCGTTGAAGTCAAGGGTTAGCACGGGAAACTCCTTAATGAATACCTCGTAACCACCCACGCTGTAGTTCGGCTTCAGCCCCTTAATTAAGGAGGGGATTTTAACGATCCCACCGCCCGGCAGGAGAACGCTCTCGCCTGGATGCAGACACTTCCCGTGGTCAACGTGCCCTAAAACGACCACTATAGGTGATCTTAACCTACCGAACTCCTCGCTCCCCATCACTATTACCTACTTACTTAAGGTTTAGGCAAGTTATTAAGAAGGACTTCAGAACCCTATCATCCTAACTGGTACCTGAGGACCGCGACTAGGCCATTGAACGTCTTCTTAAGCCAGTCGTACTCAGGCACTTCACTGCTTATGACGAAGACCTCAGCACCCCTCTCCCCAGCCACCCTGCTTAATTCATCCGCCTTAGAGTAATCCTCAGTCATTATCACGTATTTAACAGCTCCTACGGTCAGGGCGTTCCTGACCTCTTCCTCACCGTACGTTACTAGACCATCGTCTTTAGAGAGGTGGGTTTTGAACTCCTCTATAGCGTCGAACGTCTTTATGTAGGTGTGTTGCTTCAAGGACTCCCGAGCCCTAACGACTAATTCCTTGAGTCCTGGGAAGCTCTGTGTACTCACATCTACTAACTCAGGTATTATTAATTGCTTCAGTCTATAGTCTATTGAATCGGTCTTAACGAAATCGAGTTTCGTATACCCTGGACCCCCTACAAGAACCCCTCTAAGCTTCCCCTGCTCTAGGTAGGGGATGAAGTAGCTATTAGCTTTCTCAGCCACTTTCTTGAAGAACTCCTCCGTCAGCTCCTCTATCACTCTGTCGAACCTCCTCTGCGACCAGCCACCCTTAGAGTGTTTGCCCGGTATGTAGCTCTCTAACTCGTCCAGGACTATTATCCTGTCCCCCTTAAGCAGACCTATAGTGGCTTCATCCCTCTCAATAATTACAAGCCCGTAAACATCAGACTCCTCAACTATATCCTCAAGGAACTCAACGTGGAATTGCTTGTCAGTCCTGTAGTAGAATATGCTTATCTCATCCGGCGGCTCAATGACTAAGGTCATGCTTTCCCCGGTCTTGTCATTCACCCCCGAGAATACGGCAAGCCCGTTAGGAGGTATTTTAGAGATCTTCATAAGCCTATCTATGGCGGACTCCAGGGCCGTCTGGACCTTCGCCCTAGTTGCTTTCAGTTTAATGTTCTCCGTTATGGACAACTCCTGTCTCAACGTGCTGATGACTTCCGACACTGGTCTGCCTGAAGGGACGTAGAGACTAAGTAGGGTGGTTGCGTGTGCGTCCCAAGTCCTTAGCGACTTGATGATTCTCTTCAACTCTTCCTTAGAGACCCTATACTCACTAAATTCGAGCTCACCTTACTAAAAGTAAAGTATGTTGAGCGCTTTTAAACACGCCATCCACCCCGGGTAGGGTCCTGAATCTACACCCAGAAGCGGATCCTTGGGTGGGGTCGAGACCCTCACAGAGTCACCTCATTAGAGAGTCTACGACTATCCTCTCAAAGCCCTCACCGCGAAGCAGTAGTAAATCCTCCTCATCAAGGGGGGAGTCGTCGACCTCTATCTTCACAGAGGGTAGCGAGAGCTTCCGTAGCGTATCAGAGTCAACCTCAGGCACGTAAATAACGCTTAAGTCATCAAACAAGTGTTTAATCCGAGACACCTTCCTAAGGATCTTGCTACTCCTATCGTCATAACCCAGGAACACTACTAATCTTCTCACCTAACCACCTCTAGTTAGAACCTATGGCTTAAGGATCCTTAAAAGGAAGGACCCCGTGCCTCAGCCACGATCTCTCAGGAGAATCCACAGGAGTCAGAGAAAACCAGCTCTATCTCGTACTCAGCTCTCTCAGTCGAGTCAGCCGCGTGCGTGACATTCTCCCTCACGGATAGGGCGTAGTCCCCTCTTATAGTGCCTGGAGGAGCCTCCCTCCCGTCAGTAGGACCTACTAAACCCCTAACGACGTTCACGGCTCTGTCACCTTCAATAATCATGGCGACTATAGGTCCTGACGACATGAACCTCACCAGATCTTCATAGAAAGGCTTGCCTTTATGCACGTCGTAGAGGCTCTCGATACACTTCTCAGTAGGGTAAACCATCCTCAAGCGAGTTATCTTAAGACCCTTACGCTCCACCCTCCTTATGATCTCGCCTACGAGCCCTCTCCTAACACCGTCAGGCTTTACTATGAGGATTGTTCTTTCTATCAAGATGATCTCCTACCCCTGCCGCCTAAATAATACTTAGTCCAGGGGGTTCTCTTAGGGTCTCTACGTAGCTTGTAATTCTTAAAGCACTTGCTCGAGCAGAAGTGGAGGAGGGTGCCGTCATTCTTAACTAACGTTAAGCCTGAGCCTGGAGGAACATCACCACCACAGAACGAGCACTTATCAACACGCACCACACTTACTCACCTACCTCCTGGCTGTAAGTTTCCTTGCCTCCCTCTCCGTCTCCCTAAGGATGATGATGTCACCCACGCGAACAGGGCCCTTAACGTTCCTCGTTAGGATCCTGCCTTTATCCCTACCTTCAAGAACCCTCACCCTTACTTGAGTGATCTCCCCGGTAACGCCTGTGCGACCGATTATCTGAAGAACCTCGGCTGTAAACCCGAACTCCTCAACCACGTCGACGAGTTGTTGCGTAATATCTACTCTCTTACCCTCCTCACTCACTCCTCAGCACCTTAAACATGGTTTAGAGCGCGTTTATAAGTGTTCAGGTAAAACCTCTTCAAGTCACACTGCAGGGAACCTGCGTTTAGTAAATTAAGGTTTGCGTCACGTGCGTTATCGTTAAGCCCCTTTAGACTTTATGTCCTGATAGGATCTGGCGAGCTCCTCTATTAATTCCTTAGCCTGCCCGGGTTCAACTATAGCTACAGCTGCAGCACCTACCTGCAATCCCGCAGCCTCTCCCAGCCTCTTCTTACTGGGCACATAGATGTACGGGGCTTTCTTCTCCTCGCATAGCAGGGGGAGGTGCATAACGACCTCAGGAGGCTCCACGTCCTCAGCTACAACAACTAACTTAGCTATACCTCTCTCAACAGCTTTAGTGGTCTCGTTAACCCCTCTCCTGACCTTACCTTCAGTCTCCCTCGCCTTCTTAACCGCCTCATAAGCCTTCTCAGCTACTTCAGGCGGCGTCTTGAACTTTATATGTACTGCCTTACTCATTCTCATCCCCTCAGTCGTCGTACAAGACACTATACACCACGAGAACTTTTAAGCTTTACATGGCAGGAGCCTTGGAAGTGTTCACACGGTCTAGCAGACCTCACGCGAGTGGCGTGATAGTCCTTAACCATGCATGTAAATAGCCTCTGCGATAATCTCGCCACGCTCATCACGTGAAAACCCACGTATCTTAACGAATCCAAACCTAACTAGCTGGACTTTCTCGCCAGGGCGTAAGTCACGTACCGCTGGCTCGCTTAAGCCCTGAACAACCTCTAAGTCTAACTCCCTCGGCATCAAGACGTTAAGCTTCACACAGCTCTTCAGAGGAACCCATTGAATTATAGGCAGCTTCAAGTCTTTAGCCTGCTTTAAGTCCCTGCCAATAAACTCGCCCACCAAAACACCCTCCTCAGTCTTAAGCAATCTCACGTTACAGAACTCCATCAATCTAAAGGAACCTACAGACTTAACCTCTTCCAGGTCCCCGTGATCTATGTACACGGGCAGATATCCGTTGAAGATCCTCACAGGGACCTCCCTGCTTCCGAGAGACGGATTCTCAGGGTGGTTAGATAGCGTCACCTTACTAGGTCCTGTGTAATTCTCTATACGTAACTCAACCGGGTTAAAGACGCACATGAGCCTCTTCGTAGATCTATCTACAAGCTTCCTATTTATTGCTGCTATGTTATCCCAGTTAATAGACGCGTCGCTTAACTTAACACCCACCTCTAGAATCACCTCACGTATGGTCTGCGGCTCGATGCCTCTATTCCTTAAGGAAGCTACGGTACCGAACCTTACGTCTGACGGCCCGCTGAACTCGCCGGGTCTGCTCGATATCAACTCCCTAATCTTCGACTTACTGAGTATGAGGCCCTCTAAGTTAAGCCTGCCGAGATTAAGCACTTGAGGGTAAACCCAGCCTAGATGCTGGTACATGTATGTCTGCTTAACAGTGTTTAAAGAGTGTTCCCTACCTCTGAGTATGTGCGTGACCCCCATCAAGTGATCGTCAACACCCGCGGCGAAGTTATAGGTCGGCCACACAACGTACTTAGAACCCACTAGAGGGTGGGGGTGTGAATCCGTGTTGATGACTCTGAAAGCCACCCAATCCACTACAGACGGATCTGTGTGACTTAAATCAGTCTTCAGACGCAGGACAACCTCCCCCTCCTCGAAGTACCCTGACCTCATCTTATCAAAAAGCTCCAGGTTGGTATCAGGATCAGCATTCCTATGAGGACATGCAACACGCCTTAACTTAAGCTTCTTGAACTCTGACTGCGAGCATAAATCAACGTACGCACCTCCTTTACGTAACAGCTCCTCAGCGACCTCGTAGTAGAGGTCCATTCTTAAGGACTGAACGTACTCCTCACCCCACTCAATACCTAACCACCTTAAATCCTCTTTGATCTGATCGTAGGCCTCAGGCAGAGGCATCTTTGTTCTAGGATCTGTGTCCTCAAACCTCAGTATCATTACACCCCCATACATCTTGGCGTACTCGTAGCTCAGGAGAGCCGGCCTAACGTTACCTAAGTGAATGTAGAAATCAGGATTAGGCGCGAATCGAGTTCTGACAGTCCTGTTGGGGTCGACGTTAGGGAGCGGTGGTAAGGTCTTCCTCACCTCCTTCTCACCCCTCCTCTTTAGCAACTCGGGAAACTCGCTCATCAGCAGTCTCTCCTGCTCGTTGAGAGGCAGTGAGTTAACCTCCTTAACAGCTTGTGATACGCACCTAGCCAAGGCCTTAGCAAGCGGTCTCAACTCAGGATGCTCGCCAAGAACAGCGCTCATCACCGGTCCTTCGACAGCCCTCCCGCCGTGCTCGTAAGCATTCTTAAGGGCTAACCCCTTGACCAGCCTTTGAATGCTTAACGGCAACTCATATTCGTCACTCAATGTAACTACCCCCTCCCACAGACGTGGTTACAGTGGTTTAAGAAGTTCGTTAAATACTCAGACACCCAATCAGCTCTTCTAAGAGGCATCAGTAATTCCTCGCGGTGACGTACATCGCGAGATCTACCAGGAGATCCATGGCCTCACGGTCAACAGGTTTCGCCTTGCTCAGTGAATCCAGGCCGGATCTAAGGTATTCATCAGCTAAGCGATCGGCGAACTCGATAGCGCCTGTCGACTTAATCAAGTCAGCGGCTTCTCTTAACTCACTCACCCCTGCATCCCTCCTGCCTAAGACAGATACTAATTTAGTCCTCTCGTCAGGTCCTAACTTGCTCAACGCGTATATAACTAGGGCAGTCTTCTTACCCTCCCTCAAGTCGCTGTAGACGGGCTTCCCTAACACTGCTTCATCGGCGATCAGGCCGAGTACGTCGTCCCTTATCTGGAAAGCAATGCCAACACCCCTAGCAAATCCCTCTAAGTGAGGGACCTCAGACTCTGAAGCCCCTGCCAAGAGCGCCCCCATAACTAAACTAGACTTGAAGAGCGCTGCGGTCTTCTTATAGATCATCTCCAGATACTCGTTAAGCGTGACGTCCCATCTTCGCTCAAAATCCATGTCAAGCGCCTGACCCTCCGCCACAGTTACTGCAGCCCATGTAAGCTCGTTAAACGCGTTGACAAGCCTCTCGGCAGGCAGGAGTCCTGACAGTCTTGAGAGCGCCTCATACGATTTAGCGAATAGTAAGTCGCCTGCAAGTATCGCTGTCTCCTCGCCATAAATCGTGTGAACAGTCGGGACTCCTCTGCGGAACTGATCCCTATCCATTATGTCGTCGTGTATGAGTGTGAAGTTATGAAGTATCTCAACAGACGCCCCGGCCGCGATCCCTACTCTCTCGTCCAGACCGTACATCCTACCGCTCAGGACGAGCGCCAGGGGTCTTAACCTCTTACCTCCCGCGTTAATTAAGTGTAGCGAGGCCTCATAGAGCTTTGGAGGGCCGCCACTGACGACCTCAGCAATAACCTTATTCACTTCAGAAGCAACGTGTCTAGCGTAGTCCATTAACTTACTGAAGTCCCTAACCACCCGACACACCTAAATATAGTGCGGACACGAAATTTAAACGCCTTCAGAAACGCCCTGCTCTGGCGATGGTGCTCAGGCCGGGAGCCACTCAGAAATCCTGGAACCCTCTACTCACTAGCCACTCCCTCAACATAGAGGTTATTACCACTGGCTTACTCCTTAGCTCCGTAACATCCCTGCTCCCAGTGAGCACTAGAATGGCCTTAATACTGTGTATTAAGGACTGCAGGTACTCGTCTAAGCAATCACTGAAGTACGCTCTGAGGACAGGAGCCGCCACTCCGATAAGGTCGGCACCTATCCTCAAGGCTTTCACAACATCTACTGCAGACCTGATACCGCCGGAGCCTATAATCACCGAGTTAGGTGCTGCTCTCCTAGCTTCAATTATCGATACCGCTGTCGGCAGTCCCCAGTCAGCTATGTTCTCGGCGATCAACGCCTTAAGCCTGTCACCCCTCCTCAGCGCCCTGTATTTCTCCACAACAACCCAGTTAGTCCCGCCGGCCCCGGCGACGTCGAAGATGCTAACGCCATGAGCGCTTAAGTCCTTGACAACTTCGTAAGAAAGCCCTTGGCCAACCTCCTTGATGATTACTGGGATCGGCAACTCCTTAATAACTAGCTCTAACTTCTTCGTTAAGTCGCTAAAGTAAGGCGTTCCCTCCGGCTGAACGATCTCTTGAGTTAGGTTGAGGTGCACGGCCAGCGCGTCAGCGTTGATCATGTCTACGAGCTTCTCTATGGTGTTCAGATCATACCTTACAAATTCGTAAGCACCGATATTGCCTATAATGGGGACGCCTCCAGCGAACTCCCTAACAACCCTATACGTGTTTTCAAACCTCGGATCCTCAATAGCAACCCTCTGACTCCCAACCCCTAAGCCTATGCCGAACTTCTCGGCAACCTCCGCAAGCCTGCCGTTCACTTTCTCAGTGCCGGGAGCCCCACCTGTCATGCCGGAGATAATTATAGGGGCCCTTAAACTCTTACCAAGGAACTGCGTCCTGAGATCAACGTCGCTTAAAGACACCTCAGATGACGCGTGATGCACTAGAAACACGTACTCAAGCCACGTTGTACCAGGGCCCTCCGTCTTCTCGTTAAGTACTATGTCAACGTGTTCGAGCTTTCTCACCTGGTTCTCGTTACTCAGACCCATAACACAGACCCTACTACTTTCTTCCCTTCAAGAGCATTTAACAGATTGCCCGGGATCAAACCATTAACCACGTAAACCTCGACCCCTCTAATCCCAAGGAGTAAAGGCTTTCTGAGCTTGCCTAACATACCCCCGGTCACGTCGTGAACGCCCCAGAACTCAGCCGCCTCTAAAACCTCGTTAACGCGCATCCCGCTCAACACCTTGGCGTCGCTGGCCACCCTTGGGTCCTTATCATAAACCCCGTCAACGTCTGTAACGAAGACAACCCTCTCAACACCTATGGACTTCGTCAAGTACCAGACCAGGTCATCGCCTGACACAACCTTAAAACCGTCCTTAGTCAGTATTACATCACCGTAGAGAACAGGCACCACCCCTGCGTCAATCAGCCCTCCCACCACATCCATGTTGCAGTCCGTATACCCGACTCCCCTACATATAGACCTTGGTGAAATCCTGACCGCGGGCAACTCGGAACTCATCAATGCCTCGACGACCACATGATTCAGGAAATCCATGTAGAAGGCCACTCTAGAGAAGCACTCCTCATCTATATATCCTGTGGAGTGAAGGCACTCCTCAACCAGCGGATGACCGAATGAACCCCCTCCATGAACGACCACTAACTCGTGATCCCGATGCCTCGCCCTAAAAACCGATAACTCGCCAGCCAGTCTAACCAGCACATCTGAACGGATAGATAGTGGTTCGCTCTTCCACGTGATGGCAGAGCCTCCAAACTTAACCGCTGTTCTCACTCGATAATCACCTCTGAAATCAACGCCTTATCCAGGTCGGGGAATATCAGCCCGACTCCCTTCCCGCTACATGAGGGTGGATAGATCCCGTGGATAGCATACCATAACGCGTTATACAACCTAACGGAGTCACTTACGTCTTCACCATCCCTCAAGCCAGTGAATATGTTGACGATGCTGACGCCAGCTAAATGCGTCAGGAGATCTACGAAGCGGGTGGATGGGTTTAAAGCTATTGGTACTTCTGAGCTACTGAGCACCTCTGCTGTGAGAACTTTGCCGAGTTTAACATACCCTTCGTTAAGCCTCCATATGTAAGGCTCACCGATCATCTGAGCCTCCCTCAAAGCAAAGACGCTCTGCGGCAGGCCTAACTTAGAGTCAATCCTCCAGGAGGCTTCAATCACGTCTTCGTCGAGCTTACCTCCCAGGAACTCTAAAGCTGTGTTAGTCGCATGGACGTAGGTGTACTCCCTCGGCGCCCTGGCGGAGGCCTTAACCTTCAACTCAAGCGAGATCTCCATACCCAGCTCTGACGATAAATTCGTTAAGAAATCTTCTATCTTACCACTAACGTACCTCGAGTCGGAAGTCCCTAAGACCCTCACTTTAAAACCGCTCTCAACGAGATTCACCTCGGCAATTACCTCGTAGGTCGTGGGGATTACTATGAGCGGGTTACTCCTGCCTGGGATTGGTATATGGAAGAGTGGTGCCCACTCGTAACCACCCTTGACAAGACCCATCCATCATCAACCCCGCTGATCCTCCCAGAGGACGCTGTCAGTTATTTAAGAACTCTGATAGCTGAATAACCCACAACGTGCGACTTATCTCCTGAGACCTCTCCTGACGTAGCGTATTTAAGTATCTCAACACCTGGAGACCTGCTTAAGCTCGCGTAATACAGTAGCGTCATGACCGGTGCGACTCCGCACATAGTGATGTATCTCCTTGTAACCACGTCGAACAAGCCTTCAGGATCTAACGCCCTCACCTTCTCTAAAATCAGCTGATCCTTCTTAACAGCACTCTCGTGAGGCACGTAATGCGTTAAGTCAGTTGACGCGATGAGGACGACGTCCTTACCTAGCTCAGCCACGGACTTAGAAATAGACATCGCCAAGTCCTTCGATACCTCAGGGATCTGGTACGTGATCGCTATGGGGACTATATTAACCTCCCTGAAGAGGTACTGCAGGAACGGTAGCTGGACCTCGATAGAATGCTCGTCATAGTGCACCAACTTATCCGGTCTAGCGTATTGAGAGTTCTTAATCACTTCCTTAGCCAGGTCCTCGTCCACACTAACATGGCCTAGCGGGGTTTCCCAACCACCTTCATCCCAGACTGAGACAGTCTCTCCAACGCCTGCGTGATTAGGCCCTAATATTATAAAGGTATCCGGCCTACCCTCTAAAGCCATCCTAGCGTAGGAATGCGCGGCTATTGGACCGCTGTAGACGTAACCCGCGTGCGGCACTACGAAGCCTAAACTCTCCTTGCTCCTAACTTCTGAAGGCTTAGGTAAGGTACCGGGACCTAGTTTATGCGTGAAGGACCACTCAATCCTCTTAATTAATGACTCCTTAACCCCCTCATAGAAATAACCAGCGGCCACTGGCTTCCTTAAGCTCATTTACTAAGCACCTTAGTCTCGAAAGTCTCAGGCCCCACGCTTAGCTCCCCACCGGGTGGTAAGACCCCCCTCTCCCTGAGAGTCTGTCTAGCTAGTAACCAATATATAACGGCCAGTGACTTCCTACCCTTATTATTGCCGGGGATCACTAAATCCACGTTGTTCGTCTTCGAGTCCGTGCTGACTATAGCGATGACCGGTATACCTACTCTTGCCGCCTCAAGTAATGCCTGCTGATCAACCCTGGGATCCGTGATCACAAGTATGTCCGGCTCTATATACGTGCTTAAGTTGGGGTTAGTTAAAGTGCCAGGTATGAATCTCCCGACAACAGCCTTACCGCCAGTTAGCTCAGCGAATCTTTGGACAGGTTGGAAGCCGTAAGGCCTTGCTGAGACGGCGAGGACTGACTCAGGCTTATAGGCGGCTATGAATCTACCGGCTATACGTATCCTCTCATCTATCTTCTTAACGTCTATTATGTAAGGGCCGTCTGGTCTTTGCCTATACACAAACCCCTCCATGTGTTTAGTGCACATGTACGTTCCTATATGGATCCCTGCCTCGAGATACACGTTGAGAGGGACTAAGAGCTCGCTACCGGCTAGCCTCTCACGATCTACATCCTCCCCCATTCAAATCACACCTTCCTAGAGTACATAACTAACTCCTCGATTAGATTAAGATGCGAGATGAACATCCTCCTACAACAGTATCTCTTAATACCTAACTCGTCGAGAACCTTGCCTGGCTCCTTACCTGACCCAACCCCCTTAATGAAGGCCTCCAACTTATCCCCTATAACAGCCCCGCAGGTGAAGCACCTCACAGGAAAGATAACCATCATACATCACCTGTAAGACTTCTGTCTAAACCTCCTAGCTGAGTAACGCATCCACTTCTCAGGCTCTGTTTGTCTAGGATCACCGGCTAGCATAGCTCTCGAGTACTCCTTGAATACCCTCTCTAATTCCTCATTACCTGTGAAGGATATAAGGGCGCGAGCTATGGCGGTTCTGACGGCGTCGGCTTGAGCCATGATACCACCGCCCTCAACGCTCACGTGAACATCGACCTTACCCCATATCTCCTCGCCAGCCAGTAGCAGAGGCTCCATCATCTTGAGTCTAGCCATCTCCACAGGCCAAAGCTCTACAGGCACGCCATTCACCCAGGTCCTGCCCTTCCCAGCCCTAATCACAGCCCTCGCGACAGCAGTCTTACGCTTACCGATAGCTATAACGATTTTCTGTTCACGATCTAGCAACCCACTACTCATTTCCTACCCCTCCATCCAAGAGCCTCAGCTATCTCAGCCACACTCACTACCTCCCTAACCTTCAGGGCCGGAGCCCTAAACATCTCCTTACCCTCAAACTCCTTAGGAACCCCAACGTACGCCTTCAACCTACTCAGCCTCATACGCCCTCTATTAAAAGTCTTAGGTAGCATCCCACGTACGGTGTACCTGAATATAGATACGGGGTTTCTAGGCCTCCTCGGAGAGGACTTCTCAGGGTTTCTTAAGGTTTTGATGGAGAGCCAGACCTTGTATCCCTCGATGACCCTTCTTTTATCCCCGCTTACAACGGCTTTCTCGACGTTGACTACGTAGACTCTGTATCCTTCTTTAAGGAGTTGAGCTACTTTAGACGCTAACCTGCCTAAAACAGCTCCTTCAGCGTCTATGAGGACTGCATCGTCACTAACTTGCTTGTTTTGAGAGCTCATGCAATCACCCTTACTCCACTCCCTCTCGGGTTGTTGTTTAATAACTCCTTAACGCTCATCACAGAGCCTCCTGCACCTTTAATTTTCTCGACTGCTCTGAGAGAGAAACCCAGAGCTGCGACCGTCACCTTCTTATCGATAAAACCAGATCCTAAAACCTTGCCGGGAACCAGTAATACCTCACCGTCAAAAGCCACTCTATTTAACCTAGACACGTTAACGACCACCCTCCTTCGAGAAGGTCTCTCAAGCATTTCAGCCACGTAATCCCATATGGGGGCGTTCCTCGAATTCGCCGCCTTCCTCAGGTCACGGATCAACGTACGCAAGACTATATTAGTGGAGCCCGTCTTAGACATACCTCACTCACCACTCTGAGCCTTAATAGAGTTTAAGGCACTTAAAAAAGCATCTAGCTTGGATATGATCACTTTGAAGGCCTCGGCGATCACTGTCTCAGGCTTCAAAGCCCCGGAAGACTCTATGTTGAGGTAAAACTCGTCCTCCTTAAAACCTAGGTTTATCGCCTCAACAGGACATGCTTTCACACACTGCCTGCATAGAATGCACTTCTCCTCATGAGCCACTACACTACCTCCCTCAAGGACCAGAGCCCCCCTCGGACATACTTCAGCACACTTCCCGCAGAGAGTACATACCCCTCGATCCACGTCAAGCCTCGCGGAATACGTGACCACAGCTGTGGTAACTGGAGACCACTTAATATGGTAGATACCCCTCCCGAGCCTGGCGTACGCGTCTAGGGATATCTCTTGCTTAGGCCCTAAGACTATTAGGGGTATTTTATCGTAAACAGGCTTCACATCAGGATCGGTGACGGGCTTGAGATCTTCTGAATAAACGGTCTTGATCTCGCCATCCCCGGCGGACCCCTGTAGCGATAGGACAGCGTAACAGTCGGTTGATTCCTCAGGACTTACGTCAGCACACTCCTCAGGACCCTTATACTTTCGAATCGCTTCCTCTGAGTAAAGCGGTGTTAATCCCAACCTATGCGCTATTATCTCGTCGTGTAGAGTTGACGTGTTATTACTGAACGTGACGAAATCAATAGCCATGGTTGGCACGTACTCCATAGATGCCCTCCTCACAGCATTCAGGAGGGCTAATGGAACGCCTCTGAAGAGAAGCTTAACGTAGTTTCCACTCTTCTCGATAACGGTAACTGAGTACGACACCTTACACCCTCCTACCTCTCCTACCGCCAGGCCTACGCGTGCTGTCATGCGGGATCGGTGTTATGTCTTCGATACGGCCTATTATGAAGCCCGTTCTGGCAAGGGCTCTTATGGCGGCTTGCGCGCCAGGGCCTGGTATCTTAGGCCCGTGACCGCCAGGGCCTCTGACCTTTATATGTACGGCGTTCAAGCCCTTATCCATGGCTTTCTGTGCGGCTCTATAAGCTATTAACATAGCTACGTAAGGAGATGGTTTCTCTCTGTCCGCTCGAACTACTACACCCCCGGACATGGCCGCCACAGTCTCGGCACCGCTTAAGTCAGTTATGTGAACGATTGTATTGTTGAAGGAACTGTATATGTGAGCAACGCCCCACTTGAGCTCTCTTGACGTGAAAGCCATCTCGACTCACCTACGTGGTATCTGTGAAGTCTGTAGAACCCTCCTCAATGACCGCCTGCGCTTTCACCCTACTAGCTATGGGGGAGCCGTACATAAAGTCTATTATCTGCTCTTCATCCCTGCTAACTATGTAGCCCGGAGATGTCACTCTCCTCCCGCCAATAGCTATATGCCCGTGAACCACTAGTTGCCTTGCTTCATGAATGCTTCTCGCTAACCCTTTCCTGCTTACCAACGTCTGTAAACGTCTCTGAAGCACGTCCTCTACAGTCAAGCCCAAGACGTCGTCGATAGTGCTCTCCTCCTTCATTAAGAGCCCTAACCTGTAGAGCTTCCTAACCAGCTCCCTCTCCTTAACCACCCTATCCTCAGGGGGGAGTGAGAGCAGGGATTTAGCTTTGTTTCTGATCCTCCTCAGGAAGGCTTGAGTCAACCATAACTCACGCTTACTCCTCAGTCCGTACTTACCGACTAACTCCATCTCCTCGGTTAACCTTTCCTTAATCCAAGGATGCCCAGGCCTCTCCCACTTCCTCCTCGACTTTCTAGGATCTCCCATCGCGGATCCCTCTATTTGCTCTCCTCCTTACGTTGAACCGCCTTACCCTTAGCGACGCCGACTACTGCCCCTATCCTGCCCGTGGTGTGCGTCTTCTGACCCCTGACTTTAAGACCTAGCTGATGTCTCATACCCCTCCAGCTCTTGGTCTTAACCTCCCTCTCGATATCCCCTCTGACCTCGAAGATTAAATCAGCTGTTATCAAATGTCTATGCTCTCCAGTTACGGGGTCCTTCCTCCTGTTTAAATACCAATGAGGAACCCCGTATTTCAGGGGATTAACTATGAGATCCTCAATCCTACGAACATCTGAATCGCTTAAATAACCGACACGCGTATGCGGGTCAAGCCCCAGAATCCGGGCTATTGAGAGACCTGTATGGTATCCAATGCCTTTTATCTTAGCTAGACCGTACGGAATAAGCAGATCCCCCTCTACATCAACGCCAGCAATCCTCACTATATGCCTGAACCTAGCCTCACTCATCCCATTATTCACCGTGTACCTAGATTAAAGATCATAGATAGTATATAAGTTTTAGCCACCGCAGGTTACCGGAGCTCGCGAGACTGAATCAGCTTACAGTTGAAAGACCAAACCCCCCATCCCTAGAGGGATCCCAGCTCTTTAGGGCTGGAAGGAGGTCGGTTACATAAAACCGGGCAGTATATGTCAGGCCTCCTCAGCTCGAGGAGCGGGAGCCTGCTCCTGACCTCATTAATTAAATCAATGTCTATGTTTAGTTCAACGTACTTCTCCCCTACCCCTAGATCAAGTAATTGAGAGCCCCAAGGATCAATCACGTGAGATCTGCCTGTGTAGTCTTCGCCGTACTGTACAGCCGTCGCAACGTAGACGGTGTTTTCATGAGCCCTGGCCCTTGCCAGGAAGGAGAGGGTCTCCTCCTTCAGAGGGCCTTTGAACCAGGCTGAGGGAACCACTATTAACTCGACTCCCTGCGTGGAGTAAACCCTGAAGAGCTCAGGAAACCTCAAGTCGAAACATATAGCTATAGCTATCTTAGCTTTACCCACATTAATCACCTGGGAAGGCTTATCACCGGGCATTATGTAGTTCGACTCACGATATCCGTAGGCGTCGAAGAGGTGGATTTTCCTATAGGTAGTAACGATCTCACCCCTCGGGTTAATCACGACCGCTGTGTTATAGACTCTGGGGGGCTCACGGCTCTTCTCGAAAGTAGTTGTTACGAAGTATGTCGAGTATTCGACTGCCAACCTGCTGAAGAACTTGATGAACTCACCGTCCAGCCCGTCAGCCATGCTGTAAGCCTCCTCAGGCTTCAGCCTAACTATATTGAATGCAGCGTACTCCGGCAGGATAACTAAGTCGGCTGATACTCTATCTAGCAACTTACTGAGTTTCCTTACGTTGTTTTCCTTACTGGTTAGAGAGCCAAACTGAGCTAGCCCAACCCGTAACTCACGCATGACCGATCACACCACCAATCATAAATCGTCGTGAATGATAAAAATAAGCAGGGTGCTCAACGATCGAGTCTAGGATAGGATTTTATTGCTGGAGGGCATACGTAATAGGGGGTTTACGATGAGCGAGGTTAAGAAGTATTACATTCACCCGACAGCTGTGGTTGAGGAAGGTGCTGAGATCGGTGAGGGCACTAGAATATGGCACTTCGTACACGTGAGGAGAGGGGCGAGGATAGGTAGGGGTTGCAACATAGGGAAGGACGTCTATGTAGATGTGGACGTCAGGATAGGGAATAACGTGAAGATACAGAACTTCGTCTCGGTCTACAGAGGCGTCGTACTAGAGGATGACGTCTTCATAGGGCCTCATGCGACCTTCACTAATGACTTGTATCCGAGGTCCTATAACACGGAATGGGAGGTGATACCAACCCTGGTTAAGAAGGGCGCGTCAATAGGGGCTAATGCAACGATAATCTGCGGCGTAACTATAGGTGAGTACGCGATGGTGGGCGCTGGCGCAGTGGTGACTAGAGACGTGCCGCCGCATGGACTAGTGGTAGGCAACCCAGCCAGGCTAATAGGTTTCGTATGTTACTGTGGTAAACCGCTTAAAGACTGTGAGAAGATAGAGGAGAGGAAAGGGTTAATCGTCTATAGATGCGGGAGGTGTGGGAGGGAGGTTGAAATACCTACAGAGCACTACATTGATAGCGTGAAGAACGAGAAATCGATGTAGCTCTAGAACCACGCTAGAGAGGAAGGTATGAGCGCGTTCAACGACTAAGACACGTGTATTAACGTGAGTATGCCTGGACATGTCACCCTCGTGAGTCTACCTTGAAACACCTAACTTACGTATCCTGTCATAGTTGTTACTATTATATATTGTATTAATGGAGTCGAAAATTAAAACATGTGGGTTGTTGCTTAATCTGATTAAGTCTTCCGTGGTCAGTTTGCTGTACTCTGAGTGCTTTGTTAAAACGATAACAACATCCCTCTCTTCTAAGGCTGCGTGTAGGTCGCGTGTCAGAGGAACCCTGAGTAGTTCAAGTACTTGATCCTTTGGAACTAGGGGGTCATGAGCTACGATATCACTGCATCCTCTAGCCCTGAGTAAGGCTATGACTTCACGTGCGGGGGAAAGTCTAGCGTCGTCAGTGTCCCCTCTGAACGCCACACCAAGAACAGCTACGCTGACACGATCTAGCGTAAGGTCGTAATCCCTTAAGAATAGCTCCACCCTCCTGACTATCTCGTGAGGCATCAACTCGTTGATTTCTCGAGCAAGTCTAATCAGACGTGGCACGAACCCCTTGTCCAGCGCCTTCTTATTAACGAAATACGGATACACCGGGATGCACGGGCCACCGACCCCAGGCCCCGGTAAGTGGAGGTGGCAATAAGGCTGGGAGTTAGCGGCGTTCCTGACCTCATAGTAGTCTACACCAAGAAGTTCGGATAAGAGAGCTAGTTCGTTGGCTAAAGCTATGTTGACATCTCTATAAACACCCTCCACTAACTTCGAGAACTCCGCAGTCCTAACTGAGCTCACCTTAACAACGCCTTTCAACGCTATCCTCGAGTAGAATTCAGCCGCTAGCTCGGTGGAGGAGTCGTTAATGCCTGCTACAACCTTGGGGTAGTTAGACTCTATGTCCTGGAGCGCGCGCCCAACGTATATGCGTTCAGGACTGTATGCCAGGTAGAAATCCCTCCCAGCTGTTAACCCGCTGACCTCTTCAAGCCTAGGTTTAAGCACCTCTTCAGTCGTGCCAGGCGGTACGCTTGACTCCAAGACCACCAGATCCCCTCTCTTCAAACCCTTCCCTATAATATCAGCGGTCTGAAGCAGAGCATCGTAACTCACCTCTTTAGTTAACCAGTCAACATAAACGGGAACCGTAATCACGTTAATACAGGCCTCTCCAGAGTACTCAAGCCAGTTAGTAGTTAACTTCAGTAACCCCGAGCTCAACCCTGAGTGGACAGCCTCCTCAATCCCCTTTTCTAGAAACGAGAACGAGAACGAGGCTATAGACATTACCTTACCCGAATCCTTATCAACCCCAACAACCTTTAACCCCTTCCTCAGGTAGACAGCCGTTAACGCGAGGCCTACGTAGCCTAGCCCGAACACTGAGACCCTACAATCACCGCTGAACGCCTTCCTGATTAAATCAGGGATGCTCATTACCTAAATCCCGTCGTTAATAAAAGAATGTAATGTAATAAATTAATAAATTATGACGGTCTTTCCATAGTCGTTCTTGATCCCTGATGAAGGACCTCCTACCTCCTAACGAAGGTTAACGGTGATATTAAGTCGCCCCATTTACCTCTGGCTTCCTTAAGCCTCTCCTTCTGCGCCCTAAGGACGTCGAATAATTCCTTAGGCGCGTCCGGTATGCCTTCATATATAGTCCATATCCTCTCAACCTTCGATAGTTGTTGCGGCACTCTCAACGCGAACTGCTTCACGTATAAAGTCTCAGAGTACTCCTTACCTAGTTGCTTATCGAAGAGCGTTCTTAAGTCCTCATACAGCGGTATGAGGCCTGTTGGCGTCTCCACAGCTTCCACGTCGTTATGAATCCTCAACTCCATCCACTTCAACCACACCTTCTTATCGACCTTCTCCGAGAGGTAGTTCCCTCTCTCATCTTTCAGGAAGTAGTTAACACCGTACACCTTAGGCTTCACCTTAAGCTTTTCAGCGAACTTTAAGTGATGCTCTGTGAACTTTCCTACGGAGATCGGCAGGAAGTCAAGGATGGCGTAAGGATTGAATTCCCTCTCACCTGCCTTCCCGAGAACCGCTGTCGTTCTCTCGGACTCTAGAGCAGCCCCTCTAGTTATCACGCCATGCGTCCAGTCGAAGGACTCCTCTACAGGAGGCCAGGTATCCGAATCCCTCCCGCCAAATATCATACCGCCTACAGGAACTCCTAGCGGGTCCTCTATCCTAGGGTCAAGCGTTTTAAGGTACTTTATAGAGGTTGTGAACCTGGCGTTAGGATGCGAGGGTGGGTTCTCCTTACCAGGCCACCAAGCCCCGGCGTAGTTAATCCCTTTCCCAGGCTCCCCGACCTTCCCAGTCCACCAAGTCTCGCCGTTCTCCATCAATAAGATATTAGAAAATATCACTTCACTCTCAGGTGAGTTTAGAATCTCATATATTTCCGGGTCATCCCTTGGATTTATCCCGTCCACGATGCCGAACATTCCGACCTCCGGGTTAACAGCCCTAGCTACGCCGTTGAATTCCCTGATTATAGCTAGGTCGTCGCCAACCACGGTGTCTGACATGAGCGCTGTGGAGGTCTTGCCGCAGCCGGCGGGGAACGCCCCGGTGAAGTACGTGATTCTATCACCCGGGCCTTTAATACCGGTTATGAACATGTGTTCGCAGAGCCAACCCTCCATAAGTCCTCTATTCACGCAGAGTCTAAGCGCGAGTTTCTTTAGACCTACGGTATTACCGGCGTATTGCGTGTTCGTGCTATAGACCGTGTCGTCTTCTAAATCTATGAATATCCTCCTTTTATCGACATTCTTGCTCCAACCGTTCTCATCACGCTCGCCAGCTGAGTGGAGGAACCTTAAGTACCTCAAATCAGCTCCATACCTGACGAAGTCTTCATAACATATCCTGTAGAGTATGTTCTCGCTGTGTGCTACGTAGGCTGAATCAGTTACTTGAACTGCGTGCAGTGTGAAGGAAGAGTTCCTCGGCCCGAAGCAGAAGAAGGAAACGAACATTTCTTTACCTTTC
>JAWBLQ010000012.1:0-21417 GCA_038830105.1 Zestosphaera sp. | reverse complement strand
TCAAGATCCTCTCTACTGGCTAGGTCGTATTCCGGGTAACCTCGTACCTTCCTACCGCAAATATCCACGAGAACTAGATGACAACCAACTTTCGCAAACTCCTCAGCTATGCCAAACCCTATGCCTCGGCTTCCACCAGTTACAAGAACTACTTTACCTCTTAGCTCCTCCATAGTAATTCATCAACAATAATACGTTAGCAAAGTTATAAATTCACAGCACATCATGACATGATTGAAGTTTTTAAAGAAGCTCAACTAGCTTTCCTCAGTTAGTAGTTCACAGTCTTTAACGCATACCAGTATTTACGTTGGACAATAGAACTCCCCTAAGGAGCCCTAGAAAAACGTTAAGAAAATGTCCTCACCCCTTAGTTGCAAACGTGTTACTGATTTACTATTCTTGTCCTCGCCCCCTTGAGACTAACGGAACAAACCTCAGTATCTATTTTGGGTGTCATGTTCTGCGCCTCGATAACTTCTCTACCGTGAACTAGCCTATATTTAACTAGCCTAGGTCTCCACCCACCCCTCTGGGTACCGCCCGTCATAGGAGTAAGTTTAGAACTACCCAGAGGGCAGGCAGAGGAGGTTTCCTCCAGATTCGCCGGTAGAACTTTAGTTCCTCTTCAACAAGCTTCTCAACGATGACCCTACGAACCTCTATAACCGACTGTTTTAAACTATGAGCGTCTAGAGACTTCAAGCTGTTTTTATCAAGTTTATCCTGAAATCTCTCGGGGGCTTCTCTTAAGACTCCGAATTATTACTATAGCTTTAACTGTTAACCGTAGTGCTCTTCTCTTGTAGGCGTTATTCTGCTTGCAAAGGACTTTATGATTTCGGTCATACTTCTACTAGCTCCTGCATATAGTTCTTCATTTCTTCTTGAAATGCAGTAATAACTTTACACCGTATGCTTTAAACAGCTCTTCGAGGTATAAGTACCCAAGCCTTGTTAATCTATCTCTGAAAGTGATGAGGATTCATACATGTGGTTCATTATTTCAGTCTTCTGTGCTTGAGGAAGAGCATCGCTAGCGGAGGGAGAGCCAAGACTATTGAGTAAGGCCTTCCGTGGTAGGGGGTTTCCTCAGACGCAATTCCGGGGGCGTTGCTCACTCCCGTGCCCCCGTAGATACTTAGATCGCTGTTAAGTAGTTCCTCCCAGAAGCCTTCGTCAGGAACCCCTACTCTGTAGTTAGTCCTCACCACTGGAGTGAAGTTAAGGATCGCTAGGATTACTTCGCCACCTGAGCTCTTTCTAAGGAATGAGACGACGCTTTGGTCTCTATCGCTGAAGTCAATCCACTCAAATCCCTCAGGCCTGAAGTCGAGTTCATGTAGTGCAGGTTCCCTTCTGTAGGTCGTGTTAAGGTCTCTCACCCAGGCTTGAAGGCCACGGTGCTCACGATACTTAAGGAGATGCCAGTCGACGCTTCTCTCATGACTCCACTCATCCCACTGAGCTATCTCGCTGCTCATGAAGAGCATCTTCTTCCCCGGGTGCACGTACATGTACCCGTAAAGGAGCCTCAGGTTCGCAAACTTCTGCCAATCATCACCCGGCATCCTGCTTATCAGTGACTTCTTACCGTGCACTACCTCATCATGTGATAGGGGGTTAATGAAGTTCTCGTAAAACACGTACCAGACGTTGAAGGTCAGTATATCGTGGTGATATTTACGGTGTACAGGGTCCTTAGACATGTAGTAGAGCGTGTCGTGCATCCACCCCATATTCCACTTCATATCGAAGCCCAGCCCACTCTCTCTTACAGGCCTTGAGACCTTAGGCCACGCGCTTGACTCCTCAGCTATCGTTAAAACACCGGGGTAGTGCTTATGGACTGCTTCGTTGAACTCCTTGATGAACTCTATGGCTTCCAAGTTCTCCCTACCGCCGTATATGTTAGGAACCCACTCCCCTGGCTTCCTTGAGTAATCAAGATAAAGCATCGAAGCTACTGCGTCAACCCGTAGCCCATCTACGTGGTACTTCTCAACCCAGAATAAAGCGTTACTCACTAGGAAGGACCTAACCTCACCCTTACCGTAGTTGAATATGTAACTACCCCAATCAGGGTGAACTCTCTTCCTCCAGTCCTCGTACTCGTATAAGTGAGTGCCGTCGAAGAAAGCCAGGCCGTGCTCGTCCGTGGCAAAGTGGGACGGAACCCAATCAATGATAACGCCAACATCACACGTATGAAGCCTCTCGACTAGGTACATGAAGTCCTGCGGCTTCCCGTACCTACTGGTGGGGGCGTAGTAACCAACTATTTGATAGCCCCAGGAACCGTAGAACGGGTGCTCCATGACAGGCAGGAACTCAACGTGCGTGAAACCCATGTAGCTCACGTAGTCACATAACCTCTCAGCGAGCTCACGATACGTCAGAAATCTGTTACCTTCCTCAGGCATCCTCATCCACGAACCGAGGTGAACCTCGTATATAGATACAGGCGCCTTGTAGGAATTCCTCCACCCCCTCGCGCGTAACCACTCATCATCCCTCCACTCATATCCTAAATCCCAGACCATAGACGCGGTCCCGGGAGGTGCCTCCCATAAGTACGCGTATGGATCACCCTTGAAGACCCTGTAATCAGTAACCCTGGAGACCACGTAATACTTATATCTAGCACCGACTCCAACACCCTTTATGAAACCCTCCCAGACACCGGATCCATCTCTGCGAGAGATCAGCTTATGAGCGTCAGGCCTCCAGCCGTTAAAATCACCGACTACATGTACCTCAGCGGCGTTAGGAGCCCATACAGCGAAGTAAGTACCTGAAGCCCCGTCGACTGTTAAAGGATGAGCACCTAACTTCTCGTGAATCCTGTAGTGTTTGCCCTCCCTAAAGAGATAGATATCATAATCGGTAATCAGACTGTATTCGATAACTCCCTCACTCATGGTCTTTCTCTCTAGCTCTTGACTAAGCCCTTAATTTACGAGTTGTGTTGAGTCCTACTCAGTTAAGCTGACTAGCTCCTCAAGCACCTTAACGATCTCGCTTAAGTCCTCAGTGCTCAGCTTCCTGGCTAGTTCTTCATCCCCTAAAACATTCTTAACCCATTCCGAGACATATCCTCTTCTTAAGTGCTCCCTCAACACCTCCTCAGGCACAAGACCGTGCTTAACGACCACGTATAGTTGTTTTAAGCTCTTGATCTTGAGCGGCACGAGAGCCCCGGTGTTAGGGTCCGTCACTACGTAAGCCATTTCCTCACCTACTTCCGTCAAGACCCTCTGAAGAGATTCCTTAACCCTCATACCCTTATCAGTCAAGGCGTAGACACCCTTAGAAATCTCAATCACTAACCCCTCCTCAAGCAACTCCCTCAAATACCTTCTCACAGTACTTCTGCTAAGACCGACTAACTCGCTCAACTTATCACATCTAACCTCGCCCTCAATCCTTGTGAGGACGTTAAGCAACGATGCCCTCACTAATCACACCCCTAATCAATATGGAGATACACAAAAATAAAGGACTCAGGTCCAACGTTAGAAGTGTTTTTATCACCGGGAGTACCGCCTAGTATTCGATCCTGAACCAGAGAACAGTCCTGAGGTCTTCTAGTAAAACCTTTTAAAAGAGTTCATGTTATTCACACTGTATTTCCTCTTCTGCAGAAGCTCCTTAGCCCTCGCTACCTCATGTAGCTGTTTTGTTTTATGTTGTTTCATTATTTTAAACTCAACTTCTCCTTAATTTTGAAGCTCTGGATGCGAGTGAGTGGTAAAGACCCCGAGAAAGCCCCACCAATGTAAGAGGGACGGAATGTAGCGGCTTCTCCGAAGCGATGAACTGTATGATTTCGTAGATGGCGGTCGAGGTTACCCTAAATGGATGGAGGTCAATGACCTAGCGGGTGATGAAAGCCTGTTCGAGACCCACGAAATCTGGGAGGAGATAACGTCGGCTGATGTTAAACCCTATGAAGCCTGAACCCCGTTATCATTCTGCTAGTAAATGTGAACCCTCCTAACGGCTACTTTACTGAAGGTGTGTTTCGTTGCGTTGTTGTCGAGGTAAGTTTTGAGGGCGTCTCTAATGACGTCGGAGCGGCTTTTACCGCTTCTGAACGCGTACGTGTCAAGCATCTCAATTAGTTCCTCAGGGAACTTCACCGAGATAATCCTCATATACCCTACCACCTTAGAGGCGTGGTTGTGTATAGATAATTAATGTGGTAATGCTGTTATACACTGAGAGTTAGCTGAAAGTATTAGTGTGATGTGATGGTCGAGCTTAAGGTTTATTTACGCTAGTTTCCTAGTATCTATTGGTGCGGGGGTGCCCGAGCCAGGTCAAAGGGGGCGGGCTCAAGTCCACCGGCACTAACTATGGGGAGACCCGCTGGCGTAGGCCTGCGTGGGTTCAAATCCCACCCCCCGCACCAACGGTGAGGTGTTAGGAAATGTTAGTTAGAGCGTTAACTATGATGTACGATTCCGTGGTTAGTGAGAAAGATGTTTCAGACGAGCTGGAGATTAGCATGAAGGGGTTGAGAAGTATCGGGTTCCCGCCGTGGACTGTTAGGGTTACCCTGCCTAACGAGGTCTCACCTAGCTTAATCCATAGGTTGTGCAGTAGTGAGTACCTTTTCTCAGCATATCACGATAGCGTTAGTGATGTGAAGTACGAAGGTCTGAGGGAGATCATGAAGTGTGGAAACTCATTCGCCGCACTCCTCCTTTCTGAGTGGGGCGAGGTATCTAAGGCGTCTGAACTGCTCGTCAGGTTGGTTATGGATCTGGGGTTCGAGGTAGCGGTCAGAATCGGCTTCTCGATAGGAAGTTACGTGGAGACCCCGTACTACCCACTCTCGACATCAAGGAGGTATGGGGCCTCGATAGCCCTGAGGTACGCTGACACAGCCCTTCAGGCATTCAGAGAGTCAGTAAGTCTCAGTGAGGCATTCCGCAGACTAGGAGGGGCGCTTAAGAACGTGGACAGCGTCGTGGACTCAACCTTCAGGAATTTAGGGATACCGTACTTAGGGATTGACCTATCGCTCTCCCCCTGGATGGAGGAGTCAGTGGTACCACTAATAGAGCACGTGAGCGGAGTCAGCTTCCCGAGAACCGGGAGTGCCTGGGGCTTGAAGACCCTGAACAGCATGCTCGCTAACATAGCAGAGACCTACAACATAAAGACGCTGGGGTTCAACGAAGTCATGCTCCCGGTTGGCGAGGACAACACCTTAATGAGGCTTGTCAGAGAGGGTTCTCTGAGACTGCCACACCTAACATTCCTGACCGCCTACTGCTTGGTAGGCGTCGACATGGTCGCGTTGCCGGGGGGTAGGGAGGAAGTTGAGAACGTGCTTAAAGACGCGCTGGCAGCGCATGAGGTCAAGAAGAAGACGCTGGGAGTTAGGGTGATCCCGTCCTTCAACGAGAGAGAGGTCACGATCCCTCGATTCGGCTCTATACCCGTGATCTCAACTTAAGCAAGCCGCTGGAAGAGCTTCACGAAGCCGTTTCAGTTTTCATACTAGGATTATAAGGGCTTCTCTACTAAGGATGATGCAGATCCAAGACCAATGCAGTGGAACAAAAATGAGGCAATGCCCATAACCAATTAAACCTATAAGAGCCGAACCACCGTTTTCCGCTGTAAGCTCGTGTCTACAAATCGGTTCTATCAAGTATCTTCAGAGCCGTGACGTCGCCCCCGCACTCAATCATGTATAACCATAAACCCTCTGAATTCGTTGCCTTAAGAACCTCCTTAACCAACTCTGTGAGTTCTTGAGGAGTCAGTTGTTCTGTCATCTCACGCTCTTTACATAGCTGATCCACGAAGACCTCCTGAAGAAGGTATCTACATCCGAACACTCCCTCCCCACCTAGGAAACACTGAGCTGGGGTAGAGTTAGGCAGCGGAGGTAGGAAGCCCTTGAAGACCTCGACATAGTCTCCACGCTCACCTGTCGGCGTCCCGCCACGGATCACAAGCCCTGTGATCGGCACGCAGGTAGAGTCGATGAACACCTCTTTAACTATCTTCGGAGCCCCGAGCGACTTGAGTACCTCTTCTGGCATTCCCTCCAACGACTTACTTAAGCAGTTCTGAGGCATCACGTACCCAATATAGTGACTCTCAAAGACCCCCATGACGACCTTGACCAGATCTCCTAACTCGTTCCTACGGCTTAACCCAAGACCCATAAACTCTCTCTCCTAAGAGGACAGACCTTAGCATGTAGGGCTTAAAGGCATTTATGAAAACCACGTTGAGAGATGCCCTCTCCATAATAGAGAGGGCGACTGGGTCTATTAACTCATACCTACCAGGTGTGTAGGACTGCATCAATACCTTCTTCAAATCATCTATTGTTAACTCCTTCAAGATCCTCGCGTTAGGCTCCACTCTCGGGTCTCTCTCGTAGACGCCGTCAACTGTTGTGGCGTTTACAAGTAGCTCGACGTTGAGGAGTTCTGCCAGAGACGCTGCCACGGCGTTGGAAGACTGCCCTGGTTGCAACCCCCCTCCAACGGCAATCTTATCCATGTTCCACGCGTGTATGAAGTCCTCTATCCTCGTTGGAACTGGGTAGTATGCGTGATCACCCAGCATCGCTGAGAAAAGCATGGCGTTAAGTCTTGAGGCCCCTATCCCAAGTATGTCCTGCCACCCCAGGGATATGCCGGCCTCTGAAGCCATGTTTATATACCTCCTCGCCGTCTCACCCCCGCCGACTACTACCGCGACCTTAACCCGTCCTCTCTTGAACTCCGTGATCACTCTAGCTAGCTCCGTAAGAGTCTTAACGTTCTCAGGACTGAACACCCTACCGGTCAGCTTGATTACTACACGCTCCACCAGCAACCCTCTAAGAATTAACTCAGTCTATTAATAAGGTTTTAAAAACGTTTCATCACTCAATTACCTCGTAGGGGATGCTGAGAGACCTCAACACCTCGGCTATCAAGGCCTTAGGATTAGAGCCCACCTTCCTCATTACAACTGCCTTAACAGCTGGCGGACTACTCTTCAGTGCAGCAAGCCTGGAGATAGTCCTCAGCTCGCTGTCGGTGAGCTCCTTCACCGCATACCTGGATATTATGTGCCCGTAGCACTCGTTAAGTCTTAAGGCCCTCTTAGTGAATCCCTCCGCGTAGTGAGGTCCTCCGAAGCCGACTGTAGAGACGCAATCGCCTTGAGTCCTCATGCTCGTCAAAGCCTCGACTACGGACTCGCCAACGACTTCGTGAGCCTTCTCAGCAGACCACTCACTCTTCGACGATCCTATCTCAACAAAGGTGAGCGGCTTCCTCAGACTAGTAGGCCCGTGATGCGTCACCTCGTAGACAACCTCGAAATCCCTTAAATCACTGGGAGCCAGCCTGCTGAGACTCTTCAGAACCCAGTAAGCCAGAGGAGGGTTAGCCACTGAGAGCTCACCAGGCCTGCCGCCAACCTCAGCAGCTGACGTGGGGTTGCCCGTGTGATGAACTGTTAAGGACTTAACACCTGACTCAGCTTTATGACGTGATAGTATGACGTAGAAGTCGGCGTCAGGAAGGACCTCGTCGAGGAAGTCGAAGTATATGACGTCCTCCTTAAACCCGACTAACACGGCGTTAACCTCGTCGAGATCCCAGGAGGCAACCCCTCCAGACCTCCGGGACTCCCTCCCTCCGAGCCTCTCCCTCAAGTACCTGGCTATCCCCTCACCGGCAGGGTCCTCAACACTATAAACGATGCCCGCGACACCCTTACTAGACGCCGAGTGAGCGGGCTTCGTGAGGAATCCTGCGGTGGGGAGGTCTTCACTAGTCATTAACACCCTCACCCTTATCTGAATAGTTGCAGGCTCATTTAAGCGTGTCGACTAAGTAAAGGGTGATCATTCTTAAACATTCTACAACGTATTATATCTGTGAGATATGTAGTCAGCTGGTTAAGAAGCAGTGACCGGTGCTCGAGATATGGGTTTAATCAGTAGGTTGAAGACGTTGCCCTTACTCATAGGGCTCGTCGTCTTCTACGTTTACGGGTTCATGTGGACGCTGCGACCGCGTAGAGCGGGTTCGATGAAGGACTTGCTGGAGTCGTTTTACTACAGGTTCCTCGGCTTGAGGGAAGAGTACGTTGAGGTCGTTAAACTCACTGAGAGAGAACTCGTGACCATATCCAGAAATCCATGTCCGATACTCAAGCTCACACTCCTCCTAAGACTGGACACTCGGTACACGTGTAGGCTGGTGTCCGAGACCGTCTGCAAGTTCGTTCTCAAGCGGATGAACTCGAGGCTGGTCTTCGAGAGGGACTACGACTACATCAGACCGTATAGGGACGGATGCATGGAGAGGATATATATCCGTGAGGGGCCTGAGGATTTGAAGCACTAGGACGTTAATGTTTAAGCAACGGGTAATGGTTATATTTGAGCGGCTCCATAGTATTCTGGGTATTCAGATATGAGCTCGTATGACGTTGTAGTGGTTGGCGCTGGCATCGCCGGCGCGTCGCTCGCTTACTTCTTAAGTGGTAAGGGATTCAAGACCTTAGTCATTGACATGAGGTCTTTCGAGAGGGTTGGCGATAAGCCCTGTGCCGACGCTGTAGGTAAACATCACTTCGACGAGGTTAATCTAGAGCCCCCTAGCGGGGAGCTCCTTGAAGGATATGTCAGGGGGATCGACGTTTACTCTCCGTCAGAGCTGGTCAAGTACAGGGTTTTAGGGGCTGGGTACGAGGTCGACAGGATTAAGTTCACTAAGCATCTCTTGAGGAGCGCTGTCGATAAGGGTGCTGAGTTCACTGGAAGCACGTACGGGGTTGAGCCTATTGTTAAGGAGGGCTTCGTCACCGGGGTTGTTACGTGGAGTAAGGATAGAGGTCGACATGAGATCCGCTCTAAAGTCCTCGTCGACGCCTCCGGGGTGGCCAGAGCGATCGTCAGGAGGCTTGACCAAAGCACATGGCCCGTGCGGGATGACGCTGAGCTCATGGACTACAACATAGCCTACAGGGAGGTTAGGAGGTTAAGGAGGGACGTCGACGAACCGGACATCCTCAGGATCTACGTGAGTAAGAGAGTTGCCCCTGGGGGTTACTGGTGGGTCTTCCCGTACTCTAAGGAAGGAGACGTGGTTAACGTGGGTTTAGGGGTTCAGGGCGGTATGGATTACCCCAACCCGAGGGATCTCCTACATGAGCACGTGCTGACTAGGCCAGAATACGAGGGTAGTGAACTGATCGAGGCTGGAGGGGCTGCCGTGCCGACCAGGAGACCAGCACGGACTCTAGTGTGGAACGGGATAGCAGTGACGGGGGATGCTGCCTACACTGTCAACCCGGTTCACGGTGGGGGGAAGGGTTCAGCGATCCTGGCGTCTTGGTGTATCTCGCAAGCCGTAACGCAGGCTCTCGACTCGGGTGAGCCCTCGGCCAGAGAGCTCTGGAGCGCTAACATATGCTTTAATCGGAGGTACGGGGCTAAGCAAGCAGCGCTGGATATATTTAGGTTATTCCTCCAGAGGCTGAGCGACGACGACCTCGAGTACGGGATGAGCAGGAAGATGATAAAGGAAGAGGACTTGAATGAAGTCTCTCTTAAAGGTCATCTAGAGTTAAGCGTTGTTGAGAAGGGCATGAGGCTACTCGCAGGACTTACAAGACCCTCTCTCCTCTTCAAACTCGTGAGGGTTGCTCAGTACATGAGTGAGGTAAAACAACTCTACATGAACTACCCAGAGAGTCCGAAGGAGCTGGACAGGTGGTATGCTAGAGTTGAAGAGATCTACTCCAGGTTTAAGGCTGAGGTGTAGCGACGAGCTGTCAAGAGCCTCTACCAAGGCTCGAGTCCTTGAGCCATGGGTACATGTCAATCCACTTATGTAGGAACTCCTTATAGGTCTTCACGTAGAGCGGGTGCGACGTCATCTTCTTTACAAGCTCCAGATTCCTCCTATACTTTACTGCCTCCCCTATGCTGCCAGCCCCTCTCAACTTAACCCAGTCATCGAGTGTGAACATATACCTCTTCTGCACGTAGTCTCTATAGACGTCATTCAGGACGTTGAATGTGCAGAAAGGCACTACACGCCCGTCCGGCATTAAGTAGTGAACGTTACACCTCATAACCCTCTCCACGTCGTAATTGTAGAGATCCATGAAATGCATCATGCCGAGGAACGTGAACTTGTAGTGCCACTCACCAAGTGATTCGTAGTCGTGTTTGATGAGGATCTCCGTCAACAGCTTGCGGAGGACCTTCTTGATCTCCTGAGGTACTTCATCCCACACGATGTACTTGAGGAGGGCTGAGAACAGAAGCTTGGAACCAACTATATACTTGCTCCCCCCGCTCCTCAGCTCCCTTGACTTCTCGCTCAGGTAATCGAGGAAGCCATGCACGTCAATCATCCTGGTGATCGGCACGTAACTTGGCTCACCGTCATGCATGGTTGCGTAGACGTACGTACCAACACCGCACTCCGGGTGATTAGCCATCTCGAACTTAAACTCACCGCGGAGGCCCTCCACAAACTCCGATATAGGCACGGACGCGGGCACGGGGAACCAGTCACTTACCTTGATCTGTCCTTTAGTCTGTTCCTCTATCATCTTAGCCACGTCGTATATGGTGACCCTCAGCTCGTCCCTCTCCGCCTTCTTAATCATTCCTGTTAAAGAGACTGGCTGTATGTTGACGGATCTTACCACGTCCTTATTCAGGGTGGCGAACTTGATTATATCCCCTAACTCATGCGTGTTAACTCCTTTAATCACTGTAGGTACTAGAACGATGCTGGACATCCCGGACCTCCTGAAGACCTCCATGGCAAACGGTACCTCCCAGTGGTTCTTCGGGTTTGCCTGAGGCGAAACACCATCGAAGCTCATGTACACAGTGTTAACACCGGCTTCTCTGAGGTCCTTGGAGAACCTGACGGCGGCCTCCTCACCCTCACTCAGGTAGAGCTTTGCGAACCTCGTTATGTTGGTGTTCAGTTGAATGTGCCTCACACCCATCTCCTTAAGGAGCTTAACTATCTCGATGATATCCTCCCTCAGCGCAGGCTCCCCTCCAGTAAGCTGAACAGCCGGGGTGACCCCCTGCTTCAGGAGTTGCTGAACCATGTCTTTAATCTGGTTGATCGTGGGCTCGTAGACGAACCCTGACTTCTCAGCAAAGAAGAAGCAGTTGCTCACAAGTATGCCGTCTCCAGCTACGAAGGCGTGTGTTTCATCGCTCACCTCTAGATCATACACCGTGATCCCCTCACCACGCATCACCTCGACTTCAACTACCTCACTCACTAGGAAGTCCTCCCCGCTTACCTCTAGCCCAGATACGCTTGCGGGGGGCCTTGCCAGGCCAGCCCCTACACCTCCGTTCAGCCTTTCTAAAGCGATCGGCGTCATACGGAGTTCCAACACCTTATCACCTACGGCGAGCTCACCTGCAGGCTTCCTAACGATCCCCCCGCTCTCGTAGAGGAGGGCTGGGTGATCCTTCGTCAAGGTGACTTTCTTACCTGTCTTTGTCTTAATCTTAACGAGCCCCCCCTCATACCTCCTCCTGAACGCCTTAGAGACCTTAGTCCAAACAGCCCTAGAGCCCTTTATAGTCAGGACCTCTAGATCTTCAGGCACTACGTACTCTCCCTCACCCGCCGGGCGTGAGTCATACCTCTTGAACAGCCCTTCCACGAGACCTCCTATCTCCACGAGCTCGATCCTGTCGCTGATCTTAACCGGTACCACCTCATACCCCGGTAAGCAGTACCAGCAGTCTAGGTCGCATCTATTCGTTAAGACTAGATTGGCTAGTGCTGTGTGGTTTTTATGTATGGGACACAGCCCACAGCTGTAGGGGCACGGAGCCGTCAAGTTTGTGTAGACGTGTCTCGGCCCCCTCCCCTCAACGAACCACCTCTCCACCCTCCTAGCAAACTCGGAGCTCCCTTGATACAGCTCCTCGATCTCCCCGTGCTCGGGGCACATCTTCCTTATGAAGAGCTTCCCCTCCCTCTCTATTATTAGAGCTGGAAGTAAGGAGTAGCAGTAAGGGCATATGGATTGAGTAGTTCTAAATAACTTCTCACCTTCCTTAAGGCCGGGCATCACGTTAGAAACCTTGACCTCCCTGTCAGCTATCCTGATCACACATGTGCGTGGGTCGTATTGCGATGGATTTATCAATGACTTCTCTTCATCACCTGAGTCCTTGACCAATCCCCACTACCTCAAATCTCCTTAACGCCGTTGATATTTATGTTTTACGGTCAGAACGATTTCATGGATGACCCGTAAATTTAAGGTTTAAAAAGAGGAGTGTAGTGGTGGTTGTTGTTAAAGTGAGTTGCTACGCTAGGGGTAAGGCTAGGGTCTCCGTGACCGTAGCGTTGTTAGCGTTTCTGACAGTCTTCACTGCTTCAGCCGCGGGTGCGACCTCGGGTGAGGCTAAGTACGAGAGGCTTGACTTCATGTACATCGACGTAGCTGAGATAACGTATGCGTTAGGTGTCTCTGAGGGCTACTTCGAAGCGCCTATTAACTACAGCGACCCTCACTACATGCAGGTTGTGAGGGTTGTGGAGGTGGGTGGTGATGCCGTTGTTGAGCGGTTGGGTAATGAGACCGTATTCAAGCTCCCCATCAGTGACGGGGTGAAGGGTTATGTAGTCCTTAACGTAACCGTAACTTATGACGCGAGTAAGGAGCTCGGTGTGGTTGCTCAGGCTCTATACCTCAAGGACGTGACACTCTACAACAACCCCTACCCGGAGGACGTGACGTCAAGGTATATCCTGCCGCCTAACGTAAGAGTTGTTGAAGTGGTGGTGCCTTCCTTCGAGGAGTGGTTGGGCAGAGAGTTACCTCCTAACTACAACGTCTCAAGAGTCTCTAAGACCTACTTAGCTGTCTGGGCGGCTTACTACGTATACGGTGGTTACCTCATAAGGTATAACGCCAGCTCGATACCCAGAGTGTTAGAGGAGGTCCTTGAGACGAGGGAGGGTGACTGCGATGACATGTCCAGGGTCCTCCTCAGCCTGCTCTGGCACTATGGCGTGCCTGCTAAGATCCAGTACGGGTATGTGTATCTAAGGGGGTTCGATTACGAGAGCGAGGTCTACGGGTCGCTGACTAGATTCATCAACACAGGGCCTCACGCTTACGTGGTGATTTACGTGCCTGACGTCGGCTGGGTCTCTGTGGATTTCCTTGCATACGCGCGTCTGATACACCCGACGCTGGTTACCGGCGAGTCCACATACACGAACGTGAGTAAGGAAGACATAAGTGCTATTGAGGAAGAGCACGCAGCCTTCAAGTACTTAGAGCTCATAGAGGTTCACGAGGTCGGCAGGCTGCCGGGGGAGCTTGTCAGGGCCCTGGAGGAAGGGGCCCTTGTAAAGAGGTTGGAGAAGTTGTTGAGCCCTATCCAACCTATTAACGAGACTACCACGCCTGCAGGCACTCCAACGTCAAGCCTTGCAACCTCGGTAACCACGTCTACATCCATACCAACGCACACCGTGGCAAGCGCTCCTGAGGAGAGCGTCACGACCGACACCCTACTGAACACCGAGGAACTGGTTACGATCTCGTTACTGGTCTTGGTTGTTCTGATAATCACTCTAGCGGTGTTAGCCAGGAAGGTCTCAACACCTAAACCTACTTAAGCCCCTGCGTTAACTAAGATTTGTAAGTGGTTCTCATGCAGGTTCTCTGCGAGGTGTGTGAAAGGAAGCCAGCGGTCGGTAAGTGCAGGATATGCGGTAGGGCTGTTTGCGAGGACCATATTAGCGAGGATGGCGTGTGCGCGGCCTGCATCGACCTCATGTGTCGAGTGTGTAACGCTAGACTCTCCGTTACCTCGTGCGTCATCTGCGGTAAGCCTGTCTGCAGGGAGTGCTCGCTGGAGCTAGAGCCAGGGATCCGCGTATGTAATTCATGTAGCAGTTCACACGGGGTGATAGACCTGCAGAGCTTCAGGAAATACCTAGCGACTCATACATTTAAATGTGATTCCCCGCTCTGAGCCGCACTCAATCACATCTAAATACCTCGTCACCCACAGTAGGTGTGAAGGCCTATAAGCTCGTGAGTTCTCAGCTGTAAAGCTTTAAAAACTTCCCCACATGTTTTAGTGGTGTTGGGGTATGTTCAGGGATTCTCTAGGTTTGGTTGAGGATGCTCTGAGGACGTATAGGGAGATGATGTCTAGAGAGGCTTCAGAGTTTAAAGGCAGTAAAGTGGTTGTAGCTACTTTGATAAGTGAGGTGCTTGCTAAGTTTGAGTCAATCGCGTCGGCCCTGTCTTCCTTGGAAGAGGTAGTGAGGTCCTCCGGGGTTAAGGTAGGGAGGGCTTGCGAGGGCTTAACGTACGTCAGCGACGATGATGTAACCGCGTTGATCCATAGATCCCCTCTCACAACTATATCGTTCAGCGGGAGGGACGGCAGGATCGCGTTAAGCAGTAAGCACTTAACAGTGTCGCTGGGGGTGAGCGAGCTAGAGATCAAGTATAGAGGCCGTTTAACAGTGCTGAGACTAGGGGTAAAGGATGACATTCTCGAGAACTCGGCAGTGCTGAAGGCCTTGACCTCAGAGAGCCTCAACCTGATTAACTACGCCTCCGCGTTAGTTGAGTCCTGTAGGAAGAAGGTCGGGGGTAGGTAAAGAGTCGCCAGTAGCACCTGTTGAATTGTATTAGGAGTAATACCTATATCTCTAATAATACCGAGTCTGTTAGATAATGAAAGAGTCACCGGTATTATTCACTCTTCAACGTACTGCACCCCCTGAGAACTAACCCACTCTACATACAGTTCTTTATATGAAGCTGTGATGTAATATATGTGGTGATGCTAGTGTTCGTTATGGAGCTTGACATGAGGAAGACACGGACACTCACCTTGAGGGTGCCGAGTAAAGTTAATGAGTTGCTCGAGAAGGCGTATCACGACCTAGGATACCCCACTAAGAGCGACTTCGTGAGAGAGGCTGTGATAGAGTACATAAACGAGGTGGTGAGGAAGTCGCCGGGCGGCTTAAGCGCTGTAGAGGGGAGGGCTAAGACAAACCAGAGGTTAAAACCAGCGATCAGTAGGAACGCTAGGTTAGTCCTCATTTACTGAGGAGCGGTCCTGTAGGTCGAGGCCGTCCAGGGGGGTGAGGCCCACCTACGTAACGCGCTAAACCCGTGATCCCCTGGGCGTCTAAGCGATGTGTTTTTAAGGACTAACTACATCAGTAGTATCTTAGGGTGGACGCCCAGGTATTAAGCATGGTCGTGAGGGCCGTATTCAGGGGGTTATGCCCTAACTGCAATGGTGATGTGACGTCTGACAGGCTAGTGAGGGGTCTGCCTTGCGAGGCATGCCTACCACGGGGAGCTAGTCTAGAAGGCTTGAGGGATGGCCATCTACGCGTGGTTTGGAGTGTTGAGGAAAGGGTTAGAGAAGTGGACGAGACCTTCCTTAAGGTCCTTGGCTCTAGGATGTGGGGCCTCCAGAGGTTATGGGCCCGGAGATTCTTCAATAACGAGAGCTTTGCGATGGTCGCCCCCACTGGGAGCGGTAAGACTACCATGCAAATCGTGCTAGCTCTTCACGCGGCATGTGACGGAAGGAAGTCGTTGATTCTGGTTCCCACGAGCTTGTTAGCCAGTCAAGTCAGCGAGAAGATCTTGGATCTACGTGAGAAACTAGGTCTGCAGGACGTGAGTGTCGCGGCATACCACAGCCTCTTAAGCGAGAGGACCAGGAGGGAGGTCCTCAGCAAGGTCGACAAGGCCTCAATAATCGTGACCACGCCTGCCTCTCTGATGAAGAGGCCAGAGCTCCAGCGCCCGGTTGACGTAGCGTTCGTGGATGACGTCGACAGCTTTCTCAGAAGGAGTAAGAGCGTTGACGCTGTGTTGAGGATGCTCGGAGTCACTGAAGATGACGAGAGGCTGGTTGAGGAGATAGAGGAGTTGGAGGGCAGGGCTAGGAAGCTAGCCGCTGAGAATCCTGAGGAGGCCAGACGGTTGATGAACGAGGCCCTCAGACTGAGGACTGAACTCAGGAGCGTGGTTAAGGGTGTGGTGGTGGTTAGCGGAGCTACGCAGACCGCCAGGAGGACGAGGAGAGTTAGGATGCTTAATACCCTCTACGGCTTCAGCGTGGGGGGTAAGGTGGAGGTTGGGAGGAACGTAGTTGACATGTATGTGAGACCTATGCAGGACTTGATGGAGGAGGTCGTGGCCAGGGTTGTTGAGAGACTAGGGGGCGGCGGCCTGATATACGTGCCGATGGATAAGGGGGTTGAATACGTCAAGAGGTTGACAGAGTTCCTTAAGGGGAAGGGTCTTAACGTGGAGGCCTACTTGGGGGCGAGGAGAAGGGTCTTCGAGAGGTTCGTGCTTGGAGAGCTCGACGCGTTAGTTGGTATAGCTTCCTACAGGAGTCCGTTGACTAGGGGCATTGACCTGCCAGAGAGGGTTAGGTACGCTGTATTCGCGGGGGTCCCTAAGTTCAGGTTGAGGATTAGCGTCGAGGACTTCCAGCCTGGCAGGTGGTTAATACTCCTCAACGAGGTCAGGGACGCTGTTCACAGTAAGTACCCTGAGGAATTCGATAGGGTTTTAGGGGGGCTGATGAAGATAAGGCTGACTGGCCGGGATACTCTAGAGGCCGTGCGTGAGGCTCTCAGAAGCGGTAGAGAACTCACTGGGTATCAGGAGTTCGTCAGGAGGGTGGCTAGCGAATCTCTCGCGTTCATGAGCAAGGTCCTCAGAGACCCTGACGTTGTGGAGAGGCTGTCGAGGAGCAAGACCATCACGTTCGGCGGCAGGGAGGGGGAGTACTTCTTCATAATACCTGATGCGGTGGCGTACATCCAGGCGAGCGGCAGGACGTCTAGACTCTACGTAGGTGGTCTGACCAAGGGCTTAAGCGTATTGATAATTGACGAGGAGAAGGCGTTTAATGCGTTGTTGAGGGATCTTAAGTGGTTGCTTGAGACCATCGAGTTCAGAGAGTACGAGGATGGACTTGTTAAGGAAGTGTTAAAGGAGGTCGACAGAGACAGGAGGAAGGTGAGGCTTGCTCTAGAGGGTAGGTTAAGGATTAAGGAGAGAGAGCTCATGAGAACAACTCTATTCATAGTTGAGTCACCTAATAAAGCCAGGACCATAGCTAAACTCTTCGGCAGACCGACGAGGAAGTCCGTAGGCAATCTCCAGACCTTCGAGGTGCTCACGGAGAACAGGCTGATAATAATTAGCGCGACAGGTGGCCACATCCTCGACTTAGCTACGGACGCCGGTCTCTTCGGCGTTAAGGTCAGGGGATTGTCCTTCACACCTATCTACAAACCTATAAGGAAGTGTATTAAGTGCGGGAGGGAGGTTCCTGAGGACGATGACGCATGCACTTCATGTGGTGGCAGAGTCTTCGTGGAGAGCAGACCCGTCATCGAGGCCTTGAGGCACCTAGCCGCTCAAGTTGATGAGGTGTTCGTCGGCACGGACCCAGATGCTGAGGGAGAGAAGATAGCGTGGGACGTAACGCTCTTGCTGAAGCCCCTCAACAGGAACACGTACCGTGTCAGGTTCCATGAAGTGACCCGCAGGGGTCTCTCCAGCGCTTTAGGGAGCCCCTCAAAGCTTGACGAGAACATGGTTGAGGCTCAGATAGTGAGGAGGATTGAGGATAGGTGGATAGGCTTCACGTTAAGCCCACTACTGTGGCGGAGGTTTAAGTTGAATTTCCTGTCGGCGGGCAGGGTTCAGACGCCTGTGCTCGGGTGGGTTGTTGATCGCACGAGTAGACATAGGCTGAGAGCTGATTTAATAACCTTAAGACTTAAGGACTTCGAAGCGCCTCTCATCTTCAAGGCCCCTAGAAACCTGGCCGAGAGAATTAAGGAGGTCGGTAAAGTTGTTTTAAGGGACTTCAGGAGGGAGGTCATCGAGGTCAACCCGCCGCCCCCCTACATGACGGACACGATGCTCTCAGACGCATCAAGGATCCTCAGAACCTCCACGGCCAGGGTGATGGAGTCCGCTCAAAGACTCTTCGAGGCCGGCTTGATAACCTACCACAGGACAGACAGCACTACAGTGAGCTCCCTAGGGATATCGATTGCCAAGGACTACATATCCAGGGTCTTCGGCGACGAGTTGTTCCAGGGTAGGAAGTGGGAGAGGCCAGGTGCGCATGAATGCATAAGGCCTACGAGGCCTCTTGACTCAAGGCAAGTGAAGGCTTTAAGGGCTGCCGGCCTGCTCCCGCTGGCCATACCCCTCAGGGCTGAGGACTACATGCTATACGACTTAATCTTCAAGAGGTTTGTAATGAGTCAGATGACCCCCTCCAAGATCGAGAGGGTCTCGTTCACGCTGGAGTTCGAGGGGTTCAGTAAGGAGTTCACATTCATAACTAACGTCATTGAGGAGGGGTTCAGTAAGGTGAACAGGGTCTTCAATACCGTAAGCATCGCTAAAGTTTATGAGGGTGAGTACGAGGTATCTCTCGTGGAGTCCAGGGTCGTCCCAGAATACCCTCTATACACGTACAGTGACTTAGTCGAGTTGATGAAGAGTAAAGGCATTGGAAGACCTTCCACGTACGCCAAGACCCTAGACACACTCAGGAGGAGGGGTTACGTCATCGAGGTTGGTAAGGGTAAGCTAGTGGCTACGACTAGGGGTAGGGAGGTCTATAGGTACCTCTATGAGAGGTTCAACGATCTAGTTAACGAGGAGAGGACCAGGAAGCTTCAGGAGAAGATAGACTTGATCGAGGCGGGGCTTGAGGAATCCCGCGAGGTTTTAAAAGGGTTCTACGACGAAATAAAGCTCTTGAGGAGAGCTTCAAAGGATTGAAAACCTTGAAAACAGTGCCTGGCAAGAGCCTAAAAACCCCCTTAGATCAGAAGAGTGTTTCACTTTAAGCGATTCTAAGCTTCCCCGTGTTTATGTCGTTCGTAGCCTCCTCAACATCTTTAATCGTGTCTATCGACTTCCAGTAATTGCTGGTGAACTTAACCCCGTACAACCTGCCCTCTGTGGCGAGCCGTGGGAAAGTCGTCCTCTCTATATCCCCTACCTCAGGGAGGTACTGGAATACTCTGTCCTTCATTGCATATATCCCGGCGTTGATTAAGTACTCCTCTATGCTTGGTTTCTCAACGAAGCTCTCAACCCTGCCGTCCCGCGTCGTCTTGACGACGCCGTAGGGTGATTTAAGAGGGACTAAAGCTATCGCGGCCATGGTGGTTTCATCGCTTCTCACTACCTCAACTAACCTGTTCAACGGGATGTCTGTTATGACGTCTCCGTTGACCGCTATGAAGACCTCGTTGCTTAGATAGGGCTCTGCGTTCTTTATCGCGCCGCCTGTCCCAAGGGGTGTGTCCTCCACTACGTAAGTCACGCTCATTCCGAACCTCCTCCCGGAACCCAGGAACTCGATCAGCTTCTCATACCTGTAGCCAGCTAGGATGACCGCTGAGTCCACACCGTTAGCCTTAAGCCAGTGTAGCTGCCACTCAATCACAGGCTTCCCGGCAACTTCGACTAGTGACTTCGGGATCTCCTCCGTTATGGGTCTTAATCTCTTAGCCAGCCCACCGGCGATTATAGCCGCCTTCAACTTGTACCTCCAAATTAATTAAGTCCTGCACACGTAAATAAGTTACGACTGAAGACTCATCCTTCAGGGAGGCTGTTTCACGTCTCACGCGGGTTTACGTCTACTGGTATTAATTTCCTGGTGCCGAAGCTCTACAGCCCTGGCTAAGGCAGTCTGCTCGACGCATTCATCATAGTGTTGAAGCGCTCAAAGGCTTTATTAACGGTGCGTAAGCCTCGTTAACTCCTTGACACAGGAGTCCACGCAGTCTGTGAACTCCTCTCGGGTCTTGAACGGGAGCTCGGCACATCTCTCCCTACATACACGTACTACATGCGTTCTCTCTACATAGTCGAGATCCTCACGCACGCTGGACATACCCGTTAAGTAATTTGATTCACACTTATTATAGATGTTAGCGGATTATGTTTAGGATGCTTACCGTAGGTGATGTGTGAATGAAGTACGTGGTAAGGGCAAAGGTTGAGATAGCCGGTGTTGTTGAGAAGCCAGATATAATAGGCGCTATCTTCGGTCAGACAGAGGGACTCTTCAGCCCTGAGTATGACTTGAGAGAGTTACAGGATAAGGGGAGGATAGGCAGGATCTCGGTGGAGATAAGACAAAGCGACGGGAAGACTGTTGGAGAGCTCATTATACCTTCAAACCTGGATAAGGTTGAGACAGCCCTGCTGGCGGCTCTAGTAGAGACTGTTGATAGGGTGGGTCCTTATACGACTAAGGTCAAGGTGGTTGAAGTAATTGACTTGAGGCAGGAGAAACTGAAGAAGGTGGTGGAGAGGGCTAAGGAGATACTAAGGGACTTACTCCAGGAGAGAGCTGTGGACGTTAAGGAGGTCTTGGCCGAGGTGAGTGAGGCTGTTAAAATAGGTGAAATTATTGAGTACGGTCCTGACAGGCTGCCTGCAGGGCCGGAGGTCGAGACCTCGGACACCCTTGTGATAGTTGAGGGGAGGGCGGATGTCATAAACCTCCTTAAGTACGGGTACAGGAACGTCGTGGCAGTTGGGGGTGCCAAGGGTGAGGTGCCTAAAACCCTCATCGACCTCGCCCAGGGAAAGAAGAAGGTAATACTTTTCGTGGACGGTGATCGAGTAGGGTCTATGATAGCTAAGAACCTAGCCGGTAGCGTAAAGATAGACCTTGCCGCTAGAGCTCCGACAGGCCGTGAGGTCGAGGAACTGACTGGGAAGGAGATTCAGAAAGCGTTGAAAAACGCAGTTCCGATACAGGCGTTCCTACAGTCGTTAACCGCTGAGACACCTGCCGTCAAGGCCGAGGTCCCTGAGGCGGCTCCCGGGCCTGAGGTGACTGTGCAAATACCTGAAGCTGAGGTTGTCCCTAAGGCAGAGGTCCTGGAGACGTACATGATCCCGAGCAAGATCTTGGAGAACGTAAGTAGTCTCAGAGGCACTCTAGAGGCTGTGACGTACGACGAGGAGTGGAACGAGCTTGATCGAGTGCCTGTCAAGGACCTAGTGGATTACATCCTCACGACCGACAAACCCGTAAACGCCATAGCTATGGACGGCATCGCAACACCAAGGTTGATTGACGCTGTAGCAGTGAAGAACGTGAAGCTAGTGCTGTGCCACAGGGTAGCTGCGATAACTAAGAAACCAGCCGACCTAACGATCCTCACGTTCGACGAACTCCTTCAGTAAGACGTTCTACCTGATTTTATTTTCTCAAGAGTTACGCACATTATTTCAACCTTGAACCAACCTCCACTGTTATAGCGCTGACTATGAAGCGATAAGGGTGAAGGGAAATCCTACCACTCAGGACGGAGA
>JAWBLQ010000011.1:8977-22634 GCA_038830105.1 Zestosphaera sp. | reverse complement strand
TATAGATTTTACACTTCATCGAGGTCCCGACTGTTTCGACGTAAGGGTAAGGCATTTGTTACACACTCTCTTCGAGAGCTATACATTCACTCCTCAACGGCGTTCTCATACCTGTTATCACCCCGTCACTGATTAGATATATCTTGTTAGTACAGTTTGCTACTTCAGGGTTATGTGTCACCATTATGATTGTTTGGCCTTCTTGATTCAGCTTCAGGAAGGTTTTCAGAACAACGCTTGCCGATGCCCTGTCTAGGTTCCCAGTGGGTTCGTCGGCTAGGATTATCTCTGGGTTATTCGCTAAGGCTCTGGCTATAGCTACGCGCTGTTGCTGCCCTCCTGAGAGTTGAGTCGGTTTCTTCGCAAGCCATTCCATCTCACCCCCCGCTGACTTCAGAGCCCTTAAGATCATCTCACGTCTCCTGACGGCAGGAACCCGTGCCGGTATTAGAGATAGCTCTATATTCTCGTATACCGACATCCGGGCGACGAGGTTGAATTGCTGAAAGACAAAGCCTATCTTCTTATTTCTAATCCTGGCTAACTCGTCCGGACTTAAGGCGGAGACGTCAAGCCCATCTATATATACCTTCCCCTTAGTTGGTCTGTCAAGGAGGCCGAGCACGTTCAGAAGCGTTGTCTTGCCCGAGCCTGAAGGACCCATGATAGAGATGAAATCCCCTCTCGGAACACTTAGATTAACCCCTCTTAAGGCCCACGTAATTACATCGCCCACCCTATAGGCCTTCCATACATCCCTTAACTGCATGATAGTGTTATCACTTGAGGTCATCATCTCATCTACTTTAAACACCGAGTATACCGGTTATAAAATTAGAAATGACTCCCAGCCTCAACGCTTAAAACACTGGCTTCATTGAGGTTAGAGGGTACCGTGATTGGAGGTCATAATCGCTTTAGGTCTTGGGGTTCTCTTAGGGGTTGTAGTGGTTTCCTTCTTTAAAGGAGGCACACTGCCTATTAGGTTGAAGGCGTTCTCGGGGAAGCTTACCCTACCTTTAACCTACATCTTAGTATATATGATAGGGTTAAGGGTTGCTGAAGTGTTACCTGAGGTCCTTTCAAGGGGTTCTCAAGCATTACTCATAGCTACGGCTCTTTCAGCAATCCCGACCCTAGCTAGTCTAGTGCTTACATACTTACTGATTAGGGGTTAGCAGGGATTATTAGAGGCCTAGGAACGTTAGGGGTTATATTAGTTTTCATGTTGGGGGTGCTCACGGGCACGGCTCTAGGCGTCAGAGCTCCTGACGAGTTACTTTGGTTCACGTTACTAGGACTCATATTCGTAACGGGCTTCTCAATAAGTCTGGACTTCAGTAAAGTCCTCTCTACCGTGAGGAGCAACATCTGGAATCTAATCATTCCATTCACTACAGTGGCTGGCTCCCTGACTGGAGGTCTGGTAGCTCATTTCCTGACGGGCTTCTCGCTGAGGTACTCGCTAGCCATATCCGCTGGTATGGGCTGGTATAGCTTCACAGGAACGTACCTAGGTGGTATTGACCTATATGCAGGGTTCCTCGGGTACGTAGCTAACGTGCTCCGGGAGGTCTATACATATCTCACATACCCAATACTAGCTAGGAGGTGGAGATACTCGTCAGTCAGTATTGGCGGCGCGACTACTATGGACACGACACTGCCATTAATAACCTCAGCAGGCGGCACAGAGGTAGGCGTTATGGCATTCATCCACGGGGCATTACTGACCTTCCTCATCCCTATCCTAATACCTCTCATCGTCAGCCTTCCAGGCTGATTTAACCCACGGCCGTTAGCAGGAACAAGCTATGATGGAAGTCTACGTCTAGTCAATCTTAACGTACTCACTAGGTTTTGTATAAACATTACCCCCGACGTGGAGCAGGATCTCAGCCTCCTCGTTAAATATGTTGTCTTTGAAGTACTTATCGTCCACGTGAACATGAACCCCGTCAAAGATCATTAGTGAGTGATCGCTAAACTGTAGCTCGCTTCTGAGCAGTCCCTCGATGTAGGCTGGAACTCCCTTGATGTGAGGGACGCTAACCTTCAACGAGGGCTCTAGCTCGAAGCCGAACTTAGTTAGTTTATCCGCTACACTCCTCCCTGAGAAGCTACCTACGTGATGAACTGCTTCAACCATTTTAAAAGGAATTATATTTAGTGTAACCTCCCCTGACTCCTTGATGTAGCTGTAGGTCAACCTCCTGGGACTCATAGACGCGGCGAATATGAAGGGGTCAACGTTGACCGGCGTGAACCAAGCTACCGCACAGCCATTAACGTTGCCAGACCTCGATCTGCTGATGATAATGCTTGCCGGTCTCGGATGCATCACTCTGCCTGCATACTTGAGCATTCAGATTCTCGCCCCTGGCTCATCACTGTTGAAGAGCTCCGGACACAGATCACATGAATCAAGCCGGTCATTCCCTATAACCAGGGAGTGGTACTGACATAGTGATTTCCTCCTCAGCAGCTCTAACGTCAACCTATTGATAGCTGACTCAAGTCTCTTATCGCTTAAGTCACCCTTTATCAGCTCCTCAGCTAGCTCCCTCACCTTCTCCTCGGCCGACGGTAGATCCACCCACGCGAGGGCGAGCTTCCTTGGCCTTGAGATAAGCTTAGAAACTGAGGATTGTGAGACGCCCAGAAGCCTTGAGATAGTCAGCTGGTTTAAATCATACTCCCTGTAAAGGATCTCCACAAGCCTCTTCTTAATTGCTGGTACGACGTACTTACCGGCGAAGTCAAAAACACTTACCCTCAGCATTTTCGCACCTCTTTATTATCTAGTCAGAAACATATTAATTTAAACATGAAGCACCTGCCTTAGAGACTTTTAACTCTATCGGCGTATTAGGAAGCGGTGATTGAAGTGAGTTCGGACTTAAGAAGCAGGGTGATTGAAGCCCTAAGAAGCGTGTACGATCCCGAGATACCGATTAACGTGTGGGATCTAGGCCTTATTTACGATCTCAGGGTCGATGACTCAGGAGACGTGCACGTCTTAATGAGCCTCACGGCGCCTGGATGTCCCCTGGCGGTCTCCCTCATTTCTCTAGTCGAGGAGGTTGTTAAGGGCGTTAATGGAGTGAGGAAGGTAGAGGTGGAACTGACTTTCAACCCACCATGGAACCCGGGGAGAATGACTCCTGAAGGTAGAGAACTCTTCAAATCACTATACGGGTACGATATAATGGAATACTGGGAAAGCATGCACGGCTCTCCTTCAGCACAACAGTAGGTAGGAGCCGTGGATCGGGAGCAACTCACAGGTATAGTAATTGACCGGAGACTTGACCAGCGGCTTACAGCTGGATGAGGAGGTAGTTTTAAAAAACTAGTTTTGTGGTTTGCCGCCCTTATTTTTACTGCTTGAACCACTTTGAAGAGAGTCCTAACCTTTCAGAGTAAGGTGGTCAGTAGTTTATATCGCAGATACTAGAGTCGAATCTTGTCATATCTGAACTTATTGACTAAGTGCTTATGAGAAGAGCGCCCTCCCTCATCACCAAGCGCCCGTCAACGTACACGCTCGGCTTCATCACCACGCCGTCCAGGTGTACGGGCGCTTTAACCCTCCCGCCGAAGTCGAAGTTACTCCCGAGTGCTATGTGGATGGTACCCAACACCTTCTCATCTTCTAGCACGACGCCGCTCACCCGAGCTCCTGGATTTGTTCCGACACCGAACTCTCCAAGATTCCGAGCTTCATCCCCGTACCTTAAGAGTAGCTCGTTAAGCTTCATCGCCTCTGGACCTCCCTCGATCCGAGCGGCTACGCCATCCCTAAAAACTATTCTTATTGGCTGCGTGAGTAGTCCGATGCCTGCCATAGACCCGTCCACAACTACAACTCCATTCGCAGTGCCCTCCACAGGGGCTACGTACGCCTCACCGCTGGGCAAGTTCCCCCAATCCCCTGGATTAACTAACACCCCAGTGCTCCTCCTAGCTCTCCTGCCCTCTATAGAGAAGGTCAAGTCAGTCCCAAGACCTGTAACCACTCTAACCTCCCTACCTTCGTCCAGCACGTCGGCCACTACGTTCGTCAGTCTCTGAACGAGCTCGTAATCCACGTTCATGGTCCTAATGAATATTTCCTCCGTTATGCTTGGCATGGTAGCAACCCTGGCTCCTCTCTCAGCAGCCTCCTTCCTAGCCACTGTATGAGTTATAGATTTCGAGGTGGGCGCTATCACGACGTCTGACACCTTCATAGCCTCGGCAATAGGCTTAGGGGGTTCCTCGCCGTGAACCTTCCTCGGGATTATCTCGACGTAAACCGCGTCGGCTCCCAGATCCCTAGCCTTCAGCCATAAATGAAGACCTATGCTCCTGAGAGGCTCGTCAGTGATTACTAAAACTGACTCACCTGCTCTAACGTGCAAGCACCGCGTCAGCGCGGTCTCCGCCGCTCTAAGCAGAACCTCCCTAACCTCAACGCCTAAAGCGACATGCTGATTCACTCACTATACCTCCAGTAATTCCCTTAGCACACGAGCCATTAAAGTCCTCGGGATTATCACGGGCTTCCCCGAGGCAGTGGCTGCTGCTCTCTTGGCCTCCGTGCTGAATCCTATGCAGTCCAGCACTATCAGGTCGCGATCTCTTAACTCCTCGGAGGCCTTCCTCAAATCATCCAGAGTCCCTGTATAGGGTGACACGCTCAGGATCTTGATGTCTGACGCCGTCTCACGCCACTTCCTCCTGGTCAGATCCACCTGTGCGGGATCCGGCACTATGACGCCTAGCTTACCCGCCTTGAGGGACTCGACAACCCTGAGAAGGAGGTCTGACGGCTCTACAAGTAACTTCCTTGACTTAAGCTCGGGGAACTCGCCTGTGCAGAGCAACCCCACTACGTCTACTGAAGACTCAAGCGAGTTGATGCATCCCTGCATCAAAGGAAGTATCTTCTCACGCGCGATCTTTACCTCAGTCCCGTCTCTAAGTCTCGTAACTAAGACGTACTCACCTTCTTTAGGTGTGAGTGTAGCGACCTCCTCTCTACTGAGGTTATCTAGAGCACCGCACTCAACCACCTCTACGTCGGCGTCGCCTAGAATACTCCTGACCTCAGGAACCACATCAACCCTAGGAGACTGGCCTATAGTAACTAATCCAACCTTCCTCACTACCCATCACCACATCTTCTTACCGACAACGGTCTCAACCTGCTTCAGTATTTCAGGATCCTTAACGCCTGCGCCAAGTGGCACGAACTCCTTCGGAATCACCACGATAAGCACCTCATCGCTTGTCTTGACCTCGGCTGACGGGAGTGGGAGGGATGTCTTAAGGTCTAGGGTGACTATGAGATCCGGGAACGTAGCTAGTCTAACACCATCCGCGTCCTCTAGAGTCATGTACTCATTCCAGAACGTTATCTCGTAAGACTTAGAGCCTCCCTTAACCATCACCCTCCCTATATCGTATCCGCCGCGCGTCTCCAGCGAAACACTACTCACAACTCCCTTGTCCACCACGCGCCCGCCGCCGAGATATTTAATTACCTCAGACGCGATGCCTTCAGCGTCGCCATAGCGCTTCTGCATTATCCTACCGACTTCCACGGCCTTGCTGAGCGCTCCCACTGCCGCGTTCTCCTTCAGGTACTCGGGACTGACTGGGTTACGGGTCACAGCCACCATGCCTCCTGCCTGCACTGATGCTTCCCTAACCAGCTTGTCAACCTTAGCTAGAGATCCACGCGCGATTACCTCAACGTAAGTCCCTGCCTCCTTACTCCCGCCCACAGCTGCCTGCACTGAGGTATATTCTCTAATTTTATGAAGACCCATGGAGCCCATTACACCGGTTGGGTGTGCCCTACCATCAGCGGGTGCGTCAATCACTGGGATATCGAGAGCCGCCGCAGGTATCCACCCGTTAGCTGTTGAGGCACCGCCGTTCTCAGATGATATGAAGCCCCCTATACATACCTCACCGTAGTCCATCAGCAACTCAGCGGATCTAACCATGTGGTTCGGCTTCAAGTACCTCTCCTTCGCTGCAGGCGCCCCCACTATGGAAGCTGTAACCACGTGACTGTCCTTCGGAACCTCGTCTACATTAACTATGTAGAGATCGCCCAACTCGACAGATAACCTCGCACTCAACAGTCCTGTCTTAAGGTCACCCCCACCGCCGCCGCCGAAGAACGACCCGCCGAGGACCGCGGCCTCAGCTATCTTATCGTCGACCTTAATCCTCACTTCGTAGCACCCCCTACAGCCCTCTGCCTTAAGATGTTCAGCGTCACGGCGCCAGTAGCTACCACGGGATCCACTACGGGAACCCCAGCCATCTCCTCAGCTGTTCTGGCGAACCCTATCGTGGAGTATCCGGTACATGCGAGCACGATCACGTCAACACCGCGCTTGAGCAGATCCTTTAAAGCCTTCTCAGCCGCCTCCCTACCCCAGTCAGTCATCAAGTCTAGAGTGTTCCTGACCCCTTCAGGCCTCCCCTCAGCCACTAGGTGAGGACCTAGAACCCCCTTGACAACTTCCGGCGTGTCTTCAGTGAGGTTCAACACACCGACCTTATCACCGTAGGCTAGGGCGAGGGATGCTACCGCTGAACCAGCTCCTATGACGGGTACTCTCAACTCCTTCCTAGCCTCCCTAACCGCTGGGTCCGCGGCACAGCTGACTATAACCGCATCAACCCCATCTCTCTCGAACTCCCTCGCCAGCCTGAGAACCTTAGGCTTAGCTAATTCCTCGGATTCACGATCGTAGATACCCTTAGGTTGTTCCTCAATGCACCTACTAACAACCCTCAACTCTGGGAACGCCGACTCAATGATCCTGCCATGGAGGTTCAGCAACTTCTCATCTCTCGTAGTTAAAACCCTTATCAACCCCACAGTGTACTTCATGTTAATCACTTAACCACTAACTACTTAGGTATGTTTCTCTTGAAGACTTCTGCGACAGGGCCGTGTACCTTAATTATGGTTTCCCACTCCTGCGGGTCATAGAATCTCGCCCTACCCATAGTGAAGTCCTTAGCAACCTCCACCACGAACCTGGTCGATTGCTCCAGAGCCATGAAGTTAGTGGGCCCTGTCCCAGACCCTGGCAACGCCATCCTAGCGGTTATAGCGACCCCGACCACCGGCGCCTTCGTGTAGAGCCATGGTTGTATCATGCTGTTTATATGGTAGATGGGTGTCGAGTACGGCGTTATGTCCTGCATCGTTATCGGAACTACCACAGGCGGCTCGCCGGTAACCCTCACATATATGTCTGTCAGGTCCGGGCTGACCCTCAGTATCCAGCCCTCCTTAACCGTTGGGGTTATCGCGAAACCCGTGTGCTTTATTACCCAGTTAGCTTTAGTAGCGTCGACTGAGAGAACCGCGTCCATTTCGTCTCTGACCTCCTTCTTAAGGAGTGTGAAGATATCGACAGGGGAGTCCATCATTGGGACAGGCTTATAGGGACGCGTCGGCGCGTTAGGGCAGATATGAGTCGTCACGATTACGTCACCCGGTAGTACATCGCCGCGACTCCTCATCTCAGCGATCTTATACGCCGTAGCAAGTGCGACGACCGCGCCGTCGGCATCAGATACCATACCCAGGTACGCAGGCCTAGCACCGATACCTCCCAGCCTGCCTACAACCCCCAGTGTTGAGGATGAACCTCCTGAGCTTTTACCGCTCTCACCGGGAACCATTATGGTTATGAAGTCTGTGGAACCCTTATCCCCGTGGATAGTCTCCACGTTAACCTGAATATCGCTGAATCCCTTACCGTTGAAGAACCTCCTGACGGCCTCGCCGTTGACTTTAGGGTCATCAAGAAGATCTATTATCTCTAACACGTGTTTTAAAGTAGACATATTTGACCACAATCTACAATAATATTACGTCACTTTTAAGTTTTTGAGGTACGTACAATAATACTTGTGTATTAAAGGCTTAAATACTCTAAACAAAGTAACAATTATGGTGGTATTGCAGTGACAGAGACCACTGAATACCATCCTAGGTTATACGAGCCAGTAGTCATGGTTATGGGGCTTGCTCTAGCGATCTTCGGTGCTATAATCGGCATGGAGTTGATATGTAGGGTTGGAGTCAACCCGAACACGTCGATCATCGGCGCTCTCATCGCTCTATCTTTCTCCTTTATACCGGTGCAGTTTGCTAGGAACATGCGTAATGTACATAGAATTAACTTAATGCAGACAGTCATATCAGGGGCCACGTTCCAAGCAGGGAACGTGTTCCTACTGACTATAGCGATACCGTACCTACTAGGGCTTACTGAAGGAATGTATTTCTACGGGGTTATAATGGGTGTACTCATAGGAGGCGTCATAGATATTATATTCGCTTACTGGATATTTGACTCACCGTTCTATCCCGCTAGAAACCCGTGGCCGATAGGAGTCTCTACTGCCGAGGCTATTAAGGCGGCTCTAGCTAGAGGTAAGAGAGCGTTGTTATTGTTGTATGGTATGATCTTTGGCGGTGCACTCACATACCTCGGCTATCCAGGCGACGTCGTCGGTATAACACTCATAACTCAGGTAGTAGCGATAACGTCGTTCGGCATAGGCTTGATATTAAGGGCATACGGACCTACGTTGGTCGGCATAGACTTCTACAAGATATACGCGCCGCAAGGTATAATGGTAGGCGCGGGAATCGCTGCATTAATTCAGTTCCTCTTACTTTACCTCAGAGTCAGGAAGAAGCAGCCTAAAGAGTCGGAGTCAGGACCTGCAACTAGCGTGCCGCCGACCCTAATCGGCGCGAGCGATGCTGTAAAGAGGTTGTTTATGGCGTTCATTCTCTTCACGGCGGGCGCGTTAGTCGCTGGGTTGTTAACAGGTGTCGGCGGGATGATAAGCCCGGCGATGTTCCTCCTGTGGGTTATATACATTGGCTTCCAAGCATGGTTCACAACCCTGGTCTGCGCCATCTCAGGAATGCACGCAGGCTGGTTCCCAGCGTTCGCCACAGCGCTGGCAGCACTAGTCATAAGCCTGGTCTTCGGCTTCCCGCCACTGGCTGCAGGCATAGGTGTGGCGTACGTAGCTTCCACAGGGCCTGGCATGGCAGACCTCAGCTACGATTTAAAGACTGGGTGGATCCTCAGAGGAGAGGGCAAAGACCCTAATTTCGAGAGAATAGGGCGTAGGTGGCAATTCTACGCTAAGATACTCTCCATCACAGTATCGTTGATCATGGTGGCGATATTCTATAACGCGTATTTCGCAGGACTAAACCTATACCCACCGGCAGCTAAAACCATAGCTGCAACCGCTAAAGCAGTGGCTGACCCAGAGCTGGCTAGATGGCTACTGACCTGGGCGCCGGTAGGCCTCATACTGCAACTCATAGGAGGGCCTCAGAGACAGATAGGAATACTCCTAGCCACGGGGCTGATGATCTCCAACCCGCCGGCTGGCATAGCAGTACTAATCACTGTAGCCGCTAGACTGGCGTTAGTTAAAGCGCTGGGAGCTGAGAGGTTAAGAGACATATTCTATGTGGGTGGTGCTGGAGCGGTCGGAGGCTCAGCGATAGTGTCGTTCGTAGTGTACACGCTGAGGGCTTACCTAAGAATATAGGAGAGCTACGAAGTAAGCAGTTTTTATACTTCTAAGGACTTAAAGCAGGGCTCGGATTCATGTTTCAGTGCACGAGTTCACAGTACCTCATAGCTTAGGAGATGAGATAGTGGAGGGGTACTACATGCTTGGGAAGAATTAAAGACTGGCCGAGCTCTATAGCGTACCATGTACGCTATAGCGAGAGCACTATACACGACTAGGGTCTTATATTCCCCTTCACTAGACGCTACATAGGTGTTGAGCTTGGCTAAGGTCTTCAAGCCATTACCCTGATCACTGGCTTAAGTGAAGTTTCACCCTCTTCATAACGGTTACCGACGAGGTTGTCTAGTAAGGTCGGTGAGGGGGGTCTAACCCTCCTGGCGTCTGCGGGTTTCTGGAGGCTTGACCACTCCTCATCACTTACGTCAGCCTTTTCAGCGTTGTAATGTGTTTAGCTGAACATTGTGTCGAGCCACAACATTGTGAGAAAACCTGTTAGGAACCCCACGGTTGAGAGGCGCTCGTGACCGTGTCTATGGGTCTCCGGTATCACCTCATGGCTAACCACGTAAATCATTGAGCCTCCGGCCAGCGATAGCGTGAGAGCCAGTAGAGTGGTAGAGGAAGTTGCTACGTGAGCCACTGCCACCGACATCAGGGTCTCGCTTAAACCGCTCAGAACTGCGATGAGTAGCGCCTTCCTTACATTCTTAGTTGCGGTCGCTATTGGAAAAGATACTGCGAATCCTTCTGGAGCGTCCTGAAGTCCTATAGCCAGGGCTGTAAGCAAGCCCTCGCTGAGGCCGACTCCTGACGCGCTCCCCACAGCAAGCCCTTCAGGAATGTTATGTATCAGGATCGCAAAGACCAGGAGCCAGACACGCTCTATTCTCGCTTTAGTCGCAGCAGGGCCCTCATACCCCTTCATGAGGTGCTCATGCGGTATGAATTTATTAAGAACCACCACTAAAATAACCCCTGAGACGAAGCCTGCGAAGACTGTTGAGAACCCCTCTATCTTTATCGCCGGGAGTAGGAGGCTTGTGAATGAGGTGACCGTCATAATTCCGGCGCTGAAACCAAGTCCTAAGTCCAGATGCTTCTCCGACCCCCTCACACCTATGAGGCCCATGACCCCGCCAATCGATGTGAGGAACGCTGGGATCAGGCCTAACACAAGAGCTCTCGAGACCACGTTCTCCAGTAGCACATCCATCTTACTCACAACTAAATTTGTTAAATTCTCTGATTAATCTTAACCATTATTAGTAATATAGCAAAATATAATTTATAATCTATAATTTAATTGTCATACTTGAATTACGGGTGTTTGTGGTCTTTGTTCTGTCGGGGGTTTCCAGGTGAGTCCGAGTATCCCGCCAATTAATCCCAGGATGAATCCTATGATGAGGCCCCCGCCAACAAGTAGGCTGAGCACTGAAGACACGATCACTATTACAGACCCTGTCTTCACTTTACTGGGTACTCCGGAGTTAATCATCAACGCGCCGATGAGCATTAGCACACCGAATACGAGCCCTATAACGCCGAACAACATTATCAAGGCTGTGAAGCTACCGATGTGCATCCTATCAGGTATGAACGTCTCGACTATTCCTCCGAGAGCTACGATTAACAGTGACGTGGCAAGTACTAGTATGGCCCCTATGAGGGAGAGAATGAATGCTGCGGTGGGTTTCTCATCCATGACTAATACCTCAAGTCATTATTATTACAGAGTTTTAAAATAACGCATCGAGTTCATCCTACGTACTGAGTAATCGACTCACTTTCTCTCTGTAGTACTGGAGGGCTTCCCTAACGTAGTCCTCGCTCACCCCCCCGAAAGGCGAGGGGGTCTCAAGAATCCTTCTAGGCAGTTTAGAGTCGACTAGACTGTACCCAAGCGCTATCTTAAGCTTTAGTTTCTCCTTATATATGTCCATACCTAATCTCCTTAACTCCTCCTCACCGACCTTCAGGCCTAGAGGTTCGAGAGCCTTAGAGACCGTAGCGGGTTTGTAGACCCCTCTCGCGAAAAAGCAGACGGCAAGGGATGAGAGAACCTGCCTCCACGACTCCTCCTCAACGAGCTCGTCTACCAGCGTCTGCGGTGGTGGGTACTGCTTCCCAATATACTTCTGATCTACTGAGTATCCAGCATTATCCAGGTGACTATGCCTGAGCCCTATTAAGTAACCTATGTGTGCACCGGGGCCTGTGTGGTAGCCTGGCATCTCGTTCCCACCGTAAGTCAGTGCGAATTCAACGCCGCCATACTTCGTAGCGACCTCCCTAACCCCGAGTGCTAGGGTTCTATAGAAGTCGTTCGGCTGGGTTATCAGGTACCTCACCATTTCTACGTACTTCCTCCAGTCACCCCACTCAGGCCTCACGATGGATTCCTCTTCACTCACTAACCCTCTTTTAAAGGCTTCAGTAACCCACGCGAGCGCTACCCCGGTGCTCATAGCGTCGAGACCCATTGTCTCGACTTCTTCGATGAGTCTTAGGAGACCCTCTCTATCTCTGATGCCCAGCATTGAGCCGAGGGCGTATATCGGTTCGTAGTCATAGCTTATATATCTGGTGGTGAAGAAGTACTTCTCATGTGGGTACCTCTCCCTTATGACCGCTATGTGGATGCAGGCTACGGGGCAGTGCGCACATGCAACCCTCCTGGCTAGTGAGTGCTCGGCGAACGCCTCCCCGCTTATGTCTTCAGCCCCTTCAAAGAGGTTTGACGTGAGATTCCTAGTTGGTAGCGCCCCTATCTTGTTAAGAGGGAGCACGTTGACAGAGGTTCCGAGGTCGTGGTATTTCTGCATGATTGAACTCTTAGTTATCTCGTCGAACAACTCTTTGTAGAGTCTCCTATAGTTGGAAACGTCAGCCACAGGGACCGTCCGCTTACCACCAACCACGATAGCCTTAAGCTTCTTAGAACCCCACACCGCGCCCAGGCCTAACCTACCGAAGTGTCTGTAGGTCTCGAGGATCACTGAGGCGTACCTGACCAACGCCTCCCCGGCTCTGCCGATCCTCATTATTGATCTAAGACCGGGCCAGGGCTCCCTCTCTCTCAGAACCTTACCTATGGTGAGCGAGCTCCTGACACCCCAAAGAGCGCTGGCGTCCTTAAATTCAACCATCCTGTCGTGGATTGAGAGGTACACAGGCGACTCACTAGCCCCCTTAATCACCACAGCTCCGAACCCGGCCATCCTTATAGCTATGGGAGCCCTCCCACCTGCGTGTGACTCGCCTAAATTACCGGTTAGAGGCGATTTAAACATAGCTACTACCTTAGAGGCAGTAGGGTAAACTCCTGTGAACAAACCTATCGCCATAACAACTACGTTATCAGGACTGAGGGGATTCACCTCTGGCCTCAACTCCTCCTTAAGCAGCTGTGTTGCCACGCCGGTCCCGCCCAAGAAACTGAGGAATAAATCAGACCTGTCCTTAACCCAGTAGATCTTCCTAGTTAGATCTACGTAGAGCACCCTTCCTAAGGCCTCGTCAATTAAGGTAGGTTTCCCCATCACACATCAACCTCCTCAAGAGCTAGGACGCCGAAGGGGCAGTAATCAACACAGTAGCCGCAGTGGGTACATATGACCGGCTTATTCACGTATACGTTCCACTGAACGGCGCCGAAGGGGCAGGCCGCTCTACAGTTACCGCAACCTATGCATAGGTTAGGGTTAAGTATAACCCCACCACCTCTCCTTAACACAAGTGCTTTAGTGGGGCATACCTTAGCGCATGACGGGTCTCTGCACGCCCTGCAGACAATCACAGAGAAACCCCTCTCAAACCCCCCGACACTCCTCACGTAGATCGCAGTATAACCTAAACCAGCGTCCACGTATCTCCGTGAGCATGTGAACATACAGGTCATACAACCAACACATAAATCAGAGTCAGTCACAACTAATCTCTTTAACTTAACTCCCGGTACCGTGGTTACGTTCATCAACATAACCTCAGTAAGAATACCGCATACGTTTAATTTAAGTAGTAGTGATATTAATTTCAGAAAGCAACGATCACGTAAATAAGG
>JAWBLQ010000011.1:709-8967 GCA_038830105.1 Zestosphaera sp. | reverse complement strand
AAGAATGAACACTTACAGCATGGCTGTACCTCCTTGACGCTTCATTGTGAATAGCAGAGAGCATTCACATGGAATGTACTTAAGATGATGTATAATCTTGTAAATGTCTGCCTGGATCAGCTGTACTCTTCTCTCAGAGCATCCAATATCTTATGTTATTTTTAAAAAGACTGTCATATGTATAAATTTTTATATTTTTACTTATAGTTAAAATTAAGTGCTTAAACATTTATAAGCTTTTTACTCAATGTTATAATTGGTGGTAAAATGTATAAGTACTACTTAGGCGATTGGGGCTCTGTCAAACTAGCGAACATGCTTTCAGTGCTTAAGAGGATGACCACTCATCTCACACGAATTGCCAGTGGAGTATTCACTCCTCTTGAGTTATTAGAGAGTCTAACCGGTAAACTTCTTAAGAGGATTGAGCATAGACCTGAGGGGGAACAGAGGAAGTTGATCGAGTTCATTTTCATAGCGCACAAAGTATTTATAGGCATGGGGATACTTTTCATATACTTCCTAACCTCAATTTAAGGACTTTTGACTTTTAACTAAGCGGAAGGCTAGGGTCGAGCGTTCTTATGAGGTAATGTCTTCAAACTTATAAAGAGTGTACGGATTATGCTGAGCGTGAATCCTACATGCTCTTCGTTATCAATAAGCTATTCGTCGAGCTGGAGAAGCAGGTTTAGGTATGTTGTCTTGAAAACCCTTCCAGAAATTCTAATGTGGTAAAGGGTTGAACGATTGCTAGAGAACCTCTGATTGTATACGCCCCGCCTAGAGACTGCTTACGACGGCTTTGGAGTCTATGAAACTTAACTAGAGATAAGTTTTTAAACCCAACCACTACCTATTCTTTGTAATATTCGTAAGGTGATGTAGATGGAAACATACTAGCTGAAACCAAACGTAGCGTAACTGTCAAAGCACCTGCGTCAATAGCGAATCTAGGTCCAGGGTTTGACGTTCTGGCATTAGCTCTAGCAGACATCCACGACTACATTACGGTTTCGCTCCTCCCTAACGAGGACAGAGTGATTGTGGTGTCGAGAGGTTTCAACGTTCCCTCGGGTGAGGCTAACGCGGCTTCCGCAGTAGTAAGGTGCTTTATAGAGAGGTTCGGACCCTTCAAGCACGGTATACTCGTCGATGTTAGTAAGGGAATCCCGCCGGCTATGGGTCTGGGTAGTTCCGGCGCAACTTCAGCTGGAACAGCCTACGCGATCTCGGAACTTCTCGAACTTGAGTTAGGGCCTGTAGATCTACTGAGGTTAGCCGGCTGTGGTGAGAAACACGTGGCCGGCGCTGTGCATTATGATAACATCGCTGCAAGCCTCTTCGGAGGTGTTGTGGTGATCGACGCGATTAAGCTACAGGTACACAGATATGTACCTAGCGATAAGTTCTACATCGCTGTAATCGCCCCGAGACTCCCCGAGTTAATCGGTATTAAGAAGACCGAGTACGCTCGACTCCTTTTACCTAAAGAAGTAGATCTCGCGACGCATGTCATGCAAACATCATCCCTCGCTAAGCTACTCTACGCGCTCTTCACTAATAATCTAGAGCTTTTAGGCGAGGCTATATCCACAGACTTCGTAGTAGAGCCATATAGACTTAAAATAATACCGTACTACAGGGAGCTCAAGAAGCTTGCGTTAGATGAGGGTGCTCTAGGCTTCAACATATGCGGTGCTGGTCCTTCAGTCTTCTCTATATATAGATCACGCGACGATGCGGTGTCAGTTGGACGCGATCTCCAGGGATTCCTGAGTGAGCGTGAGATCGAATCTCATTTGATCGTAACTCAGGTGTCTGAGAAGGGTGTGGAGCTCTCGGGTGATGTCAGTTGGCGGGAAGGTTGAAGGTGGTTCTAACAGGCTTCGGTTCGGTCGGGAGGTCCCTAGTTAAAGTGATAGTCTCTAAAAGAGACCTCCTGGCTATGAAGCATCGCTTGAGCGTGGATGTCGTCGCCGTCGTCGATTCAAAAGGAATGGCTCTTAAGGCAGGAGGTTTTAGTGATTACGAGTTAATGAAGCTATGTGAACTACCCAGGTCAGGTGTCAGAATGTTTGAACCCTATGCATTCGACTACGTGGATATAAATCACGTCTACGACGAGACGCAACCTGACGTCCATGTGGAGTTAACGCCCTCTAATTACGTGTCTGGGGAGCCCGGCTTAAGTAACGTGCTGAACGCCGTGAAGCGGGGGATACACGTTGTCCTAGCTAATAAAGCCCCTCTAGCGCTGAGATTCAGCGACGTAATATCCTTAGCTCTGGTTAAGGGTGTTACTGTTAAGTTCAGGGCCACTGTCATGGGCGGCACACCACTCATAGACACCCTAACAAGTATGAGGAGTTATGAAATCATGAAGGTTGAAGGCATTTTAAACGCAACCACTAACTTCGTGCTGACTAAAATGCATGAGGAGCTCATAGACTTTCGGGAGGCGCTCGGGAGGGCGCAGGCTCTAGGCGTAGCTGAGGTCGACCCGACTCTGGATGTTGAGGGGGTTGACGCCGCTGCTAAGTTAGTTATCCTATCTAATATTGCCGGGAGACCGGTGACCTTAGACAAAGTCTACAGAGAAAGCATCTTAGACATACCTATCAGCGAGGTCGTTAAGGCTGTGAACCACGGTAACGTTATCAAACATATCGCTCGACTGGACCTACGTGATGGACAGGCCTCAGTGAGGGTGGTCACGTTGCCTAAGGTCGATCCCCTAGCAAGGGTGGAGGGGATTCTGAACGGGGTTAGAGTGAGAACCGATGTAGGAGAACTAATGTTGATTGGTAAGGGTGGTGGAGGCGTTGAGACAGCACACTCAGTCCTTGATGACCTGCTCTCAATAGCTTTGAGAGGTGGCGTTTCTGCAAGGTAGGGAGGGGAATAACGGCATCACCGTGGTTAAGGTTGGTGGATCTCTGCTTAGGGATGCCGCGTCGTACGTTGAGGCTGCTGCTAAAATTAAGGAACTGTTCGCCGAGGAGGCTACATCCCCGTTCATAGTAGTCTCAGCTGTGAAGGGGGTTACTGATGCACTTACCCAGATTGCAAGAGGGTCTAGGGAAACTCTAAATGACGTGATTGAAAGGCATCTGAGGATAGCTGAGGATCTAGGGGGTTCGAGGCTTTTCATGAGGGTGGTATATGAGTTAGAGAGCCTGAAGAAGATCACTTCATTCACAAGGCATGCTGACTCAGTAGTAATGGACTTAATCTGGTCCTTCGGCGAGAGGTTAAGTAAGGTAATCATGTTGAGCACTCTTGAGTTAGTCGGTGTGAGGGCTTTAGAGCTTGACGCCAGAGACGTAATTGTGACTGACGAGATACATGGCAACGCGACCATAGACTATGAATCAACGTTAGTCAACTTGGAGAGAGTGCGTAAGCAAATGAGGGATTGTAACGCGATACCAGTCATTGAGGGATTCGTGGGCTTAACCACAAGCGGTGAGGTGAGCACTTTAGGTAGGGGAGGCTCTGACTACACGGCCACGACCATAGCCGCTCTTCTTAGGGCTGAGACAGTATTCCTAGTTACAAACGTTGACGGTATTTTAAGTTCGGATCCTGAACTTGTGCCTACGTCACGGTTAGTTAGGTTCATGAACTACGATGAAGCCTCTGAGGCGTCGCTACACAGGGTCAAGAACATCAACCCTAAGGCCTTTAGACCTTTGCAGGAGGTCTACGGCTCAAGGGTCATGGTCGGTTCCTGGAGGGTGTTTGGAACGGAGATCGAAAGTCGCACGCGACGTTGTGTAGAGGGCCCTAAAGTGATTGGAGGTAACCCTACTAGTGATCCCTACGTAGCAGTGATCGGGGAGGGTGTCACAAGAGGGGGGTTCGTGAGGAAGGTCATTGAGGTACTTAACAGTAACTCATTAGATATTACGGGGCTTGAATCACGGTGTGGGAGGCCGTCCTTAAAGATTCACGTACGTAGGGAGGACTGGCCAGACACCTTACTAGTTATCCATCGAGGATTCATCGAGGGTGAGTTAGAGTGAAGAAGCGGGTTGCTGTATTAGGAGCTACAGGATTAGTGGGGCAGAGGTTCGTGACGTTGCTGGCAAACCACCCGTGGTTCGAACTCACCACTCTGACAGCCTCTGAGGGTAGTGTGGGTAGGCGTTACGTGGATGTAGTTAGGTGGCTTGTTGAGAAGCCAATTCCTGAAGAGCTATGTAACGTAACCTTAGCCGCGTTAAACGCCGATGCTTTAGTTAGAGATGGCGTAGAGATAGCGTTCTCAGCGTTGCCTACTGAAGTTGCTAGGAAGGTTGAGGTTGAGCTGGCTAGGAAGGGCGTCGTGGTTATATCAAACGCCAGTTCCATGAGACTTGAGCCTGATATTCCGCTAGTGAACCCTGAGGTGAACGCTGATCACCTAGGAGTGATAGAGCAACAACGCAGGATTAGGAGTTGGGACGGAGCGCTTATTAAAATACCTAACTGCACGACGGCAATACTAACTCTGTCTTTGAAACCGCTCATGGATGAGTTCGGAGTTAACGTGGTTATAGCGTCAAGCATGCAGGCGGTCTCCGGTGCCGGGCTCTCAGGACTCCCGTCTATGCTCATAATTGATAATCTCATACCGTACATAGAGGGTGAGGAGGAAAAAATTGAGAGCGAGTCTAGGAAGATTCTGGGTTCGCTAGGTCATCGCTCGATAGAGCTTAGTGACGTAATTATCTCGACCAGTTGCCATAGAGTCATGGTGCTGGAGGGGCATACGATAGCGGTCTTCGCTGGGCTAAGGAGAGACTCCTCACCGGAGGAAGTGTTGAGGGCTATGAGCGAGTTCAGAACCAATAAGATCAAGGACTTGAAACTCCCCACAGCTCCTGAGAGACCCATAGTGATTAGGAACGAGCCAGACAGACCGCAACCAAGGCTGGATAGACTTGAGGGAGGCGGGATGAGCGTTGTCGTAGGTAGGGTGAGAGGCGATGCCGCATTGCGAGGCGTGAAGTATGAGGTTTTAGGGCATAATACAGTGAGGGGTGCAGCCGGGACAGGAGTCTTAATAGCTGAGGTCATTAAGGAGAGGAACTTAATTTAAGCAATCACTACAGGTCACGTGTTGATAACGTTTTTAGCTTGCTATAGCTTCATACGTGTGGTGGTGTGGATTAGGATGGATGTAAGGCTGGTGAGAGCATGAAACTCTTTAAGACCAACGTTGTGCTGAGGTGTGTTAAATGCGGGTCAATATATGACGCGGATCCATGGCTCTTCACATGTCCTCATTGCGGGAGTTTGCTGGAGGTCGTAATGCCTGAAGAGGCTAGCCTCAGTTGGCCCGTAGGTGGATGTGGGAGGCGCTACGTGTGGAGCTATCGAGAGCTACTGCCGTTATCTAACGATGTAGAGCCGGTCTCGCTCGGTGAGGGTGGCACGCCTTTAATACCACTAAACAGAATTACGCAAGCCCTTAAGACTCGTAGCAATGCTTACATGAAGCTCGAGGGTACGAACCCCACCGGGAGTTTCAAGGATAGAGGCATGACTGTAGGCGTCACTATAGCTAGGTACACGGGAGTTAATGGAGTGGTAGTAGCCAGTACAGGCAACACTGCTGCGTCAGCCGCCGCCTACTCAGCGAGAGTAGGCTTGAAGTGTGTTGTAATGCTACCTAAGGGCGGTGTGGCTAAGGGTAAGGTATCCCAGGCGTTACTTCACGGTGCTGAGGTGGTTGAGGTTGACGGCGTCTTCGACGATGCCTTAGACAGGGTCTTCACCGACGTCGTCTTGAGCGGTAGGAGGACGCTGTACCCGCTGAACTCTTACAACCCGTGGCGTTTAGAAGGCCAGAAAACCATAGCTTTCGAGGTTGTTGAGGAGCTAGGTCGGGTTCCCGACTTCCTCATAGTTCCAGTAGGTAACGCCGGTAACATATCGGCCATATGGAAGGGCTTCAAGGAACTACAGAGTTACGGGCTAATAGATCGAACCCCTAGGATGATAGGGGTTCAGTCAGAAGGCGCCGCTCCGTTAGTGATGACATGGGTTAAACACTGTGAAAGCCTGCAAGTGGTTGAGAGCCCGCGAACAGTCGCAACAGCGATAAGGATAGGTAAACCTGTTAACTGGTTGAAAGCGCTTAAAGCCGTTAGAGAATCCGGCGGCACGTTAATCTCGGTAAGTGATAACGAGCTATTAGAATCCATGAAGACCTTAGCTAGGGTGGAGGGGGTAGGTGTGGAGCCGGCTGGAGCAGTTACCCTGGCAGGCTATATCAGGGCAATCGAGGAGGGCCTCATAAGCGAGGATGACGTTGTACTAGTGGGGACTGGACACGCGTTAAAGGATCCCGACACAATAATTAAGCACTTTACATGAGCACATTATTTCTAAACCTGTATTATATGGGGGTTAGTGATGGGTAGTCTGGTGCTGGTCTCGGGGCTGCTTCCCTTTAACTCCGGGAAGACCTTCTTTACTATGGCTCTAGCCAGCTACTTGAGAGACTTAGGGTACTCAGTTACTGTAGCGAAGCCTGTTTCAGCGCATTCCATCTGGGATCAGTACGAGTACTTCCTGGAGTCCTTAAAGCTGGGTGTTCTAGTAGGAGAGGACGTGATTAAGTACATGAGGGCTGACTTAATTGACGATGTAGATACCCAGAATCCCGTTGATATACTGACTGCACCGCACGATGTGATGAAACACCCATCCCTAGACTCATATTATACCGCACTCACTTCCGTTATCGAGCAGGCAGTCCTAGTCAGGATATCCGTGGGCGAAGTGAGAAATCATTACGTTATCGGTGAAAACCTAAATAAGCTTGAGGAGCACGTTGCTGGGGAGGTAAGGAATCTAGTCGTGAAGCTCGGCGTAAGTACCGAGGCAGATAGAGGGTGGCTCTACAGTAAACTGACAAGCAACGAAGTAGATTCTCTAATCACTGAGTCCCTCAGAAGACTCGCACTAAAGCACGCTGTAGTGCTCTGCGAGTCATTCAGCAATGCCCTGTTCCCAGTGTTTGGAGTGAGTAAGATGGCGACACATATAGTGGTCGTCACACCCACTAGGGCTCTGATCTACGGCGTTAAGAAAACATCAACGTATCTGGGCACTATAAACCGCCTTAAAGCTGAGTCATCAATAATTGTGATGCTCTTTAAACCCGACCTAATACTGAGGATCAAACCAAGTCTAACGCCTGAGGGGTCTTTAGTTGAGACGGAATTAAGGAAACTGCTTAATGAGTTCTTCACAGTTCAGCGTCGCGGCGACACACAACATAACCTATAATCTATATCTAAATCTCAAAATTATAAATTACATTAATGATATATTCCTGAGGGACCCTGTATGACGTTGATTCAGGTCTTGCTCTTCTTAGGGGTTGTGCTGATAGCGTTCGGTATTGTGTCATTTGTTCTAGCTTCACTGCGGGCAGGTGGTGGCGGTAAGGTTGAGGGCGGCGGCGTTATAATTATAGGGCCTGTACCAATAGTCATCGGCTCCAGCCAGAGAATCACAACAACCCTACTAGTTCTCGCGGTCGTTTTGACCTTGATCGTTCTAGTAACGTATATCGTGACGAAACTGTGGTGAGACGTCATGACTCTGTTGAAGACAGGTATAGCTCTCATTCTGCTTGGTTTCACGCTAGTTTTCATAGCGGCCGTGATATACATTCTCATACAACATCAAACCTTATCGAGTGAGCCTCAAGGAGGTTTCGCAGGTTGTGTGGTAATCTTCTTCATCCCGGTGTGCTTTGGTGTCGGGACCTCGGAGATACTTATGCCCCTACTACTGGCTTCAATACTAACAGTCCTTCTGCTGATCATCGCCGGCTTAACTTTCTTCAAGATGGTCAGCAGAAGAGGTGTAGTTCCTGAGACCTGACCCTACTTCGAAGGATAGGGCTTGGGTCGTTGTCACATATAAATAAATAGCAGAGTGTCTGAATACACATGGGTGCTCTGTAATGGTGGGTTCTATAGGCGTTGATGAGGTTCTCTCCAGGTATGAGAGGGTTTTCTCCAGGATTCAGAGGGCTCCTTACGCTCCAGTCATCGCGGTTAGAGGCAGGAACTCGAGAGTTATTGACATTGAGGGGAGGACGTTTATAGACCTGGCGTCAAGCGCTACAGTTGTTAACTTGGGTTATAACGACCCTGAGGTGGTTAAGACCATTAAAGAGCAAGCTGAGGAGTTGATTCACTTCACCTTTATATACGGATATAATATACCGGCTCTCCAGCTGGGTGAGGAAC
>JAWBLQ010000011.1:0-699 GCA_038830105.1 Zestosphaera sp. | reverse complement strand
TCTTGAGATAACGGGGTTCAGAGACGGTAGGGTTGCTTTAGGGTTAAGCGGTAGTGACGCAAATGAAGGTGCTTTAATGCTTGCTAAGGGGTTTAGGAGGGATTCTAAGTTCATGGTGAGTTATGAGGGTAGCTTCCATGGCTCGTGCGTGGGGACGACTACCGTCTCCGGAGTTGAACTCTCTAAAGTGACCTCTAGAATAATTAAGCCGTGGTTAGACGTCCTGAGGGCTCCCTATCCAAACTGTTATAGATGTCCCTTAGGATTAAACGCTAGTTCTTGTCGGCTGGCCTGTGTTGAGCGCGTTAAAGCTATTATAGATGAGGTGGGTGCTGAGGAGGTCATAGCAGTAATAACAGAGCCCATCCAGGGTGATGGAGGTATCATAGTTCCGCCTGAGAACTACTTTACCTCGCTAGAACCGACTCTGAGAAGTCGTGGGATACCGTTAATATTTGACGAGGTTCAAACAGGCATGGGTAGGACGGGCAGATGGTTTGGATACCAACACTTCGGAGTTCAGCCAGACCTGGTAACTCTAGGGAAGTCGCTGGGGGCAGGCCTGCCGATCTCTGCAGTGGTAGGTAGGGAGGATATAATGAACTCACTGCCGGACTTCTCCTATTCCTTCACGCTCTCGGGCAATCCCCTGATCTCTCAAGTAGCCTTGAGATCCAGAAAGATCATCAGGGAGAGGGA
>JAWBLQ010000010.1:0-22738 GCA_038830105.1 Zestosphaera sp. | reverse complement strand
CTATGTAGGTAAGCCCTGAGACTATAATGTAAACAACTGTAAGTAGTGTGATCGTAATGGTGGATGTCAACAGATTCATGGGTTGCACTGCCTGAACCGCTGAGGAGCCGAGGTAGACCCTCCCAGCGCTGGACACGGTGTTCAGGCTTACCTCTAGTCGGGGTAGTTCAACCATCACTACCCTATATATGAGTCCCGCTAGATACCCCGAGAGCGTCGCCGTCGAGAGCCCTCCTCCAAACATCAGCCTAACAGAGAGGGTTAAGTCCCTGTGCCTGACGTAACGGTACACCGTCAGCAAGCCCGATGTAAGTAGGTATATAGATAGGCAGTAGAGAGGGATAGTCAGTGTTGAGACGTTATGCAGAGAGTCGATTAGCAATTGCCTCCCGTAGTATTTGAGATCGTAATGTGAGAGCGCAACGTAACCCTCAATCACCCCAACAACTACGTAGAGGGGCTGAGTGATGACTACGAGCAAGTATATACCGTAAGTTACGGTGAGCGTCGTGCTTACGATTGTGAGTATTCTTAACAGCTCATCTGAATTCAACTTTCCTCTGTTCTTCCACAACCGCGCCACCTACATAATACCTTATAGTTACGTATGCGTAAGTCCCTCTTCCCTCAATGAGTAGTCTGTAGAAGTCCCCTCCATCAACGGTGAACGGCTCCAACACCTTAACTCCTAAAGACTTAGGGGTTCCAAACACCTCATCAAGCCCCACGTACTGGACCCTGACGTAGGAGACGTTAACAGGGCCATAGTTAGGGTTATATATAAGTAAGGAGGAATCGCTGGACTCAACTACAAGCCTTGACCAGCTTAACAACACTGAATACTCACCGTCCAGGAAGCCCTTATCTAGGGAGACCCTCAATGAGAAACGCACGTACGTCAGAGGCTTCGAGATGGCTATAGTGTAGACCTTCCTCGGAATCTCAACAATCACGGAGTCGTTTGAGACCCGAGCTCCGCAGTAGAACGCCGTATTCTCAACAGTTATGATGCAGTTCTCTGTATACAGGAGACTCAAGTCACGTAGGTTGTACTTAATAACAGCCTCAGCGCCGTTAGAGCTGAGCATGACCTTCTCCAGAGTGATCGAGGGAGTTACCAGAACAGGGGATACGGATAGATAGTTAACCGGGACTAGAGAGATGATAAGTAAGTTAATGAATAGGAAAACTAGGTAAGTGAACACCTCAACATCTCTAAGTCCGTAGAGGAGTCTGACTAGGCTCTCCCTCTTCACGTATAAGTAGGTGACCAGCAAAGACGTAAGTAGGGGGCCCCATAAGACCACGGGAATCCTTAAAACCACGCGATACTTAACTAAAGCAAGGGTTAGCGGAGGGTCTGAAAGCGGGTTGTTATCGCCCTTAGTGACCACATAGTCTGTACCGACCTCGGAGACTCTATGTATGACGCAGTGAGTCCAGGTACCGCACCAAACAACTACATCACCAACGTTGAAACCGATTAAGTCCTTATGCACGCTGATGACTACATCCCCAGGGGTTATGGCAGGGTACATTGAGTACCCGGAGACTATGGAGACGTTGAAGGGGAACCACAGAACCCTGCTGAGCATGGTGCTCAGTAAGAAGAACGTAATGAGTAGGTAAACCAAAGCATCCTTAATCGGGGTCCTCAACCTCACGAACCCTCGCCCGTTGAGAGGTGGAAACTCAGGTAGGTGTACCCCGGCACATGATCGAGCAGGTACGCGTTAAACATCGTTATAAACACCTCTCACTCGAGTTAACTAGACTGAATACTCAGTGATAGCGGGTAGTAAACCACCACACCCTCCCCTCCAGTACTGTATGTTAGAAGCATGAGTAGCTCGGCCGAGAGCGTCGTTTCCGAAGACACGTCAAGAACGACGTAGCAGTCCCTACCACCACCTACTTCAATCCAGGAAGTAGTGTTTGTGACGATAACACCGTCCTCGATGACTATGGGGGTAGTTGAATACTCATTGCTTAGTCGAAGTTGCGCGTTGAACTCTTCAATTGAGTTCAGCGAAGTTAAAACTAACCTAACATAGTAGTTCTCGGAGTCCTCGTTCCGTAAGCCGAGCACCCGACCTGAAAACACGTAGATTTCGTGACTTAAGTCCACGTAGTCCACATCCACAGAAACCGCGACAGATGCTCCACCCTTCACGAGCACGTTGAAGGTAATGAGTATTGAGTGGTTACCGGGGGAGAGTGGGACAGTAGCGTTGCAGTAACTCACACCTAAGTTATTAACGACGCAAGAAGCACCCCAGGAGGCGATGGTGATGTTAATGAGCATGCTGTTAAACTGCCTCCTGGGATGTGCTGAGATAGAGAGCTTGACGCTGAAACTATAGTTACCGGGGTGCTTCACGACGAAGTCCTGCGACAACCCAGCTGAATCGCTAGAAACCCCTCTTGGAATCAAGCCTTCAAGAACTGCGTTAGTGAACCCGTCCCAACTCCATCTCAAGTAAGAACCGTTAGATAACACCCAGTAATTCAAGTCGTCGTTGAAATCGTGATTCAAGAGCGGCCGGGTAACCACCTCACGCGTCAAGGCTTTCCCTACAGCGCTAGAACGATTAAGACCTAAGGCGACAGAGACCTCCGGCGTACCTGCGTCGAAGAGAGTTAGAGGCGGCTGGACGGGTGTCAAGACGGTGATAAGAGGGTAATAAACAAACACAGAGCTATGAGTAACTCCAGTTAACAACGCTAAGAACGTCGCAGAGAATATTAGGAGAAAAAACGCGTTCGCCCTGACAGTCCTTCGGGCATGTTTAATCACGCCTCCGGAGGAGTTACTACGGATTGCGGTGAGTATATCAGTTTGATAGTAGCGTCAGAGCTCTCAGGTAATTCCGAGCCCTCAGGTATGAAGAACTTTAAATCAATCTGCAAGGAGCTCTCACCACCAAGAGTTATGGGCTCGCTTAACCCTGTTGACAGCAAATCAACATACGTACCTCCTATGATGAGGTATGCCTCAGAACCGCCTGGAAGCTCGCTCACCCCTTCCTCGACGCTCACCCATATATAGTAGGCGCTAGTGTCCTGGTTCACTATTTTCAGTATGTCATGATAGTATGTAGTCTGGTACGTGGGGTGTAGCTCGATCTCAGCACTAACATCACTCTCCCCTATGTTGACGACTATACTGTTTCCTTGACCGTAATATAGATCGTCACCACCAGCGTTAGAGCCTTCAACGAATATAACCGGTGGTGAGACAGGTTTTAAACTTACTCCTAAAGGGTAGTAGGTGAAGACGCTTGCGTTTACTATGGCCATGAACAACGCCAGAGCAACTAAAACCGCTATCCTTATGTTAACCCCTCTCACGCGCATCGCCTCCGCTTCTGACAACATTAAACATATTAATATAGTATATTCTTTATAAACATTTCGCCTCTACACACCACACATTATTTCCGTGAATCATGCTTAAGGAGCCTCAGCAGGTCGGCCTCATCCCCGCCATTCAAGGAGTATTCAAATGATCACACATTATAAATTTTACTATACGTGCGATAATGCCTGAGGTCTGCATGAGCGGGGATAGAAGTCCCTAACTGCGATGATGTATAGGCGCCTGAGAATAAGCCCTTCAGTTGTAAGAGTTGAGGAACCTGTATCTAAGCACTGGTGAGAACCTCATTTAAAGCTTAAAAACTCGCTAACCACATGTGGTTACTCCCACTCCTCTTCCTCGCCTTCCTCCCACTCTTCTTCTTCCCACCACTCTTCCTCCTCTTCTTCCCACCATTCCTCCTCAAACATTGGGAGCACCTATGTTAATCTGTGTGGGGGTTTTAAATATTAACAAATATGCGTCTTATCCCCTGCGTCTCTCAGGTTTTCATTAGGTCTGGGGTTTAGAGCGACTTAAACACCCTACGCCTTGAGTGCTTACCCTACTTAATTGTCCTCAATGTTATCAAGTAACTTCAAAACAAATAGAGAAGAACAGTTGCAAAAACAGGATTAACTTTAATTACTGTCTAGTGAACCATGTTATCGGTGTGTGTATGGAGTTCGATATCAATTATCTGAAGGGTCTCCAGGTTCTTGACTCTAGGGGTAATCCAACGGTTGAGGTGGTCGTGATTACTGAGGGCGGCGGGTATGGGAGGGCTATGGCTCCTGCAGGAGCCTCCAGAGGTAGGAGGGAGGCTGTTGATCTTAGGGACGGTGGCTCCAGGTTCCTGGGCATGGGGGTTCTTAAGGCTGTTGAGGCCGTCAATAAGGCTCTCGCCCCAGCGTTGATAGGGCTTAACTCCTCCGACTATAGACTCATTGACAGGAAGATAATCGAGGTGGATGGAACACCAGATAAATCAAGGGTAGGCGGTAACGCGTGCGTAGCCACGTCACTAGCGAACATAAAGGCGGCCGCCGACACTATGGGGATCCCGCTATTTAACTTCATAGGAGGTTTTAAAGCCAGGTTACTGCCCACACCCCTTATGAACGTGATCAACGGAGGTGCTCACGCCGGGAACGAGTTAAGTATTCAGGAGTTCATGTTAATACCTGTAGGGGCTGATAAGTTCAGCGAGGCCTTAAGGATAGGCGTTGAGGTTTACGGGAGACTGAAGAAGTTCCTTAAAGACAGCTACGGTCCAGGAGCTATTAACGTAGGTGATGAGGGAGGCTTCGCCCCACCCATGAAGAGAGTGGAGGAGGCTCTAAACGCCTTAACGGAGGCTGTGAGGCTGGCTGGGTACGCGATCGGCGGCGATGTCTTGATAGGGATGGATGCTGCAGCTAGTCAATTCTACGAGGAATCGAGCGGTAGGTATAAGGTTGACGGGAGGCTCCTAAGTCATGAGGAGTTGCTTGAGATGTACCTGGATTTAGTTCCTAGGTATTCAGTAGTGTATCTAGAGGATCCGTTTAACGAGGACTCACCAGCTATGTATGGGGAGTTGAGGAAGGCTCTTAAGGGTGGTGCTTTAGTGATAGGTGATGACGTGACGGTCACTAGAGAGGATTTAGTCAGCGAGTACCTTAGAAAGGGGTTCATAGACGGCGCTATCATTAAAGTGAATCAAGTAGGTACGTACTCAGAGGCTGAGAACGCTGTGAGAAGGCTCTTAACGAGCGGGGGTAAGGCTGTCATCAGCCACAGAAGCGGGGAGACTGAGGATAACACGATAGCACACATAGCCGTGGGTCTGGAGACAGGCTTAATCAAGACCGGCGCACCGGCCAGAGGCGAGAGAACTGCTAAATACAACGAGCTACTCAGGATCGAGGATTATCTAGGCGGTGACGCCCTCTTCTATAGGGAGAGGCCCTTCAAGTAATTGAGTCTCAAGCCTTTAAACAGTTTAAGGCATCGCAATAGCAACCACTAGGAACGCCACGCCAAGACCAAGCATTATTAAAGAGAACTCTTTCATACGCATGCTGAAGAGGAGCTTTCCTAACTTCACTAACCCGTATACGGCGTACCCTACAGCGACGACTATTATCAGCACTAAACCGAACACTGCAAACACAGTCGCTAAACTGCTCGAACCTAGGTTCGTAAGCGGTGTGAAGAGTTCATTTAATATATTAAGCACTTCAACACCCAACCCCTGTCACCGATATAGAATTTTAGACAACGTGATTCCTTAAAAAGGATTAGCTCCTTTAGCAGATCTTCAACTGTGAGCGTTAAAGCCGTTGCAGTGGAGAACTCACGCCCTCAGAGCTAGACCTGCGGCAGCCGAAAGAACTTAATTGACTTAAGCATGGAGTACGTTAGCTCAGGATGCTTCATAGATACCTCTAGGACTAACCTCTTGATTAAGTCGTGTGCTATACACCCATCTGTTAAAGCCCTTGTAACCCGCTGAATTAATCCTGCAGACCCGATCGCGTAGGAGAACGCTATCACGTCAGTCCTCTGGACCTTACGGAAGGGGTATATGACAGGAACACCGTCGACCTCCACACCCTTGAGATCAAGCAGGTCTAGATCCTCAGTTCCGAGGATGACGTACTCCATGAAGACTTCATTAAGGTCTGTTAGTGTGTGAGGCAGCAGGAAGGCTTGAGACCTCTGAATGATCTCAGAGCTTCTCGCGTCTCTGATGACTTCTATGGAGGTCTTGATTGATTCGCCAGTTAAGCACTTAAGAAGCTTAGGGGTCTCGATTATTTCATAGCTTACGTTTCCCCTGCTTAGTAGGAGCGCGTCAATCCCTTCCTTACGTAATGCATTCATAACCTCGTGAGACGTCATGACTATCACATGCCCGTTAAACTTAACTTCAATCTTCGACAGTAAATATGCTAACGAGAACCCCTCTAAAATTCTCTCAAGCGGTATATACACTGAGATGCATGGAGCCTTGCCGAGCTTAATCCTCCCTGCGAAGCTGTGTTTCACGTAGTTCACCAGGGATTCCTCAAGACACGCTATACATAATCTCTCGCCGGAGCTATGCCTATAGTAGAAGGCAGCCCTCCTGCCGCACGTGCTACACACCATACCGTTACCTCCATCAACTGATGGAGACATCACCACACCACCACATTACACGACATCTCCACGGCTTTCAGCCCTTAAGAGGGGTCGTCAGACTAGATCCTTCAGTATGATTGCTATCTTGCTCATCACCTCATCATACACGATCTCACTTACCCCCTCACTTAAGATAGCTACTATCTCCACGACATCTTTATCTAAGTCAAAGGACCCCTCAACAATCACCTCATACACTTTACCAAAGTAAGTGGTTAAAATGCGTGACTCTATGAGGTTACTTAACCACATGTTAAGCGCGTAAGCGATGAAGTGGATTAAGAAGGCGTTAGCGTATAGAGGGCCCTTGACTTCCATGACCTCTTCTAAGGCGTGAATTAAACGTGAGACAGGGGGTAAGTACTCGACTCTCAACCCACACACCAAGCATTAGATAACTGCACTTATTTAGGTCTTTCGAAAGAGAGTACGCGTGAGTTCTCCACTGCAACGGCTTTAACGCTCACAGTTAGAGGCCTCACCATTCACAGCGGGGGGTCTTCACGTCTTTTTAATTCGTCTCACCCGCTCTAGGACGTCAAGCAAGTATATCAAGTCCCTCAGCTCGCTTGAGTCTAGGTTTTCCTCCTTAAGTACCGCGTTTATGTGGTTATGCAACCTCCTAGCCACGACCTTCTCAAGCTCTCTCAGGACTGTGGAGGTCATCGCCTCGACAGCCTCGTCCTCACTTTTAACTATCTTAACTGACCCATGAACTGGGCAGAGCACCTCCCCACTCCTCAACTTAAATAATGGTAGGTTACACAACGGGCACGTCTGATCGAGCATCACAGCACCGGACCTCATTAAATCACTCATCTTCTTAACGACCTCGCTTTTATCGTCTGAACTCACTTCACCACCCCAGATACGTAAAGCGTACAGCAGGGAATAAAGCTTGCGGTTGGCGTTTCGCTCTCCAGACCATCCTCTATACAATCTCGCTAGCATCTCAACCCTCAGCTAGTACCTACATCACTGCAGGAGGGGTTAATTACACAAGAGTGGATGTAATAAGCATTACAACTGAAAGCTTCATTCTTTAGGGTGGGGAGGAGGTAAGCGTCCTGCAGTTAGCCCGCTAACTCAGGCGGGACTGAGTACATGTAGATCCTCCAACTCTTTCTTGGCAGTTCATTCGTAAACTTAAGTGCGTCGGAGCCGTTCATGATCATGCCGTCAGGTCTCTCAACCCTGAACCCCACTACCTTACCCTTATCTACTAAAATCTTCACTCTATACCCCTCATCGTCTATTAAATTATTGAAGAGGGTTGTGGTCTTTACTTCCTCATACTTCTTCTTAAGAGTGGTTATGATCTCTCTCCCGTGCAGCTCCTCCTTCTTACTAGCGATCAGTTGCGATTTAAGTAATATTAAACTGAGCTTAACCTCGTCCTCTAACGCTCTCGGGTCACCATAAGCTTTAAACAGTTCCTCGGACTCAGAGGGCGGTTGCGGAGGTGGGGGAGGTGCCGGGGGTTCAACGGAGGGCTTCACCGCTGCAACAGTAGGGGGTGGAGGAGCCGCTACTGGTTGTGGTGCTTCCACCTTCTCTTTCTCTTTCTTAAGAGGCTCCACTAGAGCAGGCAACTCATATATTAACTTCCTGCGTAGGTTCTCTATGAACCTGCCTAAGGAGTCTTCAATTCTCCTCTCCTTAAGGAAGGAGGATTTAACGGTTAGCCTCCCTGTGAGTAAGGTGAAGAGTCCTCGTGTGACTATATCCAGTTTAAACAGGAGGTATACGTCGCCTTGACCCTCAAGCTCGATGACTTGAGCGTCACCAACCTTCGTGGTTTTCAACTTAATGCCCAGCTTATTCCTCACCCCACCGATTTTCAGGTCAATCTCACCCTCGTTATCCTGCATCTTATGAATAGTCTCAACGTAAACCTCGCTGAAGCTCCATAGACTTAAGTGAAGGCGTAAGTCCCCTAAAATAATCATTACATCGTCCAGAGGTAAGGGGATCAACACCTCAAAACTTCTGACTATCGTCACGTACCCCACCTGAATAGCTAGAGGTTTGGGAATTTATAAAAAGCGTGAGTGATATAGGTTGCGAGTCACGCAACGTCTAAGTCTCTAGAACCTACAAACAATCCAAACAATCGCTCGAGCCGCTGCTTCAGCCGTTCTAAGCGAATCGTAGATGTCTGAACCTTCTTGACAGTGCTCGCAGATGGTGGCTTACTTAAGCACCCTCTCCCTCTTCCTCGCTCATTAAGTCGAGGAATATCTCGTAATAGTTCTCCTTCTCCTGCTCTAGCTCCTCGGATTTCCTCAGTTTCTCCCCCTCGGAACTCACCACGGACGTTGTCTTCACTCTCCTCTCATTACTCGTCTTACTCTCTAGCTTGTACTTGCCGCCTTCCTTAAGCGCTTCCTTATAGCCGCATCGAGGGCACACTAAATACGTCTTGTCACCCTCCTTCACAGGCATCAACATAGTTCCACACTTAGGACAAAACTTCATACCTCAAGACCCTTAAAGTATAACCAACTACAGCGATTTAAAAACTTTCGGTTTATTCCATCAACAGCTCCGCTTTTACCTCGCGGACCCACATATTACTAAGTACTGGTTATCTAGGTGAGGGGCTAAAGCACGGTAGTTAATGAAGAGGTCAGGGTGTACTGATCTCTCAGTTCAGCTTTGTCTCTCGTAATCAATAACCACGTAGAGCACTTGACTCCCTCTTATTAAGATAGTCCCGTACTTGGCTACAGGTCTCATGTCGTCGTCAGATACTTCCTCCGCGTTTATCATCACTAAGTTCATGGTGTTATCAGCGAAGACTAACTGCCCGACATAGATATCCCCCTCCTTAACCTTAACTAAGACATCCCTGTTAATGGAGGTCCTTAACACCTTTAAGGGGCTCTCTAACCTTGACATCTCCATACCTCAACACCGATCGCACTACCTAAACTAAACCTAGGTATATAAATTAAAAGTTTTACAGTTATACTATTCATCATCTCGTAATCGCCTTAACCCATCACACTTGATCCAGGGCCTTAGCGACGAGGTTGAGAGGCTGTAGGTTTATTAGATCTTGAGGCTATATCCTTTCAGGGGTTAAGCTATGAGTTCAATTGCCTCTAGGAAACTGAATGTCGGCAATAGACCTATGCAGACCTACATGTACCTAGTTAGCACCTACATAAATCAGGGTATCAGGAGGATAATCCTGCACGGTAGAGGGGAGAACATATCCAGGGCAGTTGACCTATATAACCTGATTAACTATAGGTTAGAGGGACTCGTAAGGCTTGCCAGAGTCGGTATAGGTACTGAAGAGTACAGTGGCAGACACACGCGTTACATAGAACTTGAGCTTGAGATACTCCGTTAGAGGCTTAGGTTTTACAGAAGTCGAGCCTGTTCATCAACAACCTCACTCCTCTGTGTCTTGGGTGATGGAAGCAGGCTTCATGTAGTAGTACTCACCTGAAGCCTTCTGTTGCCTGTCAAGGTATGAGTTAGGCTTATTTATCCTTGGTCTGAAGGTCCTTGGATCTCTTCTGAAGGTGACCTGCACCTCCCTAAGGAACTTGTTCATACCTACGCGCAGATCGGTGGGCGGCGTCGCGTGCCCCTCCACCCCGGGAACGCCCTCAAACACTATCACCCTATCCGACACGTAGTCAACCACCATCAAGTCGTGGTCAACCACGAATATAGTGGTTCTACGCACCTCAGCGACCCTCCTCAAGGCTTTAGCGATCGTCAGCCTCTCTTCAACGTCCATGAACGCTGATGGCTCGTCGATTAAGTACAGGTCAGCCTCCTTGGCTAGAGCCGCGGCAACCGCGAACTTCTGGAGCTCACCACCGCTCAGACTAGCTATCTCTTTATCGCCTAGTTTATGGAGCCTGAACTTCCTGAGGACATCTACCTCGAACCACTCCGTTGCTGCCAATCCCTCCCTCCTCAGTTCCTTAAGGGCCTCCTCAACAGTCACCCACTGATAGTTCTCAGCCCTGATATACTGAGGTTTATGAGATATGTTAAGGCCCTCCGTCGTGACGTAACCTTCGTCGGGATTTAACTCCCCTGCAAGCAATCTGATGAAAGTTGTCTTGCCTATAGCGTTAGGCCCTAATATCCCCAGCACCTCACCGGTGAAGGATGTCCCTTCCTCCACGGTGAGGTTAAAGCTGTCGAGCCTCTTCCTCATCACGGGCCAGTATAAGTAGGGCTTCCTAGACCCCTGGCTTTCCGAGGACCTCGCTATAACCTGGAAGGTTATAGCATCGCTACGTATCCTCATGTTTTCCGCCGGGAGGAAGCCCTCTAGGAAGTGGTTTATGCCTGAGCCTACTGAGTAAAGCTTAGAGCACAGGCCGTAGACCCCAGGCTCGCCATACATCACCACCACGTTATCTGAGACGTAGTCGAGAACCGTTAGATCGTGCTCGACAACCATAACGTAACTGCCTCTCGGAGTCAGCTCTCTCACAGCACCCGCCATCGCAAGCCTCTCCCTCACATCCAGGTAGCTGGATGGCTCGTCGAAGAGGTAGGCCCTCGCGTCCCTGAGCAACGCTGCCGCGACCGCGAACTTCTGGAGCTCACCACCGCTCAGACTGCTGACTTTATTACCCCACGCACTGTCGAGTGAGAGCACCTTCCTGACGTCGTTAAGTAATCCCCTCTCATCTACTCTACTTAAGATGTCCTTGACATATCCCTTAACATACCTCCTCACGAGATCCACGTGTTGAATCTTATGAACTACCCTTAAACCACCGTCAGCAATCATCTTTAAGTACTGGTAGAGTTCAGTATTCCTGAACCTCTCTAAGACCGGGTCCCAGGACGGGGACGTATCTAGAACGCCTAGGTTAGGGATCAGCTCCCCTGAGAGGATCCTTAGGACAGTGGTCTTACCGGATCCGTTCTTGCCAAGCACCCCGGTAACCATCCCGGTCTGTGGGGTCGGAAGCCCGTAGAGTTTAAAGGCGTTCGGGCCGTACCTATGAACCACGCGCTTCTCAAGTTCGTCAGGCAGGTTCACAATCGTTATCGCGTAGAAAGGACATTTCTTAACACATATCCCGCAACCTACACATGCAACTTCATAGATGAAGGCCTTCCCATCAACGCTCTCAAGGAGCTCCACGGCCTTCCCGCCACCCCTGTTAATCGGGCAGAACCTAACACATTCGGAGTGGCATCTATGAGGCTTACAGAGCTCGTAATCAACTACAGCAACCCTAACCACGTCCACCACCAAAAAACAAGCGAGTAAGAACTTAATAATAGGAGTAAGGCCTCTGAGGTCTATAGGAAACTTTAAAAAGATATAAAGTAGAGAGTCTTGAATGATGAGAGGTGACGGCGAGGAGGAATGACTGCAAACTCCAATGCTGAGCGCCGACGCGTTAATATTTCAAGGAGAGGCTAGTGAACCTCCTAAGAGCGAATTCACATTACCCAGGGCGGGGAGGGGTAGTAGCGTGCTGGGGAGTGAAATTAACCCCTTCCTCAGACCCAACCCCTTTTAAGTATTCCTATACACACCAGTATTTCTGTGAGGTGTTGAACGCGGTGGTGGTGACCTTAGATCAGGTTGATAAGTTTGTCGGTCAGTTGATTAAAGACGAATACGGGAGAGTGTTGGGGAAGCTAGTCGCTACGTTCAGTAACGTCTCTGGGGAGGTTGAGTCAATTGAGGTCATGATTAACGACGCGTTGTATGAGAACGTGCCTGCCAACAGGGTTAAGTTAACGCCTGACGGGCCTGTGGTAATGCCTGAGTGGAAGGTCCTATCTATAGACGTTGAGAACAAGTTAGACAGGGTTAAGAGAAGGTTAAGAGCTACTGAGGAGTTGTTTAGGAAGGGATCCATACCCGCTCACGCGTACGAGGAACTGAAGAGGAGGTTGGACAGCGAGTTCAAGACCCTTAAGGAGGAGGTCAGTAAGGTTAAGGAACTCCTCAGGAGGAGGGCAGGTGATTTAGAGGACCTGATAATACGTCTTGAGAAGAACTTAACTAACATGCAAATCCTGTATATGAGTAACGAAATAGGTGATCAGGCGTACAAGGCTGCCTCCGACCTGCTTAGGAACAATAAGGCGAAGGCTCTTGATGAGAAGAGAGATGTGGAGAGACACCTAGAGTTAATCGCAAAGCTCGAGAGCGAGGCCGGAGAGATAAAGCAGGTTGCCGAAGCCCCTCCATCGACATCCCTCGTCAAGGCCCAACCTAAAGAGCAGGTGAAGGTTGAGCAGCCCATTCAAGTCCAGGTAATAGACGTAACGTAATAACGGTGGAGGGGTGAGGCTTGAGCGTTGTCAGCGATGGCGTGGGTGTAGTAGGATGGCTTTCAGGACTCCTTACAAGGTTTAGAGGAGGGGCTAAAGTAGATCCTAAGAAATTCATCTCGTTGCTTATAGTACACGTTGATACAGCTAAGCAGGAGGTCTCGGACGCCGTAGCCAGGTTGAAGACTAGGTACGATCACTTAGTTAAGGCGACCATCTCGGCGAGCATCGGCAGGGAGAACGACAGAGCATTAATATACGCTAATGAAGCGACGCAGGTGAGGGAAATGACGACTAAGCTGGTGGTTGTTGAGAAGGTTCTCGAGCAGGTTAAGCTGAGGCTTGAGACTCTTGAAGACGTGAGCAACATCTCGACGTCCTTAATAGAGGTGTCTAACCTCCTCGTCGTCGCTAAGGACTACGTGAAGGACCTAGTACCGAACCTAGCATATAACATAGACAGTCTGATCAACGAGTCGAGGAAAGTGATAGCGTCAACAACCGACTACGCGAAGGTGAAGCCTGAGGAGATAATAGAACACACGCCTGAGGCCAGGAGACTGCTCCAGGATATAGAGAAGGCTGCTGCCGAGACTATAAAATCTCAGATGCCTGAGATACCAGTTGACATACTGCTACCTATTAAAGTCAGAGGTAACTTGGAGGAGAAGATAAAGAAGGAGGCTGAAGTGATCCCCGAAGTCAGTAAGCCTCAGGAAAGGTCGAGGGTTATTGATCAGAGCCTGCTTGAGAAGGCGTTGCTTGAGTACATAGTGATGCATAACGGCTTCGTCGACGTGAACCACTTCAGGGAGATGTTTGGCGTTAGTAAGGAGGATGTCTATAGAGTTCTAAATAAGCTACGTGAGCAGAACAAGATAATCTTCTGAGTTTTTACGCTAAAGGTGATTGATTGATGGGCAGTAATTCACTGCCTTACTTAGAGAATATTGCGAGACACTACGCAGTGCAGGCTGTGATGAATGACAGAGAGGGCAACTACGGAGAGGCTGTGAAGAACTACAAGAACGCCGTGGAGATCTTAGTGAAGATCATACAGCTCTATCCCGAGAGCCCCCTGAACGCCATATACAAGGATTGGATTAAGCAATACCAGAAGAGGATAAAAGACATAGAGAGTTTCAGAGCCTCACCCATCCCTGCTTCAGGGCCTGTGAAGGGAGAAAGCCTTGACGAGGAGATAGACTCCCTCATAATTAAGGAGAAGCCTAAGGTAGGATTCAACGAAGTTGCCGGTCTGGACAGCGTTAAAAGAGCTCTCTACGAGTCCATCATTTACCCGACTAAAAGACCTGATTTATTTCCCCTTGGGTGGCCTAGAGCAATCCTCCTTTACGGCCCGCCTGGATGCGGTAAAACTTACGTGGCTGCTGCGGCGACTAACGAGATAGACGGGATCTTCATTCACGTTGATGCAGCGTCTATAATGTCTAAGTGGCTCGGCGAGTCTGAACGCAAGGTCGCCGCGATATTTAATAAAGCCAGGGAGATCTCGTCACGGGATCAAAAACCAGTTATAATATTCATTGATGAAGTGGACTCGCTCTTCGGGACCTTCAGCAGTGAGATAGGCGGCGAGGTTAGGGTGAGGACTCAATTCCTTAAGGAGATGGACGGCCTGCAGGATAAGGGGAACGCGCAGAGACTTGTCTATGTTATAGCTGCGACTAATAAGCCGTGGAAGCTTGACGAGGCCTTCATAAGGAGGTTCCAGAAGAGGGTTTACGTGCCCCTACCTGATAGGGAATCGAGGAAGCAGCTACTGAACCTGTATACCTCATCACTTAAGCTATCGCCAGAGGTAAGTCTGGATGAACTAGCCGACGTCCTGGAGAGCTATACTGCAAGTGACATCAGAGACATAGTGATGAGCGCTCATTTAAGGACTGTCAGGGATTTCTTCTCTAAGGGGGGCGGGTCAGGAGACCCTAGACCCATACGGAAGGAGGACTTCATGGAGGCGATTAAGGAGAGGAGGCCAAGCGTTAATAAGGAGTTAATCAAGGTATACGAGTCCTGGGACTCTAAATTCAAAGCGATCTAGCACTCTTCCTAGTTATCGAGAGTTGTCTTGGTATTACACTCTTTAAGCGCATATACGCGGGTTTAATGAGGGATTTCATTGAGCTTAGGTAATACTTTCGTCTATGGAGGTTAGACTTTATCTATTTCTAAACCTCTTAAGAAATTGGAGGAGAGTAAGTAAGACCTGGTGTGTTGGGTTTGGAATCGCTGAAGGTCGTTAAGAGGAACGGTGTGGAAGAGGCTTTCAAACTGGATAAGTTAACTAAATCGATTCACTTAGCAATGAATTCAGCAGGACTTACCGACCCGAGTTACGCGGCAGGTGTTGTGGACGAGGTCATTAACGAGGTTCTAAAGAGTCCTGTGGGACTTACTACGGTCAGAATAGCTGAGTTAGTTGAAAGGGCGCTGATAAGTAAGGTCATAGAGGACACTAGGTATGAGTTAGCCGCGCGGTACTACCTCCTGGTCAGGATATATAATGACGTGTTCGGTAAGGGTGGCTGGGTTGTCCTTAGTCCTGAGGACTCTAAGCTGAGTTACTACTCGTTAAGGGTCTTGGTTAGCAGGTACTTGATGAGGAACCCGTCTACAGGCAGGTTCGTTGAGACTCCTGGAGCCCTCTTCGATAGAGTTGCCAGGCACGTGTCAAGCGTTGAGAGTAGGGAGCAGGGGAAATGGTTTAGCGAGTTCCGTAGGTTGTTGAGTGAGTTGAGGTTCATCCCGAACTCCCCGACGTTGATGAACGCGGGTACTAAGCTTGGCATTCTCTCGGCATGCTTCGTCCTGCCTGTGAGGGACTCTATGGTGACGCCTGAGGGGGAGGGCATATATGATGCCGTGAGGGCTCAAGCAATAGTATTCCAGCAGGGGGGTGGCACCGGTTTCTCATTCTCCGAGCTCAGGCCTGAGGGTGATGTGGTCTCCTCAACAGCTAGCGTGGCGTCAGGACCTCTCTCGTTCATGAGGCTCTTCGACATCAACACAGATGTAGTGAAGCAAGGTGGACGCCGGAGGGGGGCTAATATGGGTGTCCTCCATGTATGGCATCCTGACATAATGAAGTTCATCAGGAGCAAGTCAGGGGAGCTTAAGGATAAGGCTCTTCAGAATTTCAACATATCGGTTGGGATGTATGATTGGTTCTTTAAACATATGGAGGAGGGCAGGGCAGTCCCTCTCATAAACCCGCGTAAGACCTCTATAGACGGGGGCAGTGACTCAAGGAAGTACTCCGTCGTCTGGGCGAGGCATCATATGGATGAGGAGTGGGTGCAGGAGGTGATAATCGACGAACTTGAGAGACGTGGAGGCTCAGTGCCTCTCGACGAGTCGCTCATAATAACCTGGGATGAGGCCCTGGCGATAGCTGAGAGGGAGAACGCGATAGTTGGTTGGGAGGACCCTAAAACTATGTTCCAGGAAATAGTTAAGAATGCCTGGGAATCCGGAGACCCGGGCCTCCTCTTTGTAGATACTATCAATAGAAGACACCCTACGTGGTACGTGGGGAAGATAAACGCTACCAACCCATGCGTTTCCTCGGACACTAGGATCTTGACCCCTGAAGGCTGGCTTACTGCGAGGGAGGTTTTTGAGAAAGCTAGGTTGAACAGGGTTGCTACGGGTGTAGTAGTTGATAAAGAGATCCTTGGAGATGGTGGGGAGCCCGTGGCATATAAAACAAAGGTAGTCACTTTAAAAGGTGAGAAGGTAGTTTTCAAGACTACGGAGGGGGGTGAGTCAAAGCTAGGCACTCCCTGCGTTGCTGATGCGTGGGTGTGGCACATCGGCAGGAAGGAGGCTCTTAAGGTAAAGACTAGTGAAGGTTTTGAAGTAACTGTTACGAAAGAGCATAGATTCCTCACTTCGAAGGGCTGGAAGACTGCTAGGGAGCTGGTTCAGGGCGATAAAATATTACTACCAAGAATTCCTCCGGTATATTATGAGGAGAGTATTGTTGATGGTATAGATCTAGATGAGGACGTAGCCTTTACACTGGGTTGGCTTGTCGGGAACGGCACGCTTAATAAACACCACGTGACATGGTTCTTCAGCGGGGAGGCTGTCACAGCCGAGGAGAGGGTGAGGAAAGGCATTGAAAAGCTCGGTGGAGGTCCCTCATCGCATACACACATGCCCAGTAAAGCCGAGGTTCAGTACGGTGAAGACACAGCTGTGTATAAGAACGCGGTGAGGCTCCTCGGCAGTAAGCTAGGTGAGGGTTGTGATAAGGTACTTCCCGAGCTGGCATGGAGGCTTAAGCCGAAGGGGTTAGCCGCCTTCTTAAGCGGTCTATTTATAGCTAGTGGATACGTTGATGACGGCAAGGCAATAAAATTAACGAGCCCCTCCTCGTCCCTGCTGAAGAGCATTCAAATACTTCTCACAACGCTCGGAATCGTGGGGAAGATCTACGAAAGACCCTGTAAAGAGTTAAGAAGCAATGATGTAAAGGGGCGCATGACAGAGGACCATTACGAGCTAGTGATATCAGGTCGCGGTAGGGAGTTGTTTAAAGAAGTACTAGGCTTTAAGGGCGTTAAAGGGTTTGAGAGATTGGACCTTGTTAAGTCAAAGATGGGTTATGTAGGGGTGACCGTTGATAAGGTGGAGGAAGTAGGGTATGCAGATTTTTACGACTTCACAGTACCTGAGGAGCATGTGTACATAGCTAATGGGATAATAAATCACAATTGCGGTGAGGAGCCTCTTCTTGAGTGGGAGTCATGTAACTTAGGCAGTATTAACCTAGAGAGGTATGTGACGTACGTTAACGGCAGGCCGGTTATTGACTGGGCTGGTTTAGGGGTTGATGTAGGGGTAGCCGTCAGGTTCCTGGATAACGTCATAGACGTCGCTAAATGGCCTTTAACGCAGCTAGAGAGAGCTACCAAGCATACTAGGAAGGTTGGCTTAGGCGTTATGGGGTGGGCGCACATGCTTATTAAGTTGGGCATTCCCTACGATTCCGTTGACGCTCTTTACCTAGCTTACTACTTAAGCGAGTGGATAGCGTATAACGCGTATAGGTCTTCCGTGGAGCTAGCTAAGGAGAAGGGGCCGTTCCCTGCCTGGGATCCTAAGCTCTATAGACCCTTCTGGGCGACCTCAAGGGCTTTCAACGAATTAATGAGCATTGCAGGCATGGAGGTTAGGGTTTCCGAGAAGGTTAAGGCACTGGTTGGAGAGAGACCGTCGGTAGACTGGAACTCGCTTCACGAAGAGGTGTTGAAGCACGGTGTCCGGAACGCTACACTGCTCTCGATAGCACCTACGGGAACTATATCTATAATAGCTGGTACATCCTCATCTATAGAGCCCGTGTTCGCCTTAGCGTTCACACGCATGGTAACCGTCGGGACATTCATAGAAGTCAATAATCTATTCCTTGAGTCACTGAGGGAGTACGGACTTGATAACCCGGAGGTTATAAACTTAATAGCTGAGTCAGGGTCGATCAGGCGGAACCCATACATACCTAAGAAGCTCAGAGATATATTCGTGGTTGCTCACGACGTAGAGCCTGTCTGGCATGTCCTACATCAGGCTGTATGGCAACAATGGGTTGATGCCGGGGCAAGTAAGACCGTCAATATGAGGGCTGAGGCAAGCGTCGATGACGTGAGGGATGTCTACATGCTGGCTTGGAGGCTTGGTTGTAAGGGAATAACTGTGTATAGAGATAAGAGCAAGTCCCAACAGGTTATATACTTCGGGGCTAAACTGACGCGTAAGATAGCTAGGGAGAGGAAGATGGAGGGTGTGAGTGAAGTAACTGAGACGCCGCGAAGAGGGGATGAGTCCGGTAGGGAGGTTAAAGTAAGTGAAACCCTCGCTGAAGATGAGAAGAAAATCCAGGCAAGGTATAGAATACTTTCGAGGTACGCCCTTCAGGAAGGAGACGCAGGAGATTGCTATACGTGTGGGTACTGAGCCGCGTCAAGTGTTAGGGCTTTACTCCACCCTCACTTCTTGCCTGACTCCTCGCTTAACTCCTTCAACAGCCTCATGTACTCCTCCTTCTTAGTTCTCTTTATGAACTCTCTGTTTGAGTGATCAATAACCCTCTCTAGTAGCTGATCCTCGTAGGGAACCCCTACAAACTCCACCTCCCCGTTAATCGCTATAGTTGGAACGGACATAATCCCGTAGTTATCCGCTACATCGGGGTTCTCGTAAGCCTCTATAGTGTTAGTCGTTATCATCTTGTTGCCGGACTTGAAGGACTCGAAAGCAAACATGTTGGCTAATAAAGCCGCGTAGGGGCAGTACGGGCATGTTGGGGTCACGATCACATCCACCTGCACATGTCCCTTGAGCTTTGATATCTCTTTGATTGACTGCTCACTTAAACCGGAGTTGCCTGTGCTTAGACGTATCATGGTCTCTATTAAGCCCCTTATCTCCTCACCCGCTGGCATTCCAGTGTATCTAACGAGGCCGTCAATCATGATCACGGTAGGGACTCTAGTAACGTTGTGCTTCCTGAAAAGACCTACCTCATCAGCCTCCCTCCTAATGACCACGTGTCTTATCAAGTTAGACCCACCGGCTAAGGGGCTTGCACTTGATAATATCTCCATGAGCTTCACGGTGTTAGAACAGTACCTACACTTACTATCAATAAACGTAAGGACCTCGACAGGCTCCTTCATGTCCTTTAACGTCGACTCAAGCTCCTCTATGTCTTCCTTGCTTAAATTGACTCTGAACATCTCATCGATCCACTCGTACCCCATCCGTGCACCCTCTTAACTCTAGAGTACTTCAATTATAAGCTTGGTTTAGCTTACTTAGCCTGGATGAGGGTCGTGACTGGTAACGTCAGGAGGTTCCGCGGGTACTGCTTCCAGGAGAGAGTCTGTTATCGTTGTTCAGTAACGGTAGACCTGGAGAGAAGCGCCTTAATCATACGCTTAGGACCCGGAGTGATGGGAGTCCTCGTTAAGACGAGGGGGGAGCCGTCCCTGAAGACTCTGAACTCCTTAAGCAGACTTAAGGGCGTTCAGAGCTTGAGTATCGACCTACGCAGTATTGAGTCCGTTAGGAAATATCAGGTCAGCGGCGGGAGGAAGGATCTTAAGGAGTGCTTCAGAGTTGAAGCTGAGGGAAATCAATCGATTGTAGAGATAACGTACGGACGTGGTATGGAAGTGAAGATATTGTTAAGCGACAACGACGCTGTTAGACTTAACAGGATCCTCGTTGAATCACGTGGCTAAGCTTTCAGAGTTATTTCATAGCTACGTACAGTGTCGAGCGAGTTGCTTTAAGTCCTGGCTCGCCGTGCTTGACGTGCTTGGTCGTTATAGCGTACTCGCCGAGGAAGTGTCCTATCATCTCCGGGACTATTTTAACCGGCACGAATTCTTTGCCGTTGTGGACTTCGATCGTTAATCCAACCATCTCAGGCAGTATTATCATATCCCTCACGTGAGTCCTTATCCGCACGTTCTTACCTTGAGACATAGACTCCCTAGCCCTCCTAACCTCCCTCAACAGCTTCATCCTAGGGGATTCATCCGAGCCGTACTCCCTCTTCCTACGTATTATCTCTGTCGAGGACTCCCTCAGTAGGGATCTCCTAGCTCTAGCTGGTAACAGCTGAAGTAACTGATCCATAGACATGTTTAAGAGCTCCTCTAAGGTCTTACCCTTGTATCTAAACTTCCTCCACTCGGGGGGGATCTCCATACCTATCGACATCACTTACACCAAAGACTAAGAGGATCAAAAGCTTAAAAATAACGCTTTGGAGAAGGGCTTAAGAGTCTACGAGCACTCGCAGTAGTTAGGGTTTAATCCTTGGTTGGGAGGATGTTTGCTAAGCGTTTCTTCGCCTTGAGTATTATGTCACTCCCTACCGTGAGGGTCTCCCCTCCATCAACCAGTATCTCATCATCCAGGATAACGGTCTCTACCTCCAGGTTACCCTCGGTCACGGCTCTAGCTATCTCGTCTAGGTTCCTAGGCGGTGGCCAGCCTGGCGGTTCTGAGGCATTCATCATCACTAGGTTCGTTCTCAGCCCACGTTCAAGCGGTCCTACGTCTCTCAATCCTATCAGTAACGGATTCCTAACGGTCGCCGCGTAAAGCGCGTCTAACGGGTGTCTGGAGGTCCTGTAGGAGACCTCCCTAACAACATCAACCATACTGTAGGAAGGTCTCACGCCTATTCCCAGACCCTCTCCGGGTTGCCAGCGACCCAGCTGAGGTCCCCACCTGATAACCTTATTACTGGAGCCGCTTGAGGGGTTAATGTGAATGACGTCTAAATCAGTCACGTCCTCGGCGTCACCGCCTACAACAAACACCTTAAGACCGTAATCCCTAGCTAGGGCTCTCACGTCCTCGCTTAACTCCCCACAGACGGCGATTCCTGCAGAGACTCCCTCCACTTTACCATGCCATCTGTTAAGTAACAGACGCAACTCATTCTCAGGGGTGAACTCCTCTAAGCCGCAGTTAAGTGGAGGGGCTAGAACTGCGCTAAGCCCTAGGTCGTGAACAGCCCTAGCTACTTCATCGAGGTATATGTCTATTATCAAAGCTGTTGTGACTCCTCTAGAAATAAGCTCCATCAACCCCATCGTAGCTAGGAAATACATATCTGTTCTGGTGAGTCTTCTCAAGTAGTTAAGGTGTGCACTTAGATCCTGTAAGTCCTTCCCATACCTCAGCGGGTATAGAGAGAGGTTAGTGAACGCGGAGTTAAAACCAGGTATTATTAACCTCTCCCTACCAGTCACTAGTAACTCAGGGTATCTAAACTCCTCCGGCGGCTCCCCCTCATCCACGGAGACCACTCTGCCTTTATCCGAGAACACAAAGCCCTCGCTAATTAAGGTCTTCTCCTTCATCGAGAACGTCAGCACTAACGCGTTATTTATCAATATCTTGACCGTGACGTGTCACCTCACTCTCGAGAACCACTCGCTAATTAAGCCGGCCGTCAAGTATTTCTTACCTCTCTCCTCTCTCAAGGCATCCCATTCCCTCAAGACTCTCACGGCCTCGTTCGCAGTTCTAACAGCGTCCTCGACACCAGCTCCCGGAGCGAACTCATCTGTTACTCTGTTGGCTATCGCAGCACAGACAGCGCCTCCCCTACCGCCGTATATGTTTGTTAACGTGAATATGGTTGCCGCCTCCATCTCAAAGTTAAGCACGTTTATTTCTGAAAGCCTTATATGTATGTCTGACCACTGCTTTGGGAGGTAGTTTCTGAAGCCCGGTCTCCCCTGCCCGACGTAGAATGAATCACTGCTGGCTGTGATGCCTACGTGATATCTGAGGCCGAGTCCTTCAGCCGCCTCGATCAACGCTAGGAGGACTTCATACGATGCTACGGCGGGGTACTCAGGCCTCACGTATACCTTGCTAACTCCGTCATACCTAACAGCGGCTGTTGAGATTACTAGATCACCTAGCTTGATATCCCTCCTCAGAACCCCTGTAGTACCGACTCTCACAAACGTGTCAGCACCAACCCTGAACAACTCCTCCACAGCTATCGCAGTCGCTGGACCGCCTATCCCTGTCGAAACAGCGGCAATATCAACCCCCTTATACCTGCCTACGTAGGTTAGGTACTCTCTATGAAAGCTGAGCTCTCGGTACTCATCCCAGAACCTAGCTATTAAAGGGACTCTTCCAGGATCCCCAGGAAGTATGACGTACCTCGGTAAATCGCCTGGTTTCACCCCTATGTGATATTGTCTGCCGGACTCGTCCGCAGGATTCGACGCGGACCTAAACCCCACTCAAACCACCAATCCTATATTGCTTACCGGACTTAATGAAATTAAGGAGTATCACGGATGCTCACCTTAGTTAAGGAGGTAATGCTACAATGGAGCATTGCTCTACGACACAGTAAATGAT
>JAWBLQ010000009.1:934-23818 GCA_038830105.1 Zestosphaera sp. | reverse complement strand
CTAATAGCCTCAGTCTTATAAGCCTCCATATCCTCAGGCAGTGTCGGGGTGTAGACATCCTGCGGGCTCAGGAAGTGCGCGTGCCCTCCTAACTGAGACATACCGGCTTCGAAGCTATTCCTCGTCCTTAACGATCTATTATAGAAGAACATGAAGAGCGTTTGCCCTTGAAGGTAAGGAGTAGGGACCTTAGCTTTAAACTTCCTCTCCAGATCTCTCGCAGCGTTGATAATAAGCTTCACGTCCTCCTGAGTCCTCTCAAGATTAGATAGGTAATCCGGTCCCTCCCAAATACCAACATACCAAGGCTTACCCAAATACCTCACCACAAGTCACTTAACTTATTTAGTCTTTTTAAACCTCACTACATTGATTCTAATTAAACGTTATTTATAGAAACACTACAGAGGTAAGCGCGCTTTATTCGGGCTCTTGTTAATTATTTAAGTCCTGCCATAGTGAGCGTCAACACAGACATCTTAGTCCACAAGCCGTTCTCGGCCTGCTCGTATAGTATTGACCTAGGGCTATCGACCACCTCGTCGTCAGCCTCAGCGTTCCTGAATACAGGCATGACATGCATCAGAACGCCCGTCCTGTCCATTAAGTCCATTAACTCTCTGGTGACTCTCCACTCCTTGAATCTCTCATAATTCCTTAACTCCTCCTGCCCGTGCTTACTGTACCCTAGCTCCTGTAGAGTTCTAGACGCCCAGTTCCTCGGGAAAACAGCGTGAGCGCCCCTTAAGGCCTCTCTGTAGTCATTAGTGAATTCCAGCGTAGCGCCGGAGGTCTTAGCGTTCTCCTTAGCTAACTCAACTACGTCTGGGAAGAGATCGTAACCAGGAGGATGCACTACCGTGACGTCCACACCCATGCGTGTGAACATCAAGAGATCTTCATTAATACTGCAAGGACCTCTAATCACTGGGGAGTAAGCCCACATTATCACGTACTTCTTACCTCTGGCGTTAGGGAATAACTCCTCGAAGGTCATGTAGTCCGCTAAGGCTTGGGTTGGATGGAACTGATCGTCAGCCATGTTGATAACCGGTATCCTCACGTGCTTAGCGATCTCACGAATAACGTAATTGCCGGCACCGTGCCTATAGTCAATGGCTTTATCCAGCACCCTGACCCCTAAACCGTGACCGTACCTCTCATACATAGCTGCGACGTCCTTAACAGCCTCACCCTCCCCAATACGGGTCTCCTGAACACTGATGTACTGCGCGTGGCCGCCCAGGTATGTCATTCCAGCCTCGAAAGCCGCTCTAGTCCTAGTGGATCCTGCGAAGAACAGCATGAAGAACGTCTTCCTCTCAAGGATGGGTGGTATCTTGCCTATCCCGTAGTAGTGCGCCGTCCACTTAAACTCCTTAGCTAGGTTTAGCGTTATCCTTAGCTCATCAATACTCCACTCTTGCGTTGTTATTAGGTCTTTACCTGTTAAATCATAAACTACGTTCCTCAAAACCAAGTACCTCGATATACCTACTACCTTAGCACTATATATTTCTTTGTAATCCCTGTGGGAAAGCGTAGAACCTTCGACTGAACACATTGCTTCAAAGCGGGCTAGTTAAACGTCTTGAATTGCTTGAGGGTCAAAGACTGAGTCTCTTCTTAAGTCTTAAGTACGTTACACGTAGGTCTTCAGGCATTACTTTAGTGCCTGAAGTCACCGGCATGAAGTTAGTGTCACCTAACCATCTAGGGACTACGTGGATGTGGATGTGGGACTCCACACCGGCGCCAGCGATCCTACCAACATTAACCCCTATGTTATAGCCTTGAGGACCGTACTCCTCGTCGATTGCTCTGATAACTCTGGAGAGCACGTTGAATATCTCTAGTGCTTCCTCAGTAGCCAGTAGCTCAAGTCTGGCTACATGTCTTGCGGGTGCTATCATCACGTGTGCTGTGTTATAGGGGAACACGTTAAGCATCGCTAAGCTGTGTTCAGACCTTAAGATAACGTAGTTATCCTCATCACTCCCGACCGCGGCCTTACAGAATATACAACCCTCAACCGAGCCTCTAGTGATGTAGCTCATCCTCCATGGAGCCCAGAGCACCTTCGTACTGTGTGAACCCACTGCATCACCCACCTTAACTAGGTTGAAGGAATTATAAAGCGGAGTAAAGCCTCGGGAGTTATTAAAGCCGCTATATAACCGAGTAAGTAGAACGCTATCTGAGGCATTCCAGGAGTCACCCATATTAATTCATCAAGGCCGAGCCGTCCACCCCTAACTAACTCGCTAACGTACTCTTTAAGACCTTCCTCATGAATATCATCCATGGAGAAAGACATACGACACTCGAAGAGATCCTCCTCAGGCCTTGAAGGTATTGTAAGCAGGTAGGTGAACTTAGATCCGAGGAAGTCACCGACCCTTGCAGGCCTCCCTAAAAACAGTAGCATGAACTTACTGCCCCTAGAACACTTCACTTTCTTAAATCGATTGAGATTCTTCAATCCCTGAACGAGATTCCATAGGATTAAGGCCGCTGGGAATGCTAGGGAGTAGATCAATGTAAGGTAAGTCACTGGTTTAGGGTATATCCTCGGGTGGGCTAGCGTCACGACCAGCAACGCTAGGAAGTCCGCCCCACCCATCATATCAAGTAAGGCCAGAACCAGGACTAAAACCGCTGGAAGCGAGGCAAGAAACAACTCCAGGAGACCGTACCTCCCAAGCAGGGTGTTGAGTAACACCGCTACGACGGTTGCAGGCACCCACACATACTCCTTGACCTCCCTGTGCTTCAGGTCGGTGACGGAGGCGTATGAAAGCGTGACTAGCGTTGCCGCGACGATCACTGACTCGCTGAAATCCAACTTACTTACTCCTCTGCGTCTCTAATACCCTCCTCAGTAATCACGAAGACCGCTTCCCCTTCAGGGAGGTGTGGCGCGTCAACAACCCTTGCAATCCTCTTATTACCTCTGCCTTTCCTTAACTGAATCCTAACACCGGGTGCATGAGCTAACACATGCCCTCCTACCGCCTGAGTAGGGTCCCCGTAGTAGAGGTCAGGCCTCGCCATCACCTGATTAGTAACCACTACAGCTATGTCGAAAGCCTCAGCTATTCTTGCCAGGTCATGGAGGTGTTTATTAAGCTTCTGCTGTCTTACAGCAAGAGACTCCCTACCGGTATACTCTGCCCTGAAGTGACTGATCACGGAGTCAATTACAAGCAACCTAATGCTTTCGTTAGGTAGTAATTCGTTAGTGGCTTCATCGACAAGCGATATTTGGTGGTCGCTATTTATAGCTCTGGCCCATATTATATTCCTCATGGCTATCTCCGGATCCAAGCCAACGCTCTTCGCCATTGACTCAATCCTCTCCCACCTGAAGGTTCCTTCAGTATCTATGTAGAGAGCCTTTCCCGCTAAACCACCCTTATCCTCAGGCAGCTGAACATTAACGGTGAGCTGATGACATATGTTAGTCTTCCCGGTCCCGTACTCGCCGAAGAGCTCTGTGATAGATTTAGTCTCGATGCCGCCGCCGAGTAAGGCGTCTAAACTCCTGGAGCCTGTGCTTATCCTACCTATCTTAGCCCGCTCAACCCTCAGCTCTAGAGCGGTCTTGAACTTAAGACCCAGCAGATCCCTGGCCTTAAGAACTATCCTCTGAGCGGTGGGTAAAGGTATCCCGGCTATGCTGGCCAGCTCAGCAGGGTTCGCAGCTGCTACGGCCTCAAGGGTCTTATAGCCAGCCTCAATAAGTTTAGAGAGGACTGTCGGTGTAAGTTCTAGATCCTCCAGCGACGCTATCTTCTTGGAAGGCTTGAACTCACTCATTACTACACACCCAATTTTAATGCGTTATCAACACTATAAATAACCTCAAGCTAGAGCACCACCACTCAAGCTTAATGCGTTTCACACATAATTTATTTCGAGGTACTTGTATTTCATGGGGAGATAAGTGAAAGTATTAGTTATTCATGCTGAGGAGTTCTCCTCGAGGATAACTGAGAAGGCTGTTAAGGAGGCTGAGGAAGCCGTTGTACCGCAGGTCAGAGTTAAGAACGCGTTAGTCGTGTTCATAAGCGTTGAGGAAGGCGATCTACCGGGGGTTGATCAGATAAGCGTTAAGTTCGTTGATGATATTAAAGACTTAGCAGGGAGGTTGAGGCCTTCATCTATTGTTCTTTACCCGTACGCTCACCTATCTAGAAACCTCGCAAGACCTGAGGAGGCCTTAGGCGTGTTAAGCGTGTTGGAGGTTAGAACGCGTGAGGCTCTTAAAGAGGTACCGATCTTCAGACTTCCTTTCGGCTGGTATAAACAATTCACCATTAACTGTTACGGCCACCCTCTCTCAGAGCTTTCAAGAGAATACAGGCCTGAGGTACCACCTGCCGTGAGAGGGGTGGTTAGCGAATGTTACATCATGAGCAAGGAGGGTGACTTAATTGCGGTGAGTCCTGGGAGGGAATACCCTAGAGAACTTGAGAGCGTACTCCGCAGTTGTATGTGCTTGAGCGAGGGGACGCTTGATGAGTGGAGAGTCAACGAGGGTGTTAAGGAGCTCTTCAAGAAGTTCTCTTTCAGACTCGTTAAGAACGGGTCAGGTATAAGACTTTACAGGTTAGGGCGAGGCGTCTGTGTTGATGAAGCGTTAATGAATCTAAGCGAGTCAATCCTGAGGAGGGCTGAGGGCGTCTTCAATTTACACGGCCTAAAGGCCGTTACATGTGGTTACGCTACCGAAGCAAGTCGCGAAGGTGATTCCATATGTTTTATTAGTGAGAAGGGCCTCAAGCACTGCGTAAGTAGCGATGTAGCCCTTAACCACGTCGAGATGGCCGGGGGGTTAAGTATGGCCGACGAGAACCGGTCCTATTACTTATATGAGGCGGCTGTCGTGATTAAAGCAACTAGGGCAAGCGACTTTAGAAGCTCCTTAAGTAGTATGAAGAAACCTCAACTGACAGTGTTCCTTAAGAAGGCTGAGGAGTCCATTCAATTAATGCTAGAGTTAACTAAACACATACTCAACGTGCTTGAGGCCCTTGAGTTAAGAGAATACCTAGTACCAGTTATCAGGGTGTCTTCGAGGAAGTACGATGAAGGTTTGTGGGAGCCTATGGGCAGGGTGCTCAGCAAGGCGTTCAAGGAGGTCGTGATAGTTGTTAGGGAGGGTGAGGGCCCGTGGGAGCTATCGGTGGAGTTCTATTACATCGACTCAAGAAACGTAGCAACGCTAGTCACAAGAACCTCTATGAGTATGGAGATCAAGGACTCAGTCATTAGGTCTAGGCATGCTGCAGTACTCTCATCAGAGTTAGCAGGTCCTTCCGAGGTATTGATGTATGCTCTTATTGACAGAGCGCTAAGGCTGGAGACTTCCGGTAAGACTCCTTACCTGCCAGTATTTACGATGCCCACTCAAGTTAAGATCATCCCGCTTAACCGTGAGCTAATCACATACGCCAACCACGTGGCCGAGAGGCTAACGCAGATAGGCATCCGCGTTGATATTGACGGTAGGGAGGTCAGTCTTGGGAAGAGGATCCGTGACGCTGGTGTGGAGTGGATACCCTATATAGTGGTGGTTGGTGAGAGGGAGAGGGAGACCAACACCGTCAACGTGAGGGAACGTCGTACAGGTGTCCAGAGGTCAATGATCATCGAGGAATTCGTAGATTTCTTGAAGCGTCAGCTTAAACAACTGATGGACCAACCTCTCATAAGCCCCCAGGACATGTAAACTCGATTAGCTGAGAGCACTACGGATCCTGAGGAGGCGTGAACTTCGCCCGGTTGAACGAGTGACGCAATGAGCCGTAGGTGTTTCTTAACTTCTCGAAGGACCTAGGATGTCGTGGTAAGTGTTCTTACCGCATACCCTGCAGTAATGATACAATTGAGCGAACTCGCTAAGGTCATAGCTAACGTTAAGGATCCATTCCGTATCACACTCCCTGCATTTCAACCTCCAAGGACTCAAAAACATCCCTAGAGGGAATTGCGGTAGATATTTAAAAACTCCAATATATTCAATAAATTGATGAGCGGAGGTGGGCCCGTAGCTCAGCTAGGCAGAGCGGCGGGCTCCAGTCCTCTACGGGTCTAAGGACCGAAAGGGATGATAGGAAAGACTTGGCGAGACCCGTAGGTCGGGGGTTCAAGTCCCCCCGGGCCCACCACATAGAGGTAACCGGGCTCCTAAACCTTAACACAACCCTGTAGCCTGAGACCACACTCCCCGCGCTGAAGGACAAGGCTTGAGCCGTTACCACGGCTTGACTACACTACCTTAGGGCTTGAGATTTAAATACCTTAGAATTATAATCAAATGGATTTAAGTGCCGCCGTAGCTCAGCCTGGTGGAGCGCTGCCCTGGTAAGGCAGAGGTCCCGGGTTCAATTCCCGGCGGCGGCTCCACGACTCACCCAACAACACTTCAATTAATAGAGTCTCACATATCTAATCGTTTTTATACAAAACTAAGCTTCATGTAACGAAGTGTCATTTGTAAGAGGGATTAAAAGTCATTTTGGTGTTTATACGCTATTGATTTAATGCTAAGTGTGTTTGCTTTTTTGATTAAATAGTAATTATAGCTCATGTGTTTAAATTGCTTTCGCTTTGGAAGCTTTACAGATGGTGATAATGGGGGATTCAGGTAAGTTCGTTGTTGGAAGGGTTTTTGAGGTAGTTGACGAGCACTTAATCCGGGTTAGTGCCGGCAGTGAGTTGATTGATGTTAGGTTGAACAACTCGCTTCAGAGTAGCTATGTCTTAGATGCTGTTAGGTCAGGTAGGGAGGTATTCCTTAAGGTCAGGCTCTCTGACGGGGTTGAAGGTCAGGTAGTGGAGGTTCTTAACGTTGGTGAGAAACCCTTCAGCTACCCCGCCCTGGACCCGTCGAAGCCTGATTTGTTTGCCAGGCACTTCTACATGTGGGTGAGGGTGCCGAGGTACTTAAAAGTCATTAAGTTTCAACACCTACTAGTAAAGAGTTTAAGGGACATTCTGGATTCTGAGGGCTTCACCGAACTCCTACCGCCTGTCTTAAGCGTAGTCAGTGACCCTGGTTTAAGAGGGGCTAGGAAAGTCACTGCACTCGTTTATAACACGCCTTACGAACTATCCTCAAGCACTATAATGTATAAGCAGGTTATCGCGTCGGTCCTGGGGAAGATGTTCTTCGTTGCAAGGAACGTGAGAGAGGAACCGCCTGACAACGTCAGGACTGGAAGACACTTAATAGAGTTCACTCAACTGGACTTAGAGTGGGCAGGGGCTTCGATGTATGACGTGATGAGGCTTGGTGAGAAGCTTGTTTACGAGTCTTGCGAGGACGTGGTCAGTGAGGCCAGAGATATTGTTGATGAGTTTAACCCGGGTCTGAAGTGCCCTAGACCACCGTACGAGAGGATAACGTTTAGTGAGGCTGTGGAGAGGGTCAGGAGACACGGCTTCAACATTGGTGAGAGGGAGGAACTGCCTCAGGAGGCTGAGGAGTGGTTAAGCGTGGAGATTGGAAGGCCCTTCTGGCTGGTTAAGTTCCCTTCAGTGAGTAGGGGTTTTTACTACATGCCGGATGAGGTGGAGGCAGGTAGGAACAGGGACTTCAACTTAATACTACCTAATGGGTTCGGGGAGCTCATAGACGGCGGCGAGAGGGAATATAGGTACGAGTTCATTGTGAGGAGGCTGAAGGAGTTGAAGGAGGATACGAGTAAGTATTCCTGGTTCCTCAACGCTGTGAGGGCAGGTATAGCGCCGTCAGCAGGCTTCGGGCTTGGGGTTGAGAGGTACACGAGATATTTACTCAGACTGAAATATATATGGGAGGCGACACCGTTTCCGAAACCTCCCGGAGTAGTGGAGGTTCCATGAACGTGGAAGGGAGTAAACTAGGTATCGATCAGTTAGACCTAAGGATAATAGAGTTACTGAAGAAGAACTCGAGACTGAAGTCAAGTGAGATAGCTAGGAAGTTAGAGAAACCAAGGACCACCGTCGTGCAGAGGATAAAGAAGCTTGAGGATGCTGGTGTTATACAGGCGTATACGGTTAACGTAAGGCCTGAAGCACTGGGGTATAACTACTACGCATATATAGCAGTTAAAGTCAGGAAGGGGTTGGTTGGTAAGCTAGATCAACTTGAGCTAGCAAACAAACTGGTTAGCGAGTCCAGGAACAGGGAGGGGTTACCCTACGTGGAGGAAGCTGTGATAGTGACCGGCGCATATGACATAATCCTCAGGGTCTGGGTGAGGAACTGGGAGGAACTCTCAAGATACCTACTCAAGTACCTACCCTCAATAGAGGAGATACAATCAACTGAAACTTTCATGGTCCTGCGGAAAGTCGTGGAAAGCAGTAAGTCGTAATCAAATTATACAAAGCATTAATGTTAAAAAGACTTATAAACTTTACTGTCAATGAAACTACACACTAACCTGCACTAACTTACAAGTCGTTAATGACTAATAGTTTATTAGGGGATATGGTAGTGGGTCATAGGATAAATCTTAGTGAGTTGAAGAAAGTGGCGCCAGGACTCCTTCCAACGTTAAACATAATGTCAAGAATGACGTACGGGAAGGACCTCGATGCGATAGTACTGGAGTCAAACAACGGCTCAGCAGAGGACGTGTTAAAGATGCTTTTGCTGAAGATATATCAGAACGAAGAAATACCGAGACTACTATTAAATAGGATTAAAAACTAAGACTAAACTTAGAGAACAGACCAGTCACGCGGGTTCTCGTCACCGAGGATACCTACACCAAATTTAGTCTTGGCTAGAGCTATAGTTAGGATCGCAGCAACGTACAGTAGCTTTCTATTCTTGTTAAGGGTCTCAAGTATCTCAACCAGTCTAACGGTTGTTTCAGGCTTCATTTTATGTATTCACCAATAGATAAGTAACTATAAAAACTTTAACTTTACTCTCACAATATACAAAAACACGAGGGCAGTGATACGCTTAACGCCTTATAAGAATTAAGGTATGTAATGTTATTGTAGGGGGTAGTGGATCAACAGACTCATGGTCGTTGGACATGAAGTTAATTACACCCGAATTCCTAGAGGCTCTCTACGGGATAAGAACTGTTGGGAAGTTCCAGATAGCTAAGGAACTAGCTGAGTTGTTGAGGGAGGATCTGAGATCCGTCCTAATTAGGATAAACACTCTACTGAAAGCCAGGTATTTCTACTTCACTGTCGACTACTCTCTGAGTAATTTAGGACTTAAGCTGGCGGTGATCATAACTGATAAAGACCTTCTCACCGAATCCTCAGCTAAATTCATGAAATTCCTTAGAGCGGTGGTGTATGCGTTCCCTGATAAGCGTTTCTACTCTCTCTACATACCGGTGGACATGGAGGATCTCTCAGCCTCGTTGAAGTCTCTTGAGAACTCCGTCGTCATGGAGTTCCATGAGAGGCTGAGGAATAAGACTTCCTTCACTACGTACGGCATTGAGTCAGCGTTCTCGCCGGAGAGCGGATTCAGTGCGGAATCCCTTCAAAAGCTGAAGAGGTTCGTGGAGGTCGTAATAACTGAATCACAAGGTAAAGAGACTGAGTCGAAGAATAAAGTACCTTTCGACGCTCTAGACCTGGGTATTATTAAAGAACTAGAGAAAGACGCGTTCATCAAGCAAGTTGATATAGCTAAGGCTTTAGGCATCTCCGTAGGGAAACTACGGAGGCATGCCAGGAATCACGTGCCTTACTTGATTAAGGGGATTAGACTTATGTCCCTCCCTATCTACCCTGCGGCCCTGGGAACGTCCCTTCTCGTCAGCGTTAAATCTAGAGACGCCGCAGTCATTAAAGGCTTATGTGAGGCGCTAACCACACACCCAACAGTTGTTTCCTGCGGCTATAGAATAGACCGAGGACTCGGCTTAGCTCAGTTCGTTACTCCTTTCTCCATGATTAAATACATTGTTGAGTTTCTGGAGAGTGCTGGAAGGGAATACGGGTTTGAGGTTCTTAGGGATAAGATGTGGCTTCTGAACGTAGAGTTCGGTAAGAGATTCACTCTGCCTTACAAGCGGTGGGTGGAGTACGTGCCTAAAATGTCCTGGAACGTAGATGAGTTGAGGAGGATCTTCAGTGGGTTTAAAGGGGAGGTTAATTAAAGACTGCGTTACTGGTTTGAATTTCAACGCTGTTCACTACACGCCAGTGAACGGAGAACTGCTTCTTCACGGCCATACATTTAGCGTCAGCGCCTGCGTAGAAGGCCCTTCAGGCCCTCTCTGGGTTGTTGATTTCATTGAGCTGAGGAAGTTTACAGAGGGGTTGATAAAGAACCTCAACTACTCATTCCTAGTTCCTAGACAGGACGTAACGAAGATAGCGTTCAATGCACCCTTCACAGTTAAGCTGAAGGACTTCGACTGCACCCTAGTTACGGCGGAATGCGTAGCTACTCATATATGTAGTGAATTAAAGAAATCATACGCGTCTCAACGAATAATCGTGGCTGTGGAGGAGGGAGTAGGTAATAAGGCGACTGTTGAGTGTTAAACGGTATTACGCACAACAACCCGTCCCGTTATAGATCCACATCTAGTGATCTAAGTAGCTTCTTGAAGCTTTCTGGGTCTTTAGTAGCGAGCACTATTGCCTTGTCAGTGAGGTCAAGCCTCCCAAGCCTGATGAGTATGGGTTTAACCAGAAGGTAAGCTATGATTAAGGTCGCGGTATCTTCATTCCCGTATATGTTCAGCAACGTGTTGTAGACTTTGAGGGAGTCGTTTAAGAAAAGATTGATCACGTCAGTGCCGAACTGCTTAATGAAAAACCTGTTAAGTACATTCAGGAGCCCTGGCATGACCCTGGAGGAATAAGACGTTAAGTAGGATATCAGCTCATCCCTGCTTATTCGCGAAGGCGTGACTGACATGACGCGACATCCCATCCTAACATATTCTGGTTGATCCGCATTAAATTTAAGAGTATATATATAACGATAATAGGTTCGATTAACGCTTTACGCGCCTATATTGCTTGGGACCCTATGAACATCGCCGTTACCATGAGCGTGAGTAAGGAGACGTACTTCAGTGACTTCACGAAATGTCCTTCTATAGCTTTACTTACTATCACTGAAGTTATTGATGTTAGTATGAGCGCGGATATGTAGTAGGTAGATCTCAGTAGCTCAAGGTCGATCTGGCTGAACACGAGAGGTAGTTTAGCTATGTTACCGCTTATTGAGCCTACTAATTTAAACGTGACTATGGCTGAGAAAGCGTAAGCTAAGACAGAGAGTAGGAGTATTAATTTGTACTCAGCCAGCCTGCCTCTCCTCATCTCACCAAGCTTCATTAACTGTCTTAAATATTTCTCGCCATGTGACAGTACCTCGACGTACCTGCCGCCCGACTTAATAGCCTGTGATATCGAGGTGAAAACAAGTCTTGCCTCTCTGGGTAAGCCTTGAGTAACTATCGCTTCAGCCCTTAACGGATCCTCACCAGCGGTGATCAAGTACGCGTAAGCCTCCAGGTACTCGGATATCGGGGCTCCAGTGAACTCAGCAGTCTTCCTCAGAGCCTCAATCACAGGGACTCCTGCCTCAATATGAGTTGAGAAAACCCCTAGTACATCACTTAACTGTATCCTAACCTTCTCGACCTTAGAGATCCTTGGGCTAAGCCATATGTAGGTTGAAAGAGTGATACCGCTTACCACCAACCCTACGGTCAAGTAGGTAATGTCATTTATTAGAACTACTAGCGGAACAGGTCTCGTCAAGAACGCGAATCCAACACCCTGCTGAGGCGTGAGGAACCCTGCGTAGCTTAAGATAGTCGGAATGACCAAAGGCCCTACGATCGATAGGAGCAGGAGCGTTGAAATCGCGTAGACTATCCTGCGAAGACCCTTCATTTAAATCACCACCTTAGAGACTATGGCATCTACAGCCACTAGCGACGCTAAGGACGAGACCGGAACCAGCACGTAGGACAGCATGAACACCACTAGCTCGAAAGTAAGACCTCCCATCGGGCTAAACACTAGTAGAGCCCCTAAAGAACCTACCAGGACAGGGACTAAGAGCGCTACAGCCAAGTAAATCTCAAGCGTCACACCCAGCTCATTAACAACGCTTTCAACCTTCAGAGGATACCTATCTAAGTACCGCCCGGTCATCGAGCTCATTAACTCTAAAGGTCCGCTACCTATCCTCACAGCCTCTGAAAGACCGAGTAACACCTCCTTCAGCGTGGGTGAGGGAGTAACGCGTGCAGCCCTAGTTAAGGCTTCATGTAGGGGAAACCCTAATCTAACGAGGGATACTATCATGCTTAGCTCAACCATGAAATCCTTGAGCACGTCTTGGTAGTTGCAGTAAAGAACCTCGAGAATCTTAAGCACATCCCTCTCTGAAGCAGCTGTTAATGACGCCAACGAGGCGAACAAAGTGAACCTCGCCTCGATAACCTCACCCCTACTCTTATATGCAAGGATTGGCACGGCTAACGAGACTCCATAGGTTAACGGAAGCACTGCAGCTAAAGCGATGATGAGACACCCAGCTAACGAGAGGATAGGCCTCCCGCTTAGCGTGTACATGTAGATGCCAGTCACTAAGGCTGAAAGAACCACAGCTAGAGCCGACAGCTTTGAGGCTTTAGCCACATATTCCTCGGAGCTCGCGCTAATCCCAGACCCTATAATAATGTCCTCGAAGCCGGGTTGTCTTAAGTACTGTTTACTCATGAAGCGTGTTACGGCGTTGCTGACCGATAGAACAACGCTAAAGACTCTTTCTCTCCTCCAACTCATGTAGCATCAACCTATAGGAGTCCCCTAAGAAACCTCTGGCGTCTTCGTAGGTCCTGACAGGCTCTCTCTTATAACGCCTAAGGAGTGAGTGAAACTCGAATATATCGACCCCCCTCGCTGCGGCGTAGCGAAGGACAGTTGCTCTTCTAATCAAATCCGTGAGGATATTCTCGTAATTACTCAGGCTTAACTGAGCCACTGCCTTGAGAACCGAGCTTTCTCTTAAGTCAAGAACCCATGAGTCGCTCTCCGCATCCCACTTGGAGATGAGTTTTAACTCTATCAAGTCCTTTAACGAATCGTAATCAGTGACCTCATAGACGTAGACAACCTTCCTAACGACGCCGTTAGGTAGGGGTACCCTCAAAATATTAACGTACAGTTTAGCTGTTGCGAGGTTTGACTTAGGTACGTTCATTGGCGGTGATGTTAACCTTCTCATTAAAGCCTCAAGACTCTCCGCGTGTACGGTCGTCAGTCCCCCGTGACCTGTCGAGACCCCTTGAAAGAACGCGTATGCCTCCCTAGATCTAATCTCACCCAATATTAACACGTCCGGTCGTTGCCTCATAGCGGACTCTATCTGAGCCTGTAGAGTGACGTTCAGGATCTTCGGATCTGTGCTGAGTCTAGTGACCATTGAAACCCAGTTCTCGTGGAAGGGCATGTATATCTCAGGAGTGTCTTCAGCGCTAACTATCTTCATCTCAGGTGGCAGGAACATAGCCAGCGCGTTAAGCAAAGTTGTCTTGCCAGAGCCGGTAGGTCCGTAAACGACTAAACCCTGCTTATTCTCAACAGCTATCCAGAACAACGCTGCAAGACCTGCGTCAAGCACACCCCTCTCCAACAACTCAACCGCAGTGAACGGTGTTTCTCTAAATCTCCTTATAGAGAAGGAGTGACCCCTCCTCGAGACGGTGTCTAATACTATATGTACTCTAAAACCCTCCGGCTTCAGAACCCCCTCAACTATAGGGTTGGCTATCGACGGTTCCTGACCGGACTTAACTGCTAAAACCCTGAGTACCTTCTCAAGGCCTTCCGCGTCCGGAAAGACTACATTGGTCTCAAGCCACTCAAACTCCCTATGAAACACGTAGATAGGCATTCCAACCCCGTTACATGTCACGTCCTCTATCTCCCGATCCCTAATTAACGGGTCTATAGGACCGTAACCTATCAGATCACGCATCACGTAGTAAGCTACGGAAGCGACCTCCGACTCGTCTGTGGACTGATAAGTGTGGGACTTGCCAAAAGACTTGAATAACCCAGGCGAGACCCTCCTGTAGTAGTCCTTAACTAGTTTGAAGACCTCACTGAAAGACCTGTCGGAGAAGTCGTAAGTTGAGAGAATCTTCATGAGAGATACATCACGATAGACTCTCTCAATAAAACTCCTGAGAAGAGCCCTCCCAGACTCACTTAAGATGGGCTCGTGCACGAAGTACTTGAGCTTACCGTCAACCCCCTCTCTGATTTCAACTCCTATTTCAATCAAGGAAGGTATGGCGTAACTAGTTCTAACGGTGTCCTTATTGAGTGAGTCCACCTAAACCCCCATTACTATTATTACTCCAGTATTCAGAGACTTATATCTTTTCCTGAAGACCTCCTCAGGAATGAGCGTATACGAACGAGTACAGAGCCTCTGTACCTCTCTGTGTTACTATCTTAGCTACGTAGATATTGTTCGGTATTAAGGACCCATCACGAGGGATCACTACGTCTTTAACTTCGCCTGGGCGGATTCGGACCTCGTCTATAGGTCCTCCCAGCACGTAGTTCCCGTTAATATCTAGGATATACCCAGAACTAACGTTGACTGGTACATCGCCTACGTTCCTCACGTAGATCTTGATGAAACCCGCTTGAAGCGAAACCGCCTCTACCTTTATCCTCTCCTCTAGAGCTGGGCGTACCCCTGGACCTCCTGACACGTAACCGCTAACCCATACCCACAGTAAGACGCCTGCTACCATAGCGATTAATATTAGGATTATAGTAGCTATAATTGGGGAGACGCCTGACCGAAGCACTATCAACACACCGTGATAATATACTCTAGGTGAATAAAAAACTCTAAAGAAACCCTAATCAATAGAGACCTGCCGAAAGACTCCATCTAGCGGGACGTTTTAACTATATTATTAATCGCTCAAGTTAATATTGAAGTGGGCTGAGGGGTGGTTATGCGTTGCTTTAGGTTTTGTTCAGGCGTTAGCGCGTATGTCGCTAATGTCATCTTACTTATCGTGGTTCTGGGCGCTCTTGCCCTCATATACGCGCATTTTAACGCTGTGATGAGTTTAAGTGAGTCCGTGTTGTCCGGGGAGTTCACAGAGCTTAGGGTCAGCATGAACTCGAATTTAGTGATTACCGCCACATATATAGACGGAAGCTACCGCCTACACGTGATAGTTTCTTCAGGAGCTTACCCGGTTAGGATTTACAGCATCTATGCTGACGAGACACTAACCGAGAACTGCACCCAAGAACTTGAGCTGAGGCCTTACGACATAGTCGAGATCGTGTGTCAATTACCTGAAAACCTCACCGTAGTTAACGTTAAGGTCACACATAGTGGTGGTTTGATTGAAGGCATTGCGTCGAAGATCTAGAGGCGGCATTAGCTCCGTGATCGGCATAGCTGCTTTAATACTGATATTCATGATTATAGTTTCCTTCATGATCACGTTGCTCTACAAGCTTACAGAGTTCACTCGATACGCAAGCGCAGTGATCCAGAGCAGAGCCGAGGGTGAGGCGATACTTAAGTCAGTTAGTGGTTGGTGGGCGGTGAGTGACTCGAGCTTAATAATAAACACTACGAGCAGATACCCTCAAGCACTACTCATAACTACAATCACCGTGCTCTTCAACGACGCGAGCAAGATCATCATATCACAGTACAACGAGACGTTGAGAGATAATCCCTACGTAGCTCTTAAGAAGTCTGGGAGGGAAACAATAGGGAACCCGTTAAAACTGCCTGCAGTGCTGAGTCCAGGGCACGCGACCGTGATAATCATAAACATTTCAACGAACAGAAGCAAGGAAATCCTAACGGTCACACTAACTCTTTCCAACCCATCAACATTAGTCACTCTATCACTACGGAATAAAAATGAGTTAGGGAGCCCCTGAGTCGATAGTAGAGAATAGGTTTAAAAACGAGCCTCTACTTAGGCGTTTCCCTCGTTATTAAGTACGTCAACGGATGCTCTGGAGCCGGTGGTATAGTTAACATTTGGTAAATCGGTGGCGGGTATTTCAGGCCAAGAGATTTCAGCCTCTCAACGACTTTCTGTAGGTCAGTGATCTTCATGCTGAGCCAGAGCTCATCGTCTTGTGCCTCAGCTATAGCCCTAGCCCCACCGCATGGTATCGTTAACCACGGGCTCTTACCTTTCATCAAGGTGGCGACTAACTCGCACGCCGCATGACCGTTGAAATCAGACGCTGGTTTAACCCCGACACTATCAAAATACCCTACCAGCAGTAAGTATGCTTGGGTAGAGTTAGCTATGAGTATCACTCCCTCAGGGTCTAATCTCAGCTCCTTAAAGTATTTTAGAGGTGCGAAGATCCCTGACTTATACTTACCCATCTCTACAGCATGGACACCCTCTACAAGCTTCTTGAAGAGTTCCTCTGTGTATGCAAAACCCTCCACCCACCTCCTCATAAGGTCTTCAGGCGGCGTTCTAAAGCCCAGGATGTAGGTGCCGACAACGCAAGCATCGACATTACTCTCATTAACGCCTACAACCTTGCCATATACGGCTGCCAACTTAATTACTTGGCACAGGGCTAGGTTTTTATCAAGGTAGGGGATGTCCTTAACGACATCCTCGAAGAGTTTAAACCATACTGGTTCTCCCTTAAGCTTCACGACGTTAACGAGGTCGTTATGAAGAGCCTCGTAATCTATCAAGCGTTTCACACAAGAAATATACTCTAACCCTTAATTTAAACTTTATTCGTTATTTATGCTTCTAAAAATTCCACCGGTTATAACTAGTAACTACACAGAGTTCAAACCCTGACTTACATTAACGCTAGGCCTCCCTGAAAGTATTCGTTAGTATTTTAGGGTGTGACGTCGTATTAGGACCTCTACGGTAGGTGTGATCACAGCCTCCTCAAACCTCGATTAGTCCACAGTGATGCAGAGCCCTCAATGGGATGGGATTGCTAACGCCTTACGTAGCTCCTCCTCTGATTGTATGATCCTTATTACGGTGTCTAAGAATTGCGCGGCTGTATGACCGTCAACAACTCTGTGGTCGAAAGTCAAGCTAAACACCACCATAGGTTTGCTCGTTAACTTATCACCTATAAGGACGGGTTTGTCAACGATCCTGCCTATACCTAAGATAGCTACCTGAGGTGTGTTTATTACTGGAGTGAATCCCTCGATACCGTACATACCTAGGTTAGTTATTGTGAACGTCCCGCATTGAACCTCATCCAACGTTAGTCTCCCTTCCCTAGCCTTGCGAGCCAGTTCGTTAACCTCAACAACCACCGTCTTTAAGTCCTTCACATCTGCGTCCTTGACAACCGGTACCACGAGACCGTGATCGACAGCTACAGCAAAACCCACGTTTACCTCATCAACGACTTTAATCGAGTCTTCCTCAAGCGTTGAGTTAATTAATGGAAATCTCCTGAGGCCCTCAGCAACTATTTTTATAAAGATCGGCGTGTATGTCAGTCTGAGGCCTGTTTCTCTATGTATGATTGAATCTAGCTCGTTCTTCAGCTTAATTAGTGCTTCAACGCTCTCCTCCCTGAAGAGGGTTACCTGAGCCATATCCCTTAAACTGGCGGTCATCCTCTCTGCTATGGTCCTTCTTAATGGGGTTAGAGGTATAACCTCCTTAACCCTGAGACCGAGCTTGGTCTTAGCCCTTGCTTCATGCACGTACTTCAGCACATCACCTTCTGTAATCAGTCCTTCAGGACCTGTCCCTTTAACTAGGCTTAAGTCTACTCCCTCCTTCTGGGCCAGGGCTCTAGCCCTCGGTGTTGCTTTGACTTTAGGGGCTAGTGGTGCTGGAGCAGCTGGGGGTGGGGTGATGCCTGGTACGCTCTCCCCGGGTTCACCCACGTAAGCCACGACCTGTCCCACAGGAACCTCGCTCCCGACCCCAGCAAGTATCTTCAGCAGGTGACCTGAAGCGGGGGAGGTTACTGTTGAGGTTATTTTCTCGGTCTCTATTATGAACAGAGCCTCATCCTTCTCCACTCTCTCGCCCTCGTTTTTCAGCCATTTCTTAATGAAGCCTTTAGTCATGGTTAAGCCGAGTTTAGGGATCTTGATCTCAGTAACCATGGATCGCACCGCTACAATTTACTATGTGTTTAGTAGTTTTTATTCCTTGCATAGATCCCCAGCACCTTAGGGATGTTTATCAGTAGCGGACCCTTGCGAGATAGCATCACCTTAACGTCGTCACTGCTACACACTTCCAACTCCCTCTCCCCATCCAGCGCTAGCGTGTATGTCCCTGAAGGAATGCTCACGAGGCTCCCAACGTTCAACTGCTTCACCCTCTTAATACCCACTCTCTTGAAGACCCCAGGCATTATCACGGCGTTAACCTCGCTGAAACCGTCGCCGAACTCCACTAAGAAACCGACATCTTCGTCGAAACCCGTCGGTCTGAGGAAACCTAGGATGGAGGCAAGTCCCACGTCTGTTGGCTCTCCCTTACTGAACACAGCAAATTCAATGCTTTCAACCTCAGACACGGCTCTGGCCCCTACGTAGGGGATCCTAATTCCTGCAACGTCTATCACGGCCACGTCCTGCGGTCTTTCATTGACGAAGATCTCCAGTAACTTAACCCTCCTGACGGCGTCCCCTAACTCAATCCTCCCGACCGCCACTAACCCAGCGGCGTAACCGACTAGTGACGCGTCGTAAAAAGCACCAGTAACGTTATTCGTCCCCGCGCTCACTGTGGCTAGAGGGACTTCAGAAGCGCCCTTGAAAGCAGCTCTTAAAGTGCCGTCACCGCCTACAACCACTAAAGACTTAACATCTAGGTCCCTCATTCTTGAAGCACCCTCTATAGTGTCTAGAACCGTTCCAGTCCCTCTAGTGGGGATTAAAGTCAGCCTCGTCGATGTTTTACCTTCCAGGGAAGTAACGACATCCTCCCCTAACCCGCTGTTATCATGCATCACAAGGACTTCATCAACGCCCGCGCTATCTAAACCTAAAACAACTCTCCTCCCTAGCTCTATCTTAGTGAAATTACCTGAGTAACCAGCTGAAGAGAGGAGTCTCCTGATATCCTTCCCAGCATCTGGGTTTATTATCAAGCCAGACCTAAACAACGCTTATTCCCTCACTAAACGACTTTGGTTAAAAAGTAATTAATCTTATAGGTCTAGGTCTTTCTGACGACCTGTTTAACAGCCTTGACTATCTTCTGGGCGTTAGGTAGTATCTCACGCTCCAGCGTCGGGCTGAACGGTATCGGGACGTTCGGGGTGGTGATCCTCTTAACCGGTGCGTCGAGGTGCTCGAAAGCCTCGTCAGCTATTATAGCCGCCGCCCATGATGCAAACCCGCATCTGTCATAGTCCTCATCAACTATGACAACCCTCCCCGTCTTCTTAACAGACTTTAACACGGTCTCCTTATCAAATGGAACTATAGTCCTCGGATCAATTACCTCCACGCTCACGCCTTCCTTAGCTAGCTCGTCAGCGGCTTTAAGAGCCTCGTGAACCATGTAAGCCAGCGCTATCACAGTGACATCGGAGCCCTCCCTCTTAACATCGGCAACCCCGAAAGGTATCGTGTAAGATTCCTTAGGGACGGGTCCTTTAACGCCGTACAGCAGTTTATGTTCGAAGAACATCTTGGGGTTGTCATCCCTTATAGCGCTGATTAGGAGTCCTTTAGCGTCGTAGGGTGTTGAGGGGATTATCACCTTTAAACCGGGGACGTGGGCGAAGATCGAGTAGAGGACCTGTGAGTGTTGAGCAGCTGCTGAGAGACCGCCGCCTATAGTCGTCCGTATGGTCACACGTACTTTGATCTTACCGCCGAACATGTAGCGCATCTTAGCAGCTTGGTTGTAGATCTGATCCATAGTCACGCCGAAGAAGTCAACGAACATTAACTCAACCACAGGCCTCAGACCGGCTGCTGACGCACCGATCGCCGCACCTATAAATCCCCCCTCAGATATGGGTGTATCAATAACTCTATCACTACCGAACCGCTCTAACAACCCCTTAGAGACTCCGAAGATCCCTCCGTACACACCTACGTCTTCACCCATGACTATCACGGTTGGATCTCTCTCCATCTCCAGAGACAACGCTTCGTTCAACGCTTCAACGAATGTAATTACCCTCTCACTCACGTGCATCACCTCCTAGTAATATGGATCCGTGAATACGTCTGTGTAGGCTTCGGAAGGCTCTGGGTACGGGTCCTCTTCAGCACGACTTACAGCTTCCTCAACCTCCTTCAAGGCCTTCTCACGCAATGCCTCAAGTTCGTGCTCCGTGGCCACGCCCATCCTGATTAGCTTCTCCTTAAACAGCTGTATCGGGTCTCTCCTCCTCCACTCATCCATCTCTTCCTTACTCCTATACACCATAGGGTCTCCCTCGAAATGACCGTAATATCTGTACGTCTTGCAGTCCAGGAGAGACGGGCCTTCACCTCTCCTAGCTCTCTCAATAGCTACTCTAGCGGCCTCGTAGACCGCCAGCACGTCCATCCCGTCCACGGTTACGGCGGTTATGCCGAATCCCACAGCCCTCTCTGCGAAGGACCTGGCGGTGGCAACCCGTGGTTGCAACCTCGTGGGTGCCATGCTCCTCATGGATATGGCGTACTGGTTGTCCTCCACCGTGAACACTATAGGTAACTTCCATATGGTGGCGGTGTTTAGAGCCTCCATAACGCAACCCTGGTTCATCGCGCCGTCGCCGAAGAACGCCACTGCCACATTCCCAGGACTCCTGTACTTCAGCGCTAAGGCAGCCCCAACAGCTAGAGGGACCCCAGCACCCACGATACCGTTAGCGCCTAGCATGCCTATCTCGAAGTCCGCTATGTGCATGGATCCACCCTTGCCTTTACATATGCCTGTCTTCTTGCCGTAGAGCTCAGCCATCATACCCTTAATATCGCATCCCATCGCTATGCAGTGGCCATGCCCTCTATGAGTGCTTGTTATGTAGTCACCCTTCACGAGGTTAGAGATAACGCCGACCGCGACAGCTTCCTCACCCGCGTAGAGGTGCACGAAGCCAGGTAGCTTGCCAGCAGCGAATAACTCGTGAGCTCTGTCCTCAAAGGCCCTTATAAGAACCTTTCTAGAGTACATCTCAATCAGTTTGTCACGGGGTACTGAAATTGACATGATACCCCCGAGAAATAGGGGGTTTAGAGCTATATAAATTTTGAAGTGCTCATGGAGTCACTAGTTATTTATACGGTCAACGTAGTTCAGTCTCCATAGTTAACATAATGAACAAAGAGCGTTAGACGATTTTTCCTTATAAAAATTATGTATTCAAGAGTTACGGGAACACTAACACAGCCCTCCCAGGCACTCTGCCCTCTCTGAGGTCCTTGATAGCCTTATTAACGTCCTCAAACCTATACGTCTGTGCTCTAGGCTTCACCTTACCGTCAGATACTAATTTGAAGCTCTGGTTTATGTCTTGTCTTGTGAACCCTATATTACCAACCACCTTTATGTCCTTAAGTATCCATTCAATTACTGGAAGCGATAACTCGCCTGTTGGTAGCCCTATCAAGACCAGCGTAGCTCCTGAGGCTAGTGAGTCGTACGCCTGCCTCATCGCGTTAAGCGACTCCACAGGCGTTAACGCGACATCAACCCCACCGAGCTCCCTGAGGTACTTCACCGGGTCCTCCTTTGTTGAGTTTATTAAGTAGTCCGCGCCGAACTCCCTTGCAAGCGCGAGTTTCTCGTCAAGTATATCTACTGCAGCGACCTTAGCCCCTAACACCTTAGCTATCTGGACGGCGTTTAACCCTAAGCCCCCTACGCCGAAGACCGCTACAAGGTCTCCGGGCACTACTCTAGCAGCGAACGTCAGGGCCCTGAAAGGAGTTGCTACGGCGTCCGTAGCTGACGTCGCCTCAGGGTAGGGGACGTTGTCAGGTATTCTCAGGATGTGGGTTGCTGGAGCCTTAACTAACTCAGCGTAACCGCCGTCAACGCTGTAGCCAGTGTTCTTCTGGTTAGGGCATATGTTCTCGCGACCGCTCAGACAGAACCTGCACCTACCGCAGGTCCACCAGAGCCAGGAGAGGGCAACCCTATCCCCCACACTAACGTCCTTACCGACCCCCTCGCCGACCCTCTCAACAACGCCGGCGATCTCATGACCTAGGATATGCGGCAACGGCTTAGGCAACGGGATCTTACCATCTATTATCTCCAGGTCTGAGTGACACACCCCGACAGCCTTAACCCTTATGAGGACCTCACCGTGACCAGGTTTAGGATCTGACACCTCTTCAATGCTTAACGGCTCGCCTATCTTACGAAGCAAAGCAGCCTTCATAAGTTATCGCCGCATGTGAGAAACCGCTACCCAGCTTATAAACTTTAAAGTCAGTTGCACGTGAGGATCACAAGTAGAGTCATCTACAGCAACGTTTAACGTATTATTTTTAAATTTAAGCTTACCACCGTGGAATTTATTCACTATTCACGGGACTTCATTACGCTCATAAAACACTCTACGCCGAGTCCATTAAACCCTCAAGCCTAAACGAAACAGAGCTCAAATCTCTTCATCCGAGACGTAGTAGGGTTTGCAACTGTTCCAGAGTTTAAGGTCTTTTAAGTCTTTGCAGGCTTCTTAGTGTTCTGAGACTGTTGAGTGCGTTGATGTCGTTTATAAGTATACGTGACTCAGGGTTGCTATGTCTCATGACAGTTCGTTGAGAGGAGCTAGGTGAGACTGTGAGGCTGAGAACAGTGTATGTGGTGGGAAAGGATTAAGAAGTACTAGGTAATACCTCACTAGCGTATCTCGCAGTTAAAGAAAGAGTCTCGAGCCCCTTGTATT
>JAWBLQ010000009.1:0-924 GCA_038830105.1 Zestosphaera sp. | reverse complement strand
TAAGTCTCCTCACGTTTATAGGATTCAGGTGGTGAATGATCGAACTCGCTACGGCTTGGACGGATCGGCCTCCCTTAACCAGTAACTCTGATGCGGGGGATTCAACGTGAGTGAAAAAGTGAAGTCGTCGCAAGGACTAACCAGAATTTACCTGAGTGTTAGGCCTGAGAGACTTGGAGTTCTTATAGGTGAGGGAGGGAAGTGTTTAAGGGAGTTAGAGAACAGAACCCAGTCCCTAATCACGGTTGACAGCGTGAATAGTAATGTGGTTATAGAGGCTGCAACGCTGAGGACTCCAGCCGACATGTTACTGAGGGCTTCAGACTTCATTAAAGCTATTGACGCAGGATTCAACCCGGAGAGGGCTGGGAGGCTGCTTGAAGGCGACAGCATCTTAATCGTAATTAACCTGAAGAACTCAGTAGGAGATACGCTTAATCGCCTTCACAGAGTTAAATCCAGGATAATAGGCGAGGATGGCAGGGTTCGAACCAATATAGAGCAGTTGACAGGTACGTACATAAGCGTGTATGACGATATGGTTGGTATTATAGGGGACTACGAGGGAGCCTACCTAGCCAGAGAGGCTATTGAAATGCTTATCCAGGGGAGGGAGCACTCAACAGTCTACAGGTTCCTTACTAGGAAGGCTCACGAGTTGAAACGAAAGAGGATAACTGAGTACTGGAAGAAAGGCCTTTAAATAACGAAAGCAAGGCACCAATAACTACCCACGTAGGGGATGTGTGCAGAAACGCGGCTGTTAACGTATTCACGTGTAGCGTGTATAGTGTAGATCCTTTTAATGTAGTGAACTGAGACGTCTCGAATAGGTTGGGGTATGTTAAGAGAGCTCTGATGAAAGAAGCTCTGAAGCCGAGACGAGGAACTGACCAAAGCCCCTCTTTAACGTAACTATTAAAG
>JAWBLQ010000008.1:19417-24834 GCA_038830105.1 Zestosphaera sp. | reverse complement strand
GTCTACTGAATAGAGGTTACACTTTGTTGAGTTCGACCCCAGAGCGTGACTCATGTAAGCTAAGCATGGATGTCGTGAAGTTCAGAGGTCATGCCAACGTAAGAGCCACACATAGAACCACCCTCGAGATAACTAGGGATTCTGAGCTAACCCCGAAAGGTGACTGCATAATAGGGGTTGAGGCTGATAAAGCACTGACCGACCTAAGTCAGGAACTAAAGGAAACTATCATGAGTGAAGGTACTCTGATCCTCGTGTTAGTGGTTGATGAACTCGAGCGTCACGACGTAATTCTTGGTCTAGGGGACCCCCGGCTTAAGTTAAGTGATGACCGGAGGATAATAGTGAGGAGGTCTTCCTTCATCGATTCAAGCACGCTGTTAGTTAAAGCGACTAAATCCGCTGCAGACCTGGACAGAGAGTTAGTCAACGATTTAAAGTCGGGCGTCAGCGCTAAGGCGTATATAGTAGGTATCCCGTTAGACTGCGTTACGAGCCGGCTGGCGTGCCTCCCACCCTCTAAAGAGGGCGCAGTATTTAAGCGTTGAATACCCTTTTCGTATTGATGGCTAAAATCTATGAAGTCGAATGAGGTTTTCAGGGTTAGGAGGGAGGAGTTGATTGAGGGATTAGTTAGGGAGGGCATTCTTAAGAGTAGAGCGGTCATCGACGCCATGATGAGAGTCCCGAGAGAGGAATTCGTCCTCACAAAGTATAAGGACTTAGCTTACGCTGACACCCCGCTTCCCATAGGGTTCGGACAGACGATTAGCGCTCCCCACATGGTTGCTATGATGACTGAAGCGCTTAGACCGTCAAGAGGGGATAAAGTACTCGAAGTAGGTACTGGTAGTGGCTATCAGGCAGCCGTCATTGCCGAGATGATTAAGCCGGAAGGCCATGTATGGACCATAGAGATAATACCTGAGCTGGCCAGATTTGCTGAAAGTAACCTGAGGAGATCAGGTTATGAGCCATACGTGACTGTTCTGATAGGGGACGGGAGTAAGGGATATGAGGACGCTTCCCCATACGATAAAATAATAGTCACCGCCGCAGCGCCTTCAATACCTGAGCCGCTGGTCTCACAACTCAAAGAAGGCGGTAGGATGGTGCTACCAGTCGGCGACACGTACTTGCAAATACTCAAGGTTGTTGAGAAGAGAGGAGGGTTCTTACACGTGGAGGATTCTGTGCCTTGCGTCTTCGTGTCTTTAGTGGGTGAGTACGGGTTTAAGAAGTGGGAAATACCTCGAGGTAATGAATAACACCGTAAAGCTTATAATCTTCGTGTCCTTCTAAGGTTGTGGCGGATTTAAGATGCTTACACCAGCCAGCCAGGGTGGAGCGTGTGAGTGTGTGGGGACTCCAGGAGTCAAGGAGATCTATGAGGTATTTGCGACCCTAGCTGTTGAGAGAAGTGCTTGCTTTTCTCCAGGTCTATACGGAATAATCCATGAGTTAGTCAGGTGGTATCATGCCTGAGTTTAAGGTAATACTCTCAGACCCGGAAGTAAGAGCACTGAAACCTGTCCTAGTCAGAGTCGTCGGCTCGAGCGACCTTAGTTACGGTGAGGATCAGAAGATTAATAAAGCTCTAACAACCTGTAGGGTCAGTCCTAGAACTAGAGAGCTGATTAATTCCCCGCTGAACATAGCGACGTTGAGGATCTGGAAGAATAAGGCTAGCAAGGAGAAAGTCAGCCTGACCGTGAGGCTTGTGGAGGATTCCTCCGTTCCAGATGGTACTGTGGTGGTTCCCTCCGCATTCTTAGCTGAGAAGGTTGGATCCGACACGGTGTTAGGCGAGATTTTCAGGTCTAAGTCCTTCCAACTTACCGTTAGTGGTGAGAAGGCCGCTGCCTTCTTAAGCAAGAAGATCGGCGATTCAGTTACGGCGTCCGTGGTAGGGTTGCCGGCCGAGTGGAAGTTGTTGATCACCGGGGGTTCAGATAGCTCCGGTTTTCCAATGATACCCACGTTACAAGGAGGAGGTAAGAAAGCATTACTGTTAGCAGAGCCTCCAGGGTTTCACCCTAGGGATAGGGGTGATCGGAGAAGGAAGTACGTTAGGGGTAACGTGATTACTGAGGAGATAGTTCAAGTCAACGTTAAGCTAATCCGCTAAGATAACCTCAGCCTTCACCATGGCCTCTTTAAAGACCCTGCACTCAACCCTATTCCCAACGCTGGTAACCACTACTGGAAGGCTTCCCTTAACGTATGGAGTGTTACATAGGTTAAAGTTAGGGCACTTCCTCTCACTGCAATTGATTGGTGTGTAGGTGAACTTAAGTCCCTCTAAGGCTAGTCTCTTCGGGATTACCAGCGTAATAGGTTTCTCCTCAACCTCAACAGTCGTTACGTAGCCGTAAAGCTTGCAAGGGTTTTTTACGTCTAGAATCCTAATCACTTCATAGAGGTGACCCTCTTTAAGCTTATCTAAACATACCGCCTTAAATTTACAGTTGAGGCATTCCTCAGAAGGCTTTCCATGTATGAATGCGTAGCCCTTCCTCGCCACTAAATGGTTGACCAGCGTTATCGTCGGCACTTCCGCCACCTATTAAAGTCTTCCACTCACATATTATACGTTTCACGAGCGAGAACTCGTTCAGTAGGGGCGTCTGGCATTCTTCTTAAGCACTGTTCACGTTGATTAATGAACACCTCAGAGTCTATGAACCGCGTAGTATAATGTGATGACCTGTCGATGCGTAATGACTGTGTTAGGTGGTTTCTAAATTACTGGCGGTGTTTAATCGATAACCCCTGTTTGACGCGCTAGTATTTCCGCTGCTTCATACGTCAAACCGCTTTCACCTAAGATGGTGTATCTTTCCGTCCTTATTCTGTGAGCCATCGTCAACGCGTTTATCACGTCAACGTCCTTAACCCCTAATTCCTTTGCTGTGGTTGGAATGCCTATCTTCTTTAGGACCTTCTTAATCTTACGCCACTCTATCCCGTGGAGGTATGACATCATTATCGTGCCAACGCCTACCTGCTCGCCGTGGAGGGCTGGGTAGTTGGCAACTACGTCTAGTGCGTGACTGAAGAGGTGCTCCGATCCGCTAGCTGGTCTGGAGCTACCAGCTATACACATGGCGACTGAAGAACTTATCAGACCCTCTACAATCACGCTGATGCCGTCCGGTCCTAAATTAGATATCAGGTCTGCGTAGTTGACGACGTGCTTCGCTGATAGTAGAGCGAGCTGGGCTGAGTAGTCACCGTAGTACTCGTTCTTAAGTCTGTGAGCTAGCCTCCAATCCAGAACTGCGGTGAACTTACCTATTAAATCCCCGGCACCAGCCTTAACCACCCTGCTTGGGGCTGACGCTATCAGGTTTAAATCTGCTATGACCGCTATCGGGGGTTTAGCCGGTATCGAGGTAACGGTCTCACCTCCTCTTAGAGAGACGAATGGCGATGCTATTCCGTCGTGTGATGAGGTCGTGGGGACGCTTATGAAATGAGTGTTCAATCGAGCGGAGAGGTACTTAGCTATGTCTATCGATTTACCTCCTCCCAGACCTATTATTAAATCGGGGGGGAATCCGGCTGTGAGATCTTGTAACTCGTTTACTTCGTTCAACGCAGGTCTAGTGACCTTGCTTACGTCGTAGCTAATCACGCTTGAAGACATCACTTCATCCACCTTACGACCTATTAAGCCCCAAACATTAGGTCCCGTGACTATGAGGGCACGCCTCCCCAACCTCAATTCATCGATTACTTTAGGAACGTGCCAGACGACATCCCTGCCTACTACCACCCTCTTAGGTAAGTCGATCACATGCGGTTCCTTCCTCAACCATCATACCTGAGGATAAACTTAAATTTGACGGTAAAATATGTTAATCGGTGAGTAAAGCTCTTAGTTTAAAAAGCCTTAGAGAGTAAGATTGTTAAGGTGATGTAGGATGAGTGTTTTACACGGGACAACCACCGTAGGTCTTAAGTTAAGGGATTCGGTGGTGATAGCCGCGGATAAGAGAGCTAGTCAGGGGTATTTCATCGCTCATAAGGGGGTGAGGAAGATTCTGAAGATAGACGACCACATAGTGATGTCCATAGCTGGGTTAGTCGCCGACGCGCAGATACTTGCGTCTCAGCTACAGTACTTAGCCAGGAAACACAAGTATGAGGAGGGTGTTCCAGTCTCGGTGAAAACTCTAGTGTCCTATCTAGGACTCTTGCTCAACACATACAAGTACTTCCCCTTCGAGGTTCAGTTGCTGGTCGGCGGTTACGACATGGAGCCAAGGCTTTACGCTGTTCAGTGGTTCGGCGATTACGTAGAAGAGAACTACGCCGTCACTGGGTCGGGAAGCCCTATAGCCGTTGGTTTGATAGAGAACAGGTACTCGCCAGACATGAACGTTGAGGAGGCAGTTAAGCTAGCGGTCGAGGCGATCAAGGCCTCGACTAGGAGGGACGTGTTCAGCGGTGAAGGCGTGGACGTAGCCGTGGTTGGGAGGAACTTGATGGAGTTCCGTTCCCTCGCTCTGTGAGGGGTTTGATTCAAGTGACTTTAGTCGATAAGGTTAGGTTCAAGATACTAGAGGAGATATACAAGAACATCCCGAGAGAAGCCGGCATCACTAAGATAGAGTTCGAAGGGCCAGAGATAGCGATATACCTCAAGGAAGTGAAGTCCGTCCTTGAGAAGGAGGAACCCATTAAGTCGATAGCTAAGGTCATAAAGAAGAGAGTGGTCGTTAGGGTTGATGAGTCATCCCGCAAGGACGTCAATGAGGCCCTACAGATAATACTTAATGAGGTACCGCCGGACTCGGGCATCACTAAGGAGGACGTGTCCTTCGACGAGGTTTTAGGTGAGGTAGTCATTAAGACTGTGAACCCTCTCATTTTCTTCAAAGATAAACGACAACTATACAATAAGATATTCATGGAGACCGGGTGGAGGCCGCGTGTAACGAGAAAACCCCCTCTACGCTCGACGATCTTAGAGTCCACCATAAAATACCTTGTAGCTCAGTCAGACTTGAGGAGGAAGATCTTCAGGAGTGTCGGAGATAGGATACATAGAGACACGTTATTTAAGGAGCCTTATGTGAGGGTAACGGCCTTAGGGGGTTTCCAGGAGGTCGGCCGTTCATCAGTGCTTCTCGAGACTCAGGAGTCTAAGGTATTACTGGATTTCGGGTATAACCCGTCAGCACCGTCGCTGAAGCAGTCAATGCCTAAGCTCGACGTCCTCAACATACCGCTTGAGGATATAGATGCCGTTATAGTGACCCACGCACACCTGGATCACTGCGGGTTAGTCCCTCTACTGTTTAAGTTCGGTTACGAGGGACCAGTCTACACGACCGAAGCGACTAGGGATTTAATGGTGTTGCTTCAGCTTGATCTCCTTGACATCTCGAGGCGTGAGGGTAAGCCGTTGC
>JAWBLQ010000008.1:18365-19407 GCA_038830105.1 Zestosphaera sp. | reverse complement strand
TCTGCAGGACGTTCATAAGGCTTTACTGCACACAATAACCCTTAAGTACGGGGAGGTCACAGACGTATCTCCAGATGTTAGGCTGACCTTCTACAGGGCTGGCCATATACTAGGATCAGCAATAGCGCATATACACGTTGGTGTTGGACTCCATAACGTCGTCTACACCAGTGATTTCAAGTACGGCAAGACCAGACTCCTTGATGAAGCTCACACGGAGTTCCCCCGCGTTGACACATTGATAATGGAATCAACTTACGGGAACTCCGTTCAATTACCTAGGGAGGAGGCAGAGTCTAAATTCGTGGACGTAATTAACCGAACTCTTGAAAGGAGGGGTAAGGTTCTCATACCGACTCTCGCCGTCGGTAGGGCTCAGGAGGTATTAGCCATCTTAGCGACTGCGATGGACGAGAACAAAATTCCTGAGATCCCCGTGTATATAGAGGGCATGATAAACGAAGTGACTGCTATTCACACCGCGTACCCAGACCTGCTATCAAGCGAGATACGTAACCTGATAAATGAGGGTAGGAACCCATTCCTACATAAATCATTCAAGGTCGTCGAGGCTGGGAAAGCTAGAATAGAGATCACGGATTCAGACGAACCTGCCATAATACTCGCCACGTCTGGCATGCTGACCGGGGGTCCCGCTGTGGAATACTTTAAGGCCATGGCTTCAGACCCTAGGAACTCCATAGTCTTCGTCAACTACCAAGTCGAAGGGACGCTAGGACGTAAGGTGAAGGACGGTGTCAAGAACGTCAACCTGATTGTGGAAGACAGGCTTGAAACAGTGACAATCAACATGGAGATTGAAGCTATCGAGGGCTTCTCAGGGCATTCAGATCAGAGTCAGTTACTCGCATATCTTGAGAGCGTAACGCCTAAGCCTAAGAAGGTGATACTGAATCACGGAGAGTCCGAAGCGACAAACAACCTCTACAAACTAATAGAGGAGCGAAGAAAGAGAAACAGGTCCTTCCTACCCTTAACTACAGAGATCTATAAACCAAGGGTGCTTGACTCACTGTCTCTA
>JAWBLQ010000008.1:0-18355 GCA_038830105.1 Zestosphaera sp. | reverse complement strand
TGAAAGCCTGTCTTGAAGAGGTGGGAAGGAGGTTAAGATTCTCTTCATCCTCAGCCTTAAATAGGATCTCGAAAGCGTTAACTTGCTTCATTTATAACAAACCGGGTTTCTTTTTAGCTTTTAAAGACCGCTTGACCTTTTCAAGGATTACAGTTCTTCTATTCAACGTCTCCTCAACGTTATTGTTCAAGGTCGTCGGCTGTCCTCCGCCCAGGAGACATCCCCCAGGGCAAACCTCGAAGACTACTTTATCGCATACTCGCTCGCTTAAAGTCAGCCGCCTCAGGTTCTCCAGCCCTATAGCCTTACGTATTCCATCACTCTCGATGAGGATCTCATCAGGCTCCTCAGGTTTTAAGATCCTGTAATCTAGTCTCTCAAGAAGCATCTGAAGCTCCTTAGACGTGATGGCGTTAGGAAATACCCTCTTCCACGCGAGACACTGAGTAACGTATGCAGTGTCTGAAGTCACTCTCGGTTGGATCATTTCCGTACGCGTCTCAGGAAGTAATTTACTGAGTAAAGTCTTCTCGGCTGGGGATCTTGATATGATTCTAGCGTTCTCCAGCACGTTAATGTGGTTTAGTGGTGAGTAAATAACTACCCTTAAGAATCCAAGAGCCCTCATAGCCGAGATGACATACTCGGGTTCCAGTTGCTCTGACTCCGCGAGAGATGCTAGGGCTTCCGGCTCTACGTAGAGCGTTGTGAGAGTTCCTTCCTTAACCTCAGCAAGCAGACCCTCCAAGCTCGTCTTAAAGCTTATAGCCCCTACTGGACAGTATGCAGTGCATAATCCGCAGGATATGCAACCAGCTCTCTCAAAAGGCTCCTGATACGGTGTAGAGATCACTGTTTGAATACCCCTGTAAGTGTAATTCAGGACTTTGGCACCGACTCTGGAGCATGCCTCAACACATCTACCGCAGACCACGCACTTAGAGCTATCTATTTTGAGGAGGGAGTCTTCAATATTAAACGTCGCTCTCTCAACGTAGCTGAATCTCTTTTCACCAACCTTAACTAACTTACCCTCAATAAGTTGCTTCAGAAGACTAACAACCTCATTAACGAGTACAGGGCACCCACGGATATAGTAATCCACCTTAACGAAGTGACTTATAGGTTTAGATATATCTAGACGGAATCGCGGGTGACTGCTTGCTTCACTTACACCTGACTGAACACCTCCAAGCAATGCGCAGGCACCCATCGCTATTAGTACCTTTGATTTACTCCTAGCCCTCCTCAATAACTCTAAGTCTCTGTCTGACACGACCGAGCCCTCGATCAGAGCCACATCAAAGTTTGATGAATCATCTCTCACACCGACTAGCGGCCAAAAAGCTATCTCAATCCCATGCTCCTTCAGGAAGCTTAGGAAGTCGTCATTCACTAAGTTATATTGACAGCCGTCACAACTTGATAGAGGGACTATCGCTAATTTAGCGCTCATTAACTTCGCCTCCCTCTAAACACGTGTACTGCACACGGTATACACGGATCATAAGCTCTAACTAATGCCTCAACGGAATTCATGATGCTCGCCTCTCTAACTTCTCCGCCTTGAGTGAGGTCTCTGAGAAGAGCTTCACCAGCGGCTTCTATATGTCTTGAGAACATAACTGTAGGTGTTATTATGTCAGCCTTAACAACCTTCAAATCAGAATCAATAACGTAGTGATGTATTAAGAGCCCTCTTGGAGCCTCTATAATGCCGACTCCCTCACCACCTTTAAGTCCTCCCTCAAGTGAGACGGCTCTAGACTCTCTGCCTCGATGCTCATTAAGAACACTCACCACATCCTCCAGTATAATCATAGACTCTAACGCCTTAGCGTATATGTTAGAGAAAGGATTCATGGCGAAGAGATCCTGGTAACTAAGTATCTGTTGTTTTAGAGCGTCATCCGCTATAGGCGTGCCGTGCCTTATGAGGTTGAGTAGTCTGGCTCTAGCCCCGACGTAGAAGGCCCTCCCATTAAGCAAGCATTTCTTACTAGTTGAGTCATCGTAGTTTTGCTCGACGAACACCTCACGATAATTCTCATAGACCGTGTGCGAACCCCTGCTAGTGTCCAGGATATAAGGCCCTCCTTTCGGCACTGTCTTGAGCGGTGAGTCACGCATTGCCACGTACTCTGGGGACGGGTCTTTAAGGTCTGGTATATCAACCTTCAGAACAGCGTCGACGAAGTCCTTAAGCCCAGCATCTAAGCCCTTCAGAACCTCTAGAGCCCTCTCCACATGACCACTACCCACACCTACAGTGAAGCCGCCGGGAGTGTAAATATTAGGGTTCGTCAACCTACCGCCTAACAGTTGCAGGACGTTGTCGAGGACCCTGTTGAACTTAAGTAATCTGCTGAGGTAGTTCTTCGCAACATCCCCTTTATTGTAGTCAGGCAGAGCTAGGAAGGCTAGGTGTATTAAGTGATTCTGGAGTAGTTGAACCTTGTTACATACATCCCTTAATGCGGCAGTAACGTCATCCACACTAACGCCTAAGGCAGATTCGATGGCGAGGTTCGAAGCCCAGAAGTGAGCGTGACTGCAGACACCACAAATCCTAGATACTATGTACGGTACTTCCCTGTACCTGCGGCCCTTAACCAGGGACTCAAACGATCTGGGGCTGACAACGCTATCGTATTTAACCTTACCACTCTCTATTATTACAGTTACTTCAGACTCCCCGGCGACCCTTACTACTTCTGAGTGTAGTTTGAATGAACTCATTTTGACTCGACCTCAAGGAACTTACGTAAATCAGGCGGAAGATAGTTCCAGAAGAACTTAATTAGATAAGCTAGATCCCGCTGATCGATACCGTATCTTTTATAATGATCTTCGAGAGCGTCTCTCCATACTCTACCATCTCTCACATAACCTCTACACCCAATACAGGGTGAACCCTTCCTAACGCACTCAGCACTACATCCAGCTATCGTCAGCGCACCTAAACATAGAACCCCTTTATTGAGGAGGCAGTCCGACCCGTGTAGAGGACATTCAGCACACACAGGTATGCCCTCAACACTCATCTCCCTGCTCAGAGCGAGTAACTCACACCTACCTTTCCTAAAGCAACTCCAGCACTCAATTCTGTGGGTAGCAAGTAGAAGCTCTAGATTCACTCTCCTAAGTCCTCTAATCTCATCGTCCTCACTCACGATCTTAGAGCCTTCCGAGACCGGGAACTTGCACGCCGGCACTACCCTGCCGTTAAGCTTTACTACACACACTCTACACGTGGCTTCATTGAACAACCCCTTGAGATAGCAGAGCGTCGGAACTTTAAACCCTGCTTTCTCTACAGCGTCTATGACTAGTGAGTCTGATGAGACTACTATCTCTACGTCGTTTACATATACCTTAACCACCTTGCTACACCTTCTTTATAGCTCCAAACGGGCATGAGACTAAACACTGCCCGCATTTAATACATAGCTCTGGATCTATCTTGTAGACCTTCCCCGGGGTTCCTGATATAGCCTTTGCAGGGCAGCCTCTAGCACACTGTCCACAGCCCTTACATAAGGCAGGGTCTATTGCGTAGGTTACGAGCTTGCTACAGACTTTAGCAGGGCATCTCTTGTTGACTACGTGCTCTAAGTATTCGTCCTTAAAATACCTGAGCGTTGAGATGACTGGGTTTGGAGCTGTTCCGCCTAACGCGCAGAGACTGCCCCTCGACACGGCTACACCGAGCTCCTGCATTAAATCTAAGTCATCTAGAGTACCCTCGCCAGCCGTAATCCTCTCAAGCGTGCTGTTGAGGACCTTCATCCCGACTCTGCACGGCAAGCACTTACCACATGACTCAGCTAGTGTGAAGCCTGTGAAGAACTTAGCTACGTCAACCATGCAGTTAGAATCATCGATAACTACGAGACCCCCGGAACCCATGATAGCGCCATAAGCTTGCAGACTTTCATAATCTAACTCTAGGTCGATGAGATCCACCGGTATACACCCACCGCTGGGGCCTCCTACTTGAACCGCCTTCACTTTCTTCCCTTCTGGGGGCCCCCCAGCTAAATCATAGACAAGCGTTCTTATCTTCGTGCCTATAGGTATCTCATAAACCCCCGTCCTCTTAACAGATCCCGTCACGCAGAACATCTTAGTTCCTTTAGATCTCTCAGTGCCGTACGCTGTAAACTCCTCCACCCCCACCTGGAATATAGTTGCGACATGAGCGAGTGTTTCGACGTTATTTATTACGGTGGGCTTCCCTAACAACCCGTTAGTCGCTGGGTAGGGCGGTCTTTGCCTGGGCCTTGACCTACCCTCTATCGCGGATATAAGAGCTGTCTCCTCACCGCAAACGAAAGCCCCAGCACTCCTGTACACTTCAACGTCGAAGCTGAAGTTAGTTCCAAGTATCTTCGCTCCTAAGAAACCACGTTCCCTGGCCTGCTGAGCGGCTTTCCCTAGCCTTTCTGCCATTAACGGCTTCTCAGCCCTGACGAAAACAAATCCTTTAGTCGCCTCTATGGCGTAACCCGCTATTATGAGACCCTCGAGAACTCTGTGCGGGTCAGACTCTGCTAGAAGCCTATTCATGAAGGCTCCAGGATCACCTTCATCCCCGTTGCATATCACGTATTTAACGTCGCTTCTCTGTTCGTAAGCGATCCTCCACTTCTGCCAGGTGGGGAACCCGGCGCCGCCACGACCTCTAAGCCCAGACGTCTTTATAGTCTCAATGACTTTCTCCCTGCTTAAACTGAGCGCCCTCCTTAACCCTGAATAGCCGCCTGTTGCAATGTAATCATCTATAGATTCTGGGTCTATTAAGCCGCAATTTCTGGAGATGAACCTGACCTGGTGCTTCAAAGCAGGCAAGGAGTCTAGTGTGGGAACCCCTTCAAAGCCCTCGACCTTAAACCTAACTGCTAGGACATCGCTAAGATCCCCGCTAATGTAACTCTCAATCACTCTCTTAACGTTCTCCGGCTTAACGTTAGAGTAGATAGCTGGCGGCAATCCCTCCTTAGCTAGCTCCACCCAAGGGTCTAGATAACAGGAACCCATACATCCGACCCTATAGACTTCAGCATCTATACCTAGTGTGTTTAAGGCATTAAGTACCGCGCTGTGCACTTTATCAGCGCCCGCGGCCAGCGTGCAACTAGCTATCGGAACTCTGACTCTAAACCCTCTAGAACCGTAAATAATTTTCTTTAGTTGCTGAGGGTCATGCATTTCCACGTCCCTTAACCCTCTCTAAAGCTTTCGCCCTGTAGTTCAGGATCACCCTCCTACCTTCTGACGGTGTCAGTCTGCCGTGTACGTATCTCTCAGAACCGTCGGATGACATAACCATAATTACAGGCGCTAGACTACAACAACCAAAACACCTGGCTTTCTCCACGGTTACAGTTCCGTCGCTAGCAGTTGTCTTGTTGCCGTCGAGTCCAACGGCCTTCCTCAAGGCCTCATAAAGGTCTGAAGCCCCCCTTAAGTAGCAGGCAGTACCGAAACATACGTAAGCTACGTACTCGCCAACCGGCTCCAGCCTGAACTGATGATAGAAGGTCGCGACGTTAAGTATCTCCGATAGAGAGATACCCAACCTACTTGATAGCCTCTCAAGAGCCTCTCTAGGAAGGTAGAGGTACCTCTTCTGTATCTCCTGAAGCATCCCCATTAATCTACTCTTATCATGCCCATACCTACTTACGATTTCATCAACCATGCTTAAGCGATCTACTTGTAACGTATTTAAACTAGCAACTCCTGCGCTACGTGAGGATCCACGCCTTCTCAAACCCGTCGTACACGCCCTTCCTTAACAACGGGTAATTAACATTTAAGATACGCATAAGTTAACTTACTTAAGTATAAGTAAATATAATTGACTAACTTTAACAGGTTAAGTTGCTTATACCCTTGGGTAGAAGTGCTTACACCTGCAGGCCTTATTCCTAATACAACGTCCTAGGACGTTTACCGAGATCTTCCCTAGCAAGTACCTGCATCTCTCGTAAACTCCTTGAGCTTCACTCATTGATGTGACGGTCTTCAGGACATTGCTAGCCGTATTCACAGCTGAGTCAATATCTTGACTGAATAAAGCGTAGGTAGTGCTCTCAGCTAGTTCAATTAGATCCCCTGCGAGCTTGTTTTCACGGATTTCCTGAGGAGGGATGTACATAAGGACATCAAGCAATTCCTTAACGTACTCTATCGACAGAACTAAATCTATCGCTTCATAAGGCTCTACGGCGTCCTCCGCCAGACGCATCTTCAGATTCCTTAGGAAATAAAGGTACATACGCATGAACTCCTTATAAGCTACTGAAGCTCTCTCAGGCATTCCCTCCCTGAGGGCCTCCAGCACCTCAGACATCGTTGACTCCATGAGCTTCATTACTGAGTTCAGATCCATCGTAACATCGTTGAATATTAACTCGTGAATGTTGGAGTTCGGGTTAGCCTTCAATATAAACATGGTCACACTGTCCTTGAGCTTCTCGATCAGTTCAACCACGCCTATGTAATCCGATTTTATCTTAACTTTAGTGATGCCTTCCATGTAAGCTGCTGTAAGCTTCCTTAGAGCTAGATCCTGATTCTCGACCTCCACAAGTATATTAGTCTCGTTATCGTCCTCCCTCTTAAGATGTGGTAGCACCGTGATCTTAGACCCGTCAAACACTAGATTAACATAATCGCCCGGCTTCATACCTATAATGTCTGCCCACTTTTTCGGTATGATTACAGATAGTGAGCCTTTACCAACAATACTCACTTTCTTAACCATTCTCTCAGACATTTCCTATCCAGGATACTAAAGCGTAAAGCCCTTTAATATACTCCACGTTCGATGCGGCACCGTCAATACGATCTGTGAATCAGTGACATAGCAAATAGACCTAAGAATAAAATCAATCCCCTATAAAGATTATGAAGAGGGAGCTATGGAAAAGTTCACCGTGAAAGACAGGCTTAAACCCTTGCCTAAAGTTTAAGTATGGTTTAAATGCCATAGTACTAATGAAGTTGAACATGTTTTTATCGTTAAGAGCGTTAAGGGTAAGTTATACGCCTACGAGTACTCTAGACTTCCGGAAGTAGACAGTTAGTCAAGTACGTAGGATCCCTAGAAGAGCTAGTCAGGACATACCAAGCAGTGCAGGCAGGGATAACAGTTAACCATGCGTGGACACCACGCATGCTTCGGCTCATAGCCTCCATGATCATCGATAACCTCACGCAAGAACTAAGTGAGGGGGTGGTGGACCGGCCGGGATTTGAACCCGGGGCCTCTCGGATGCCAACCGAGCGCTCTTCCAGGCTGAGCTACCGGCCCACAATACATAGTTATCAATCGGCTTTTAAATTTCTCATTTCCTGCTAAACAGGAAGGTGTGCTTACGTGGTTTTCCTTGCTAGTCGTTCAAGACAAATCTTCCACACTCTATCGCCTGCGTGATGTATGTTCTCTACAGCCCTCCCTTTACGAATTATTGTTATCTCATAACTGCTCATGATAGCCCTCCCTACGCAGAGAGGGGACTCTCTTGTGGGGCTCCAGACAGAGACTAACTCGCCCTTCCTGAAGTCTGAAGTCATCGTTATCCCGGGTGCCATTACGTCGGCTCCGTTGAGGACGTACTTGACAGCACCCTCATCAACGACCGCGTACTGCATCCCTTCAAGCCCGGAGAGCTTGACTAACACTAGAGTGGGGATTTTACTGCCGTCCCTAAGCTCTATCAGAGCTGGCACCCCGTTTAGGATCACTAACTTAACCATGTTTCTGACGTCCTCTAACTCGGTAATGAGTCCCGACGTCACCTCACCTAAACTTACGTGGAGCTTTGGGTAAGCTGTCCTGAGGAACTCCACCACTTCCCTCAATTCCTTCTTCCTTAACTGGTGCTCCTTCATCCTCTACTCCAGCATCATTTAAGTCGTTTAGAAATATTTAAAACCAATACCGTATAATTAAAGGGTCAGCGTGTATAGCGAGTGAGGTGTTGAGTGTGAGCGATGCGGCACAGCGTCTCTTAAGTGAAAACGTCGGCAGGTTAATACTGGTCAGGTTAAGAGGGAATAAAGTCCTTAGAGGAGTCTTAAGGAGTTTCGACCAGCACCTAAACATAGTTCTGGAGGATGCTGAGGAAATCCTGGAGAACGGATCCAGGAGATTAGGCGTCGTGGTGATAAGAGGGGAGAACGTGATATTAATGTCCCCAGTGTAGGTAGTAGGGGGTTGTGAGGTCCGGTGAAGGGCACGCCGTCGATGGGTAAAAGGAGTAAGGGTAAAACACATATAAGGTGCAGGAGGTGCGGCAGGCATGCCTACAACGTAGCGAAGGGGTACTGCGCAGCCTGCGGCTTCGGACGTTCAAAACGAATCAGGGGTTATTCATGGACCAGTAAGAAGATCAACGGGGTAAGGATTAAGTAATTGTCGCGTCAAATACCTACACGTCACTGTATTTATATACTCAGTACGTTAGAAGTGAGTGATGCTAAGGTGAGTGCACATTAATGGGTTTGAAGAAGATAGTACTGGACGTACTTAAACCAATCAAGGAGCCCTCATTAGTAACCCTTGCGAAGAACCTGGCTAGAGTGACTGGAGTCAAGGAGGTATCCATAGTTGTTAGCGAGATGGATGTAGATACTGTGTCGCTGGTGGTGTCTATAATTGGTGAGGACATTAACTTCGAGGAGATAGAGGACACTCTGAGGGAATTAGGTACGGCGTTACATAGCATAGATGAAGTCACTTTCGAGTCAGAGGTGGAGGAGGGTGGTGAGGAGGGGTGAGGCATGTTGCTTGACACGCTTCAGCGGCGCCCGTGTTGCTTCAGGACTGCGTTAAGACGTTGCAACTCTCGTTAGTCACTACGGATTACGAGGTATCTAACTGATGGGTGTCGAGATATTCATTGCAGTGGCTTTGAGCCAGTGGGTTTTATTACTACTGAGTAAGTACGGCGTTCCGGACATACCGATATACGTGATTGCGGGTATGGTTTTAGGCAATAGCTGTTTCACTGATCAATCATTAAACGACTTCCTAGCGGAAATAGTCCTTATCTTCCTCTTCTTCTACGCCGGGGTTAATGTGAATATGGAGTCTGTTAGGAGGTACTTGAGGGAAGCTCTCTCACTTACTTTATGCGGTGTGACGTTAACCGTGGTGATGGTGTCCTCCTTACTTGTCTATCTAGGCGTGGACTTAATTACCTCTCTGTTAGTCGGTGTAGCCCTAGCTAACACAGCAACTGAGGTAGCTGTCGTTACGTTGCGTGAGTCAAGAGTCGACTTAATTGAATTTAGAAACCTGGTTATAGCGGCATCTTTCATGGATGACCTACTACTAGTGGTCCTCATAGCCCTAACTCAGAGCACTGTCTTCAAAACGCCGTTGACGCAGGGTTTATCCACGGTGCTTCTGCACGTGCTCTTCCTAGCAGTACCAATGCTCGTCTCCCTAACCATGTCTAGGAGGGTTAGTAAGGTGTCTTGGGAGGGGTACGTGACGTTCGCTTCAGCCTTAGCGTTCACCACGATCTTCCTCGCCAGTCGGGTTGGGGTCTCAGAGTACTTTGGCGTGTATGTGGCCGGACTGACACTGAGCCTGCTCAGACTTGGAAGAGACCCTACGTTATCCTACTCAACGAAGCTCTACAGTCTCTTAGAACACCTGACGACCATGCTCAGGTTCTTCGTCACGCCTTTCTTCTTCGTGATTATAGGAACCTACCTGAACACCTCTTTCATCTTCAACGTATACACACCGGTGTTACTGGCTACAGCGTTCATAGGCAAGTTCCTAGGGTTTCTAATCTACGCACGCGTCGCCATGAACTTAAGGACTGAGGAGAGCGTTTTAGGCGGTCTGGTTATGAACTCAAGAGGTTCTATCGAGTCGGCGCTCGCTCTCACCGCGTTTACAAGCGGGATTATCTTCAAGGAGCTCTTTCACGGGATCATCGCCGTCACGGTATTATCCTCAATCATAACACCTCTCATGATTAGGTTAATAATTAACGCTAGGTCTATTTATTAATGTGGAGTTTATTAACTTGTATTGGTCTCTATCTGGGGGCACCATAACTTCCTGTGGAGTGAGTAGAATTGAGTAGCGGTGCTAGAGACATAGTGACTGAGACGTTGATAAAGTCTGAGAAGACGGTCTTCATGAATAGGGAGGTTCTTAGATCCGACTACATACCTGAGTACTTGCCCCACAGGGAGGAGCAGATTAAGAAGTTGACCGAGGTCCTCTCTCCGTTGCTTAGAGGGGAGAGGCCGAGCAACGTATTCATATACGGCCTCACTGGGACTGGGAAGACCGCTGTAGTGAGGTATGTGTTGAAGAGGATTAACGAGTACGCTAAGAGGATAGGCAATAACATCTTCCTGCCGGTCTACATAAACTGTAGGCATGAGAGCACCACATATAGGGTCCTCTCAACCTTAGTTGAGTCGCTTGGCGGTAAGGTCCCCTTCACAGGTCTCTCAACAGCTGAGGTCTTCAGAAGGCTTAAGGTTAAGGTTAACATGACCGGGAGGATCGTGGTTATAGTGCTTGACGAGATTGACGCGATGATTAAGAGGGTTGGTGACGAGATCCTCTATAGACTCACTAGGGTGAACGAGGAGCTTGAGAAAGGTAAGGTCTCCGTCATAGGGATAACCAACGACGTTCGCTTCAGAGATGGTCTGGACCCGAGAGTCAGGTCAAGCCTGAGCGAGGAAGAGATACTCTTCCCGCCTTACGACGCGTTGCAGCTCTCAGACATCTTGAGGGATAGGGCTTCCAAGGCGTTCAGACCAGGCGTTGTTAGCGAGGGAGTGATCGAGTACTGCGCCTCTACAGCTGCTAAGGAACACGGGGATGCTAGGAGAGCGCTCGACTTGCTCAGAGTGGCTGGGGAGGTGGCTGAGAGGTTAGGCGATAACGTAGTGAGGATAGAGCACGTGAAGATTGCTAGGGAGGAGCTTGAAAACGACATGGTTTCAGCAGTCGTTAAGACCCTGCCGCAACACGGTAAGATGGTCTTACTATCCATCGCCCTGGCCGGGGGGAGGTTCAGCACTACCGGTGAGCTATACATAAAATACCGCGAGATAGCTAGGTCCCTAGGGCTTGAGCCAGTAACCCAACGTAGGGTCTCAGATATAGTGAGTGAGTTAGAGACGGCTGGCTTGGTGATAGCCAAGGTCGTTAACAGGGGCAGGTACGGCAAGACCAAGGAGGTTGAGCTGGCTGTTGACCGTAACATAATAATTAAGTCGTTAAGGGATGACGCAAGAGCCCCTGGGAAGTAGCTAACCTAGGTAGATCCCAGACCTAAGCGAGGCACATGTCATGAGCTTAATTACAGTTGGCGTTGACGACGGGTTCTTCCCACACGAATTTAAGGAGCTTAAGCTGAGGACGATACTAGTCGGCGTGTTGTGCGTCGGTAAGACGCCGAGATCCGTCAAGGTAAACACGGTCACAGTGGATGGGAGTGACGGAACTCTTAAGACGCGTGAGGTTGTTGAAGAGCTGATGAGGGAGGTCGGTGCGACCTCAATCAACGCGGTCTTTCTTGACGGAGTCACGATAGCCGGGTTCAATTACGTGAACCCTATTGAGCTTCACGAGTACCTACGTACGCCGGTCATAGTGATATTTAAGACTGAGCTGAAGCTGGAGAGAATAAAGAGGGCCTTAGTGAAGCACTTCAGCGACTGGGAGGTGAGGTATGAAGTCATTAAAGAGAATTACATGAGGTCTCAAGAAGTTTTGACTCTTAAGAAGAGGCTTAGAGTAGCGTCGTACGGGCTTAACTTAAGCGAGGTCTCCAGACTTATGTCGGCATTACAATATACATCGGCTAGTCCAGAGCCTCTCAGGATAGCTGATCTAGTGGCTTCGGAGCTAACCAGGGAGACTAGGCTTCTAGAGATCTTAAGAGCGCATGCATAAGTTTTAATAAAAGCCCAACATCGTTTAGAGGGTTGTTCACTTCTTTCGACTTCAATGTAATAGTAAGCATCTACACTGGTAACGGATTTAAATACACGGTTATCATGCATAAATGAAGTAATATTTATAAATTCCGAGCCACCGTATAAACGGTAATAATATAAAGGGGTGATAAGGTGTCAATTGCCCCTAAAATAGCATACCCGTTAATGATAATACTACTCCTAGTAGGCTTATTAGGCGGGTATTTCGCCGGGCAAGCAACAGCCCCAGCAGCGACTAGAACCGTGACGGTTGGCGGTGTTGAGATTACTAAGACTTACACACTGACGGTGTCTCCCGGTGTAGGGTTGTCAGGCGAGATACCTATAGGGGTTTTAACACCGCTTAGCGGCCCGCTCTCGTCCTTCGGAGCTCAATATAAAGCAGTCGCTGAGGTGGTTGAGAAAGAAATCAACAACTACCTTGCAGCTATCGGCAGGGCTTGGAGAATAAAGGTAATACTTGAGGACACTGCCGCAGACCCTAAGACTTGCTTAGATAAGTTAATGGTACTACACGGTAGGGGTGTTAAGGTATTTCTAGGCGTTGAGACGAGTTCCGAGATTGCCGAGATTAAGAGCTATATCGATGCCAACAAGTTATTGGTGATATCACCTTCATCCACGTCGCCGGCGCTGGCCATTAAAGATATGGCGGTTAGGTACACACCCAACGATATTTATCAGGGCAAAGCCATCGCTAAGATTATGTGGTTAAGAGGCGTTAGATGGATTGTCCCGATGTGGAGGGGTGATGCTTGGGGTGACGGTCTTTCCGACTCCTCTCTCAAGACTTTCAGGGAGATATGTGAGGCCAGTGGTGAGTCTTGCGGGATATTAGAGAGCATCAGATACGACCCCAACGCTAAGGAGTTCTCCGTCGAGATAGCTAAGCTGAACGACATAGTCAGTAGGGCGATAGCTTCCTACGGCAAGGATAAGGTTGGGGTGTTGCTCCTTGCTTTCGAGGAAACTGCAGCAATATTCTCAGCCGCTAAAACCTACCCGAACCTAGGCGAGGTTGTATGGCAGGGGTCTGACGGTACTGCAGGCGTGACTCCGTTGCTGGATCCAGCGGTAGCGGATTTCTCAATTAAGGTCAAATTCTACAGCACGATAGCCTCCCCAGGCGTCTCGCCGAAAGTGGATAAGGTGAAAAACTTAATTAAAGAGAAACTCGGCACGGAAGCCATGGGTTACACGTACTTCTTCTATGACTCGCTCTGGACCGCTGTTCTAGCTATTGACATAGCAGGCGTATACGACGGTGAAGCGGTCTTAAAGGCGTTACCTTACGTGTTGGATCACTACATAGGAGCTTCCGGCCCTATAATACTGGATGAAAATGGTGATAGAGCTATAGGTGATTACGACCTGTGGGCTATCGCATTTAAGGATGGAAAGTATCAATGGGAGGTCATCGGCATATATAAAGCATTGACTGATACTTTAGAGTACTACTAAGGATTGAGGCGGGGAATTTGAATATGGTGTTTTTTATTATTAAATTTCTCATTGATTAAGGATTAGAGGTGGAAGTTACGATGGGATACATACTTGAGACGCATAAACTCATGAAGAACTTCGGTGGGTTAATAGCTGTTAATAATGTGGATGTGAGGGTTAGAAGGAACTCTTTAACATTATTGATAGGTCCTAACGGTGCCGGGAAGACCACATTCGTCAACGTGTGCACCGGCGTGCTTAGACCTGACGGTGGTAAGGTTTTCTTCAACCCTCATAACGACTATGGTAAGAGTATTGACATTACTGGATGGCCCTCACATAGAGTTTATAAGGCGGGGTTTGTGAGGACTTTCCAGATACCTCAACCCTTTATTTCCCTCACGGTGTTAGATAACGTTCTGGTCGCTTTAGGAAGTAAGGGTGAAGACCCTCTTAAAGCCCCGATAAGATCCCTCTGGATAGGTGAGGAGGAGAGGAATGTGAGGAGAGCGTTTGAGATTTTAAAGAAGGTAGAGTTAGATAACTACTGGGATTGGCAAGCCATCAGACTCGGGGCTGGCCAGCTTAAGATGTTGGAGGTCGCAAGAGCGTTGGCCACTGGCGCTAAGTTGATAGCTCTAGACGAACCAATAGGCGGTACGGACCCCGCATACGCCAGTAACATATTCCGGCATCTCCGGAGTCTCAAGGAAAGCGTTGACGTCACGTTCTTAGTTATAGAGCATAGAATCGACATAGCACTGCCCTTCGCTGATTACGTCTACGTTATGGATAAGGGTAGCGTGATATCTGAGGGCACGCCTGACGTGGTAGTCAAGGATCCTAAAGTCATTGAGGTTTACATAGGTGGTTAGGATGGCCTTGCTAGAAGTGAGAAACCTCTATTCAGGTTACGGGAAGCTCCAGGTTTTATTCGACGTGAACTTGAAAGCCGAGGAGAAGCAAGTAACTGTGGTTGTCGGTCCTAACGGTGCTGGGAAGACAACCCTGCTTAACAGCATAACAGGCATCGCAACGATTCACAGCGGTGAAGTGGTTTTTGATGGAAAGCCCATAACTAAATTACCGCAACACAGCATCGCTAGGCAGGGAGTGGCTTGCGTACCTCAGATGGGCAATATCTTCGCTAATCTAACGGTGGAGGAGAACCTGAGGATCGCAGGTTATCTACTCCCTGAGAACGAGGTTAGGGAGAGATTTAGCGAGATCTACGACATGTTCCCAGTGCTTAACGGTTTCAGGTACAGGAAAGCCGGCACGCTTAGTGGCGGGGAGAGGAGGATGCTGGCCATAGGCATGGCTCTAGTGAGGAAGCCTAAGATACTGCTTCTCGACGAGATCACTACAGACCTAGCACCCATATACGTCAAAAAGGTGTTGGATAGGGTTATCGAGTTAAGGGATAACTTAAGACTCCCGATAGTGTTAGTCGAGCAACACGCTGCCAGAGCCCTTCAGATAGCCGATAAAGCCTACCTACTCGTTAGCGGTAGTGTGAGGTATGATGGCGATCCTCAGGAACTGCTTAAACACCCCGAATTCTCAAAACTTTATTTAGGTGTCTCGTAAGTGAGGTGATGTGAGATGATAGACCTAGTAATTAAGGCGTTAGCGTATTCAAGCTGCATAGGTCTGGGAGCTGCCTCAGTGTCTCTAATATACATCACCACTAGGACATACAACTTCGTACTCGCATCCATGCTTGCCTGGGGTTTTTACATGGTATTTACTTTAACCCATCTATACGGGGGAACGCCGTATTACTACGTGCCCGTGGCGGCTCTGTTCTCGGGTTTGCTAGGACTGATAACGTACTTTGGCGTTAACAGGAGACTACTTAAAACTAAAGCTAACGAGACTACCTTAATGATGTCAACGTTAGGCGTTGACCTCATACTTTACGGTTTCCTGAACGCGTTTTCAGATTACTTAATTAACGTCCATAAGATACCTGCTAAATACTTCGTCTTAGAGACTAAGGACATCACGATAGATTTAGGAGGCCTACAGGTTAGGGCTATAGGCCTTGTTGCTCTTGTAATTCTAGTTATTGGAGTGGTGACTCTCAACACGTTCTTAACTAAGACGAAGTTAGGCATAGCCATGAGGGCGGCGATAGAGAATCCTGAATTAGCCGGTGCTTTAGGCATAAACCCTGAGGTGGTATATGTTCTTGCGTGGTTTGTAGGAGGTTTACTCGCCGGCCTTAGCGGGGGGCTACTCTCATTACTCGTTGTAGGCTACACAGCTGTCGGCATGACCATAATGGTGATTTTCTTCGCCGGAGCTATAGTAGGCGGTATCTACTCAATATTTGGAAGCCTGCTGGGAGGCTTGTTAGTTGGTTTAGGCGAGTACGTGGGTGTTTACCTGATGTCAACGTATATTGGTGGGTGGGTTTCTGCATACAGGCCTGTGTTTCCACTGATTATCATGGCCATAACACTGTTAACCCTACCGGAGGGTTTAATAAGCCTTCCATGGGGCAAATTATTAAAGACGTTGAAGGTAGGGGGTGTTAAGAAGTGATAGAGATACCACCAGCTATACTACAAGTCGTAATTAACATCGCAATAGGACTCATTGTGACCTTGAGTCTTAACCTCGAGGCAGGGTACTTAGGATTACCGCAATTCGGCAGGTTACTAGCGGTTATCACCGGGGCTATAGTTGCTGGGGCTATCCCCGGAAGGATTTTAGCATTGGCACTAGGTCTCCCCGCCGGAGCTGAATACGCTCACTACTCCAACAATTATATAATTGTAGGTCAGCTTAACGAGTTTCTAGCGTCAGACCCAATACTCTCTATAGGGATCTTCGTGATGACTCTTTTATTGGCTGCGTTGTTAGGCGGTCTAGTAGGGTTTATCTGTGCTTACCCGGCGATAAGGCTTAAGGGTACTTTAGGCATCACTCTCCTCGCTTTCGGCGATGCGTTAATGAATATAGCGTGGAACTACTCCCCCCTGGTAGGTGGGACTACCGGCGTCTCGATTGTAGATCCATTCAGATTCGCCGGACCTTTCAGGTTCACCTTAACCACTTTCATAATACTAGGTATTAGTGTGTTAGTGTATCTCTACATAGAGCTTCTGAGCAGATCACCATTTGGTAGAATGCTTAAATCCGCTAGAGACGCTGACGTCGCTGCAAGCGTTTACGGGAAGGATATAGTGAAGCTTAAAAAACAAACCTTAATCATCGGAGGCTCTATAGCGGCTGTTGGAGGGGCTCTCTGGGCTATATTCACGGGGAGTATGAAGGCCTACACGTACACTAGGTTAACATGGACTTTCTGGCCTTGGGCATACATGATGCTGGGAGGCGTAGCTAATAATCTAGGTATCCTACTAGGGATTTTCGTGTTCACTATAGTTAGAACCTTGATATACACATACAAGGACCTGCTGTCATTAGTGATACCGATAAGCCCTGAGTGGCTAGAGTATATACTGGTCGGTCTAGTTATAGTGACCATAGTCTTGTTCAGACCTCAGGGAATACTGCCAGAGAAACCCGTACTGACCATACGTAAGGATAAAGTAGAGGAAATAAGACAGACCGCGTCCAAATAAGTTTCTTGGCTCAACCCCGTACTAGACAGCTGAGCACCGTTAACGCTATTAAACTAAACATGGTTAACGTTACTGTAGTGGTTGAGACCAACTCCGGCTTCCAATCATATCTTTCAGATATGATCGTGTTTACGAGCGCGGGCGGCATTGCTGAGAGCAACATTAGCTGGGCTCCCTTAACCCAGGGGACGTTGAAGAGCTGCATTACGAGTAGACTTACTAGTGGGTGTACTGCGAACCTGAATAACGCGACTACAGCCGTTACCCTCAAGTACTTCTTAACTGGGTTAAGGGAGAGCGGTAATCTCAGGCCAAGAACCAGGGTGGAGGAGTAGCTGAGTAGCGGGGTTACCCAACTCAGGCACTCGGAAACCGCTGTGACGTACTCTGGGCTAGTGCTGTGGAGAAGGACCCCAGCAATAAACCCTATTAAGGCCGGGTGTCTCAAGAGCTTAACTACAGCGTTTCTTCTAGCGGTCATTAAGTCAGGTATCACGACGTTGAGAGTCACTGTGAAGAGCCCAAACACTGAAGCGACCTCCAAGGTATTGAAGAACGCCATGCTGACTGGGAACCCTAGGAAGACCGCGTTCGGGAAAGCAGAGCTTAGGAAGACAGCCTCCCTAACTCCACGCTCCTCGTAGCGTCGAGCCCTGTACAGGGCTGTGAAGGTGATTACCATGAAAACCAGGAACGACGTAAGTATCCAAACATCTGAAAGCTCTAATCCCCTCTCACTGAACGTCTTAAAGAACGTTAAAGGTATTAGTATCCAGTAGACGAAGTCAACCAGTAACTCGACTGCCGAGCTATATAAAGGGGTTCGCCCGGCAAGACGATTAATTAACATGCCGAGCGCGGTGATCCCGAACATCGTCACAACAACTTCAGTGATCAAGCTTAATCACTGGTTGTTAAGTTTTCCTAAACTTGTGTGCTAAGGCACAGGTAGTCCGATGCCCTTAAGCAACATTCTCACGGCGATGAACCAGAGTGTGACCGTGAAGCCCTTCTTAAGCGTCCTTGATTTAGTCTTCTTCGCTGTCAACGCACCCACCTGAGCCCCGACAATCAGCGAGGGCGCTAGGAGAGTTAGGAGTTGCAGGTCAACATTACCTAGCGTGTAGTGTGTGAGGGCTGAGGTGATTGACGTTATGGTAATTGCCATTGACGAGGTGGCTACAGCATAGTGTATAGTGAAACCCAGCATCGTGAGTAGGGGGACATTAACAACCCCGCCGCCCACCCCGAGAAGCCCGGCTACGAGCCCTCCTAAACACCCCCCCAACGAGAGCTTCATGTAAGTACTTAGGTCCCAGTTC
>JAWBLQ010000007.1:21136-25097 GCA_038830105.1 Zestosphaera sp. | reverse complement strand
TAGAGGTTCTGATTAAGTCGGCCTTAGTGGGCTTAATGACTTGCCTCACTGCAGTGAGGAGCTCACTGTAGGTCTTAATGGGCGTGGCTCTTGTAAAGCCGTCGAAGAGGATCCTGAGCGGCACCTCAGACTCGATAGAGTGCCCGCCGGCAAATACTTTGATTCTAGCGTACAGGATCTTAGCCGGTTTAAGCTGGCTAGCTATGAAACGCTTAAACACCAACTGGTAAGCCTTCCTATGGAGATACGTTAAGTTATTTGCGAAGAAGTATTCAGCCTCATCTAAGCTCTCAAGAGGTTTAGTAGGCCTGATGCATTCATGAGTTCCTTCACCCCCCCACGTCTTAGGTGCGAATAACTCACCGATGCCTGCCTTCTCAACGTATTCCCTAGCTATCCCTAACCCAACTCCAGACACGTGAGTGCTGTCAGTCCTATGATACGTTATGTAACCAGACTCAAAGAGGTCTTGAGCCACTCTCATAGCCACTGCAGGCGCTACCCTCAACTCCTTAACCATGTCGGAAAGAAGGGTGTCCGTAGTGTAGGGCGGTGGCGGGCTGACCTCTCTCTCGTAAGTGCTGAGAACCTCGATAATCACCCCTGAATCCTCAATATCCTTAAGCACCTTCACAGCCTCCTCACGATCTGTGAGGAAGTAGTTAACTCTGAAGCCGTTGGAGAGCTGGGCCTTGATGAGGTAGCCCTTAGAACCCTCGTACTCTAAGTACCTCTCGACCACCCACTTCAGAACCGGAGTCTGCACTCTCCCGCCGCCGAGCCAGTGCTTAGTCAAGCCTTCCTGAAGTATCCTGCTTAACTCGAAGCCTATCAACCTATCATCGACCCTTCTAACCACCTGAGCACCAACCCTCAGCAGGTCTACGTCTCTTGGACTGCTTAAGGCCTTAATTAGGGCCTGTCTCGTGACTTCGTGGAACTCTATCCTGCTGATCCTACCGTTAACTGGCTTAAGGACTAGGTAGAGGTCGTAAGCTATTTTCTCTCCTTCGTCATCGGGATCCGTCGCGATATAGATCTCATCTACTTCCCTCGCGATCTTCTTTAAGACCTCTACAATCTTCCTGCTGTCCCTAACTCTCACGGATCCACATCTAGGGCACGTCTGGTGCTCCTCAGTGAATTGGTAACCACAACTGGCACACTTCTTTATCGTCGTGTAGATAGGGTTCACAGTGGATCCCCTCACAGCAACTCCGTAAAGACCTTCGTCAGTCACTAAGTCCAGCACATGACCCATAGTCGGAGCCACGGTTGTTAAGAGCACCTTACCGTCGTGAGCTATTACCGTCTCATAGACCACGTAGTTGCCAGTGAACCTCTTGCCAGGGGATCCAAACATCTTAGCTATCGTCTTAGCCTTGGTCGGCGACTCCACGACTATGAGCACTGACTTGATCCTGTCTAGAACCGAATCGCCGGCGCTACACGACCTACTTATCTCTTGATCCCTCGTAACACTCGACAGATCTACCTCATCAAGCCTTACTGGCGAGTAGCTCGGCAGTAAGTAACGTAGCTTCCGCTGGAAGATCCTGAGCAGATCCTCGTCGTCGTATAGAACTATCGAAAGCCCTAAAGTCATGTGACCACTGTACAATCGACTACTACGACCGGATGCCTGGAGATATGTCATCACATCAGGCATTGAGACAACCGGTCTCCCGTCACTCTTACGCTTAATCACGCAGAAGCCTAGAGCCAACTTCCCATTATTTAAATCTAACCTCTCATTAATGTACGTCTTAACTCTCTCCATAGCTTTAAGGACCTCGAGGCTTAGGTCCTTGAGGAACCCCTCCAGCACTAAGAAACCTCTTAACCCTTGAGAGAGGGCCTTAAGAGCCCCGGGCTTCAATGAGTTGATCTTGTTTAAGAGGCGCCTCTCATCATCGTTAATTACATATCCCTGGGTAGAGAGCTCCATGACAACCCTCATCAGAGTCAGCGGGTTAAGTAGTGAGGAGTCTAAATCGATTTCGAACTTAGGTATCCCATAGAAAACTGTGTTGTAGATATGAAGAGGCTCGTCTAGGCCTCGAGTTAATATCCCGTAGTATGTAGACACGCCTATTAAGACGTCCACCACACCCATCCTCAGCTGGTCCAGAGCCCTCCTACTGCCGGCGACAGCCACCCTGACCCTGGTTTTAGTTAATTCAGACGCGAGATTCTTAGCCTTCATAACCCCTAGATCCTTACTGACGTATATGAGCGTTCCTCTATGTAGCCTCATAATCAAGTCCTCAAGACGTACGGATTCCACAGGCTCGACTACCTCGACGATGTTTCTCAGGTAATCAGTTATCGAACCTACCTCGAAACCCAGTAGCTCCCGCAGTATTTTGATTCTCTCGCCTCTCCCCCTCCCAGTCGCACTGGCTATGAGTACCTGACCCATGTTAACGTAGTTGAGTTGTTTGCTTAGACTTAACTCCAGCTCATACACCGTATTAAGCAGATCATTCATCTTCCCCGCGTTACCAGCGTATCTATAGTACAGTGCCTCGCTCTTAGCTTGTATGAGTTTCTGAGCTAACCTGATCGATTCTTCAGACACGCCTATAAGGCTGAGTATGACGTTCATGAGCGAGGATGACTTAAGCAGTGCATCGAAGTCGTCAATCACTATTAAGGGGTATCTGGAGCCCTCGAAGAACTTCCTATTCCTATGCAGGAACGCGTGTGTGAGGACGTCGACTCTGCTCTCAAGCAATCGCTCTCCTGACTTAATGACTTCAGAACTATTCACTTGAACCCCCTCCATCTTGAAGTCCTTGAAGACGCGTAGGGTTTGCTCAGCCAGGTACTTAGTCGGAACCACGTAGAGTGTTGGTCTACTTCTCGAAGCAGTGAAGAGCGAGTAGATCTGAAGTAACGTTGACTTACCTACCCCGGTGGGAGCTATTAAAGCGAAGGACTCGCCGGCCAATATTCTCTTGACCCAGGCTCTCTGCACACTCCACAGCGTCTTCCCCCCAGTTACCGCGGCGAAGAACTCACTAAATCTGTGGAGCTCTTCCTTCAGAAGCTCCGCATGTATTAAATCGTTCTTACCCTCTAGCTTAGTCAGTATGAGGAGATCTAGAAAAGATCCGTCAGAATCATTAACAGCTACCATCATTCAGCCTGGTAATAATCTTCATGTATGCAATAACCTTAAAAGCGTGGAGTCCTTATAGAAGAAGGGCTGTAATGGAAGTTCTACGGGGTGATGAATTAAGAGCAGCAGACTTGAACTCTGTCTTCTGGGGGGTCAGTACAAGGCTTCTGATGGAGAACGCTGGGGCCGAGGTCGCCAGAGTTGTTAAGGGATTAATTAAGGATGTAGGGGGTAGTGTAGTAATAATCGCTGGCGTGGGTGGTAAAGCCGGGGATTCCTTCGTGGCGGCGAGACACCTGGCTAGCGAGGGGTATGAGGTCCAGGTTTACCTAATATCAAGGAACATCAGGCATGAAGATGCTAAAGCTAACTTGGAAGTTCTCAGTGACCAGGGCGATATAGTTATTCGAGATTACGAGGCTGGCGCAGTTTTCGAGGCTGACGTAATTATTGACGGGCTTCTAGGGATAGGAGTTAAGGGTCCGCCTAAAGACATCTACGCTGAGGCTATTAAAACCATAAACACGTCTAGAGGGGTTAAAGTAGCCATCGACGTCCCCTCAGGCCTTGATCCAGACACAGGAGCCACGCCGGGGGAGGTCGTCAAGGCTGACGTAACTGTTACGCTAGTCACGCTCAAGCCAGGGCTTCTCAAGGCCCCGCAGGTAGTCGGTAAGTTGCTCGTAGCTAACATAGGGATGCCCCCCAACGCGCTTAAGGCTGTGGGCCCTGGTGACGTGGAGGTCTGGTTCAGGAAGAAAGACGTTAAAGCTAAGAAGGGTGATGGAGGTAAGGTCCTGGTCGTTACCGGTTCTAGAGAGTACGTAGGGGCTCCCT
>JAWBLQ010000007.1:0-21126 GCA_038830105.1 Zestosphaera sp. | reverse complement strand
GCCGCTGGCGCTGATCTAGTCTACCTGGCAGCGCCTGAGTACGTTCTCAAGACAAGGTTCTCGCCAGAGATTATAGGGGTTCCTCTAACGGGTGATTACCTCACTCAAGACACCGTGAGCGGGTTAACAGATTTAATCAAGAGGGTTGACGTGGTGGCTACAGGACCTGGACTGACGGTCAGGGACGAAACTAGAGGTTTCCTCAAAGACCTGCTCAGAATAGTTAGAGAGAGTGGTAAGGCGCTAGTCCTCGACGCAGACGCCCTCAAGATGGTTAAGGAGGGTGAGCTGAACGGCATGACCGCTATCATGACGCCTCATCTAGGTGAGGCGGCTAAGCTTCTTGAGACTGACATAGAGGACATGAAGACATTTAAAGACACTGTCAAGGGGAGAATCACCGTAGCCAGAGAGATCGTGGACCGATATAAAGCAACCCTAATACTTAAGGGATACGTGGACGTCGTGATGTCACCTGACGGCAGGATGAAGACGCGTGTCGGTGTTGGACATCAAGACATGAGCTGCGGCGGGACAGGTGATGTACTGACTGGCATAACAGCCACGTCACTGGCGAGGACTGGCGATGCTTTCAGAGCGGCGTCAGCAGCCGCCTTCATTAACGCTGTCGCGGGGGAACTCGCGTACTTGACGGACGGCAGATCCTCACCAACGAACATACTTAAGTACGTCCCACAGGTCGTTAGGAACCCCCTAAAAACAGCTTTAAAGGTTAAGGAGTTGAGGAGTAGTGTATGAAGAGTTGGGGTGAGTGCTAATGGTGAAGTACGTGTTCATAACTGGAGGCGTTCTCTCAGGCCTGGGTAAGGGAGTGACAGCCGCTTCAATAGCCTTACTTATAAAGAGTCTTGGGTACTCCGTAACTGCAGTGAAGATAGATCCGTACGTCAATGTGGATGCAGGGACTATGAATCCTTATGTGCACGGCGAGGTCTTCGTCACTGAAGACGGTGGCGAAACCGATTTAGACATAGGGCATTACGAGAGGTTTCTGGACGTAAGTCTCTCTAAAGAGAATAACATAACCACCGGGAAGATCTACAGTACAGTTATAGAGAAGGAGAGGAGGGGGGATTACCTGGGGCAGTCAGTCCAGATAATCCCTCACGTAACTGACGAGATCAAGAGCCAGTTAGATCTCGTGGCCAGTAAGCACGGCAGTGACGTAGTGGTTGTTGAGATTGGAGGGACTGTCGGGGATATTGAGGGACTCCCATTCCTGGAGGCAGCTAGACAGTTAAGACTTGAGAAAGGAGTTGAGAACGTGCTTTTCACTCACGTGGTCTTAGTGCCGAAGCTCTCGACCCTGGGGGAGCTTAAGACGAAGCCAGCTCAGCACAGCATGCAGGAGTTACGTAGAATAGGTATTCAGCCAGACATTCTGGTGGCTAGATCCTCTGAGCCCCTGACTGAAGAGGCCCGTGCGAAACTGTCTTTATTTGGCAACCTGCCGATCACGCACATCTTTAGCAATCCAGACGTGGAAACAGTGTACGAGATCCCTATATGGCTCCATAGGCAGGGACTCACTAGAGCCATAGTTGAGAAGCTCAAGCTGAATTACGTCGACCCTGACCTAGATCCATGGATAGAGTACGTGGAGAAGTTTAGGAATCCCTTGCAGGAGGTTAGGGTGGCGATGGTCGGTAAGTACACTAGACTCACTGACAGCTACTTAAGCATTGTAGAGGCATTGAAACACGCTGGAACTTCCTTGAGGATCAAACCAAAGCTTGTTTGGATTGAAGCAACGGATCTAGAGAGGGGTGTTAAGAGGATTGAGGAATTCTTGAATCAAGTGGACGGTGCTGTGATACTCCCTGGATTCGGTGAGAGAGGCGTTGAGGGTAAGTTAAGCGCTATCAAGGCTCTTAGGGAGGCTGACCTGCCTGTGCTGGGGATATGCTTTGGGCTTCAGTTAATGGTGGTTGAGTTCGCTCGAAACGTCTTAGGCCTGACTGACGCTCACTCAACAGAGGTAAACGTCAACACCCCTCACCCGGTGATCGACTTGCTGAGTTCCCAGAAAGGGGTCGTGATTAAGGGTGGTACGATGCGGTTAGGTTCGCTTGAGATTAAGCTACGTCCAGGAACTCTTGCGTGGAGGATATATGGAGGTAGGGATGTCGTATACGAGAGACACAGACACAGGTATCAGATAAACCCGAGCTACGTCGATGCCCTTGAAAGAGACGGGCTGTTAGTAAGCGGACTGAGTCCTGAGGGCTTCCCTGAAGTGATGGAGCAGAAGAATCACCGGTTCTACCTGGGGGTTCAGTTCCATCCGGAATTCAAAAGCAGGCCCTTGAGGCCATCCCCAATCTTCAGCTGGTTCCTCAAGGAATTAACATACTAATTGCTTTAGCTGTTTAAACACATAGAGATATATTTACTTTCGTTAGGTAATAAACCTCGGGTTAAAGATGAGCCTCAGGTCTTCAATAAGTCTTCAAGGCGGTAAGTACTTACTCTTAGGTAATGAGGCAGTAGCTCGCGGCGCTCTCGAGGGGGGTTTAGGCTTTGCTGCGGCCTACCCCGGCACACCGTCGTCAGAGATCTTGGAATCCTTGATGACCGTTAAAGATGCTTTAGGCATACACGCGGAGTGGAGTGTTAACGAGAAAGTCGCTTTCGAGGCGGCGTACGGGGCTTCTTTAGCAGGGGTCAACGCTTTAACAGCTATGAAGCACGTAGGGATGAACGTCGCGGCAGATCCGCTGATGAGCTCCGCGTACACAGGAGTTGAGGGAGGTTTCATAGTCGTCACTGCTGATGACCCGGGCATGCACAGCAGTCAGAACGAGCAGGACAACAGGTGGTACGGCATCCACGCATATATCCCGGTCTTCGAGCCGTTCGACGCGGGTGAAGCCAAGGAGATGGCTAAGTACCTGTTTGAATTTAGCCGGAGATTTAAACATCCTGTGATATTACGCACTACGACGAGGGTAAGTCATACCAGAGGAGTGGTTGAGCTAGGACCTATACCGGGACTTAAGAGGGTAGGGAGGTTCGTTAAGGAGGATAGGTACGTTGTGATGCCGGCTAACGCAAGGAGGAATAGAGTCAGGTTACTGGATAAATGGAGGGAGATCTCTGAAGCGGTTAATGTCACCCCCTTCAACAGGATCGAGGGTGAGGGTGAAGTCTTAGTAATATCATCTGGCAACGCCTACGGGTACGTTATCGAATCACTCAATCACTTCAACGTCAGAGAGAAGGTCAGGCACCTCAAGATAGGCACTCCAGTGCCGTTGCCGAAGAGACTATTGTTTAACGCAGCCAAGGACGTCGACAAGATACTGGTGGTCGAGGAGCTAGACCCAGTTGTAGAGGTGGAGGTTAAGGCAGCGCTCTACGACATGGGGCTAAACGCCGTGGTTAGTGGTAAGGATCTGGTCGGTTATGAGTTCGAGTTGAATCACGTTAGAGTGAGGAGAGCGATCGCTAAATTCCTCGGTCTAGAGTACGTAGAGCCTCAGATAACTGCCCGGCCCCAGGTGAACGTGCCGGTCAGAGTACCGACGTTCTGCCCAGGTTGCCCCTATAGGCCCCTCTTCTTCGAGTTAAGGAGGTTAGTGAATCAGGAGAAGATACCGTACATAGCGTCTGGCGACATAGGGTGTTATTCACTAGGTTATAACCCACCCTACAGGATGCAGGACGTGATGATTGAGATGGGGAGTAGCATAGGTGTTGGGTACGGCTTAAGTATTACGACAGACGATAACATCATAGCGATAATAGGTGACTCAACCTTCTATCACGCCGGTCTGCCACCACTGGTGAATGTGTTGTGGCACAGGCGACCTATGGTAGTCTTAATCCTGGACAACCAGATCACAGCGATGACAGGACACCAGCCAGCCCCGTCAACCAGGGAGGGGGACGGAACCCGCCCCATACCAATAGAGAACATTGTCAGTGGATTTGGTGTTAAGTTCGTTGCGATCGTAGACCCTTACGACGTTAAGGCAGTTCGTGAGACCGCTCGTAAGGCAATAAGCTACGTCAGAGAGGCAAGAGAGCCTGCGGTCATAATAGCTAGGAGGAGGTGCGCCTTAGAAGCTTTGAGAGACTTAAGGAGGGCCGGCATCGATGTAGTGCCTTACGTGGTTCTAGAGGATAAATGTGTTGGATGCGGCATATGCTATGACTGGTTCCTCTGCCCGGCGATAACACTTAGGGAGGGTAAGAAAGCCTACATAGACCCGGAGCTCTGTATAGGGTGTAGTGCGTGCGCTCAAGTATGTCCAACCAAGGCTATAGCGCCTCTGAAAGAGTACAACAAGGATGAGGTTGAGAAGTTCTGGAGGTGATGAAGGTGTTCAACGTACTTATCTCAGGCGTCGGCGGTCAAGGCCTCTTAACGCTCTCTAGGATTCTAGGGCAGGCAGCCCTCAGCAAGGGGTTCAAGGCTTACATAGCTGAGACCCACGGGATGAGTCAGAGGGGAGGCTCTGTATTGGTCTTCCTTAGAATAGGCGATGATGTTATGGCACCTCTTCCTCCCGAGGATGACGTGAACCTACACATATCGATGGAGTTGATTGAAGCTGTTCGGTACTCGACCATGCATAACGAGAGAACGGTGGCCGTAGTTAACAATAAAGTCATAAGACCTTCACTCCCTAGTGTGAGGATGCCCTCAGTTAACGAGATGCTTGACGCTCTCGAGAAGTCGACGAGAAATCTCTACGTAACGAACGCCTCAGACACCTCGCTAAGACTGGGTAGCACCATAGGCGCTAACATAGTGATGCTCGGATTCGTAACGTGCTTACTCGATAAGTCGTCAATACTTAGTAAAGACTTGGTGATGGGCGAGGTTCTTAAGCTAGGTGCCCGCGAGTTAAACGCGAGACTATTTGAAGCAGGTTACCGAGATGCAGCGGATAAGGTGACTCAGGAGACTCTCGACTATCTGATCAGTGTAATGAAAAAACGCTGAGAGCAGTTGAGGAACACGCTTTCACGACGCTAGTCATTACGATAGTTTAATTTTAGCGGTGAATTAGGTTGAGGAAAAAGCGGGTGCGTCTGAGAGAGCTGCACTGCCGTGGGTCTCTTAGGGCTAGCGAACTATCCTCTGCTCGACCACTATCATAGTTGTGGTTCCCCTGACCTGAGGGATTTTCCTTATTCTGTTTATTATTAAGTCTCTAAGGCCCTCATGAGTTGTAGCCTCTATCTTTGCGACAATGTCATACATCCCGTAAACCTCGTAGACCTCCTTAACACCGTCGATGTTAGCCAGGGCGTTCAACACGTCAGTCTCAGAACCTATCTCTGTATTTATGAGAACTATAGCTACAGGCATGCTATTCACACACAAATATATAATATACTCAAAGTTAAAAAGTTTTACATTGAAGCGGGGGTTATAGATGAAAGCTCTGCTTAGAATGAGAGGGAGTTTCATGCATCAGGAGCCTGGCCTACATCATCGACTCAGTCCTTACAAGGTACATCATCAAACCTCATTGGTGGTGAGGGCTTTTAAACTTGACTCTCGCTTTAAAGTTTAGTTTATTTTGCGCTCTTATGTGATGTAATTGAGTGAAGGAATGAGGGTTAAGAGGGATAGTGGTGTATACTTAATCGGCAGGTACCTCAGTGAGCCGTGTGTCACTGCTGAAGTCCTGAGGAGGGATAGGAGGAGATCCAGTTACGTCTTGCTGAGACCTGTTAACGCGCAAGTCAGGGTTAGAGGCACTGTACTGAGGTTAGGAATACCGACGGCCTCCGTAATCACTGAGGGTTCCCTGAGTTGCCGGGACCCCGACTTAGTGCTTGAGGAGGATGCTTGGGTTGAGGCTAAACAAGTCGTTGAATCCGATGTGGTTGAGTTTCTAGGGGACTTCACCGTTAAAGAGCTTCCGGTTCTGAGAGGCCTGCGTGATGCCTCATCAGAAGGGGTTAAGTGTAGTGTACTAGATCTAGAGAACTCCGTGAGCCTCGACGAATACCTGGGTAGGCTGATTAACGTTAGACACATTCTGATGAGTTCTTCCCTCAGAGACGTCGTGCTGGAATCCGTGAAGGGCTCGTTGCAGAGCTACTGGACTACACACTTCCTCCTCTCCGGTCTGGAGTTACCTGCAGATGATGTGATTGTGAGGGGTGGTGTAAGGGTTGAGGATATCCCGAAGCTTAAGCTACTTCTTAAGCCCCTCTTAAGTGTTGATGAACACGTTGTTGTAGGGGAGTTGCCTTTAAACAAGTCAATAGTGCTTAATGGGATCTTTAACGGAAGTGCTAAGGATCTATTCCTAGAAGTCCTGCTTAGGACTATCGTCTATACCTGCTAAATCGTCGAGGGTTACGGTCTTCCTCCTCCTGGCTTGAAGTTCCTCACTACTTCCCTTAACCACTATCTCGTAGAGAATCGCCTCCTTACCGGGTTGCGGCCTTAGAAGTCTTCCCAGCCTCTGAATGAACTGTCTTCTCGAGCCAGTGCCAGCGACTAGAATGCCTATTGATGCATCCGGTATGTCTAACCCCTCATCGCCGACTGTTGTGACGACGAGGGCTCCGCTCCTTGCCTTCTTGAACTGATCCAATATCGCCCTCCTCTTGACCTCCTCTAGCTCCCCAGTCAGCAGGTAGGCTCCAGTCTCCTTAGCTATCTCCTCAGCTAGAGCTACGTAATGCGCGAAGACTATGATCTTCCTCCCCTCGCTTAACTCACGCTCCACAAGCTCCTTGACTTTCTCCAGCTTTGACCTACACATGGAGAGTATCTTAACTATCTCGCTGTGAATCTCAAGCGCCTTAACAGCTTTGAAGTTGCCTTTCTTAGCCAGCTCGACTAAGGTCTTGAAGTCAAGGCCGCCAGCTGCCTCACGGAAGGCTCTCCTTAATTGCAGGTAGGCCCCTCTCTCGTCACTCTTAAGCTCTACTTTAATCGTCTGAACTCTGAACTTAGCTAGGAACCCCAGTTCCGCTAACTCCTGAGCTGTCTTGTAGTAGATAACTCCACCCATCAGGGGGAAGAGCTCTACATGCTTCCCATCTTCTCTGTAAGGCGTTGCCGAGAGACCGAGCCTATACCTAGCCGGGGACGTGACGGCTATATGCTTGAACTTCTCAGCAGGTAGGTGGTGTACCTCGTCAATTATCAGGAGGTTGAAGTAAGGAGACAGCTTCTCTATGTACTTGAAAGCCGTTTGATATGTAGCTAGTGTGACTGGCGATATCTTCTTCTCCCTGCTGTAGTAGTGCCCTATCAGAGAGGGCGGCACGTCAGTGAAGCTAGTGATGGCCTTCTCCCACTGCATTAACTGCTCCTTCGTGTACGTTATTATTAGCGTTGCCTCACGGATCCTGGTTAAGGCAGCTACGCCTATGAGCGTCTTACCGGACCCTGTTGGCAACGCTACTATACCTCGTCCTAAGTTGTTCATCCACGCGTTGAGCGCCTCTAGCTGGTACTCCCTCAAGGAGCCTTTGAAAATCGCTTCAGTGGGGAGTGGGAGTGAATCCTTAAAACCCGTTAAGTCGTTGAGACCGAACCCCAGGTTCGTGAGAATAGCCTTTAAATCATGGTACTTAACTGGGTATGTGTGGAATGACCTACTCACTTTATCGTACTTGAGTAACTCCCTCAGGTGTGTCTGATATACGTCCCCTAGGTACCTGTCGAAGGAGATCTTCAGTCTCCCCTCGCTGAGGGTTAGAGTAGCGGTTCCTCTGGACACGTTGAAGAACCTCTTGAGCTTCTCAACGAACTCGTTGCCGTAATTTATGCCGATCTCATCAAGTATGCCGAGCACCTCACTCACCCCTAGCCTCTTACTCACTATCTTGTGTTTGGATATCCTGAAGAGCAGTTCGTCGCCCTCCCTACCTAAGTACTCGGCTATCTCAAGAACCCTCTTGAAGTCTGTCTCACTTAACCAGCCCCTGCGCCTAACAACCAGTTCCTCGCTATTCACTAAATCCCTCCGCCTTAAGGCCCTCCCTACTCCTCGTATAGCTCTACAGTCACCCTAGCCTTGACGTTCTTACTTGCGAAGGCTGGAATCTCCTCACCCAGATCCACGGCCATCGAGACCTCATTACCCAGGCCGTCCCTGAATGTAACTTTAACGACGTAAGAATATTTATCACCGCCCTCCAGAGCCTTCATTAACGTGTTGTACATCCTCGAGAAAGCCAGCTGGAACGAGACAGGGTCGCTTAAATCCTGCGGCGTTAACCTGACGCCGACCAGCCCCTTAGCGATGTTTAACGGCACCCTCTCCACCTGCCCGTACCCCTCGAAGCTTAGGGTATATCTCACTTCCTCACTCAACTCTCTAACCTAATTAGAGTATGCCGGCGGAAGATAATAAAGTATGTGAATGAGTTTTAGCGTAGCCTGATCCCTTGAGTGCAAGCCCTTGCACTCCACTCTCTAGCAGGGCCTTAAGAAGTAAAAACGAAAGACTTTTAAGGGCGGGCTCATACATTATAACGACACGAAATAAGTGTAGAGGTGGAGTGAATGTCTCAAGGACCTATGTCAAGCAATGTGGTGTTAGTGGGCAAGAAACCTGTGATGAACTACGTGCTGGCAACGCTAACCCTGCTCAACCAAGGAGTTCCAGAGATAATAGTGAAGGCTAGAGGTAGGGCTATAGGCAAGGCCGTTGACACTGTGGAGATAGTTAGGAATAGATTCCTACCTGACAGAGTTCTCGTAAGGGACATAAGGATAGGCAGCCAAGTAGTAACTAGTGCTGAGGGCAGGCAATCAAGGGTTTCAACCATTGAGATCGTAGTCTCAAAGAAAGATTAAGGCGTGTACAGAGCTTTTTTAGGCCGTCAAGTAATTGAGCATCAGAGGTATTTGATCCCACTTCCCGTCCTTCAAGGGAAGGTTTCCAGCATGTAAAACTTCTCTAAAGATCGGTCTTCAAGGCTGCATGGTTCTTGCCCTTACGAGCTCATGTCATCGTCCTATACTTACTTAGGAGAACGTAAACTCTCGATATTCTTGGGTATTCAGAACATGGAGTCTCGTACTCCTCTCCCGTGGTGAGCCTAACCACGAGCTTGCTAACCCTTACCCTACCCACCCTCTCGCAGTCGACAAGAGCGTGTTCCTTAACCATTCCGTTGATCGCCAGTCCTTCAAGCTTCAGAATGTCGATCACTTCAGGCAAAGCTACTCACCAAGCTCTAATATATTGCATAGACTTATATAGGTTGGGGGAGCCATGAAGATATTGTTCGTGACCTCTAGGCTGGCTAGGCCGTTGCTCGATATCGTGCTTAAGGAGGTAGAGGGCTTAACCGATTACAGAGTGTTCGAGCTCAGCGTGCCCGTGGCGTCGCTGGCTACGACTAGTCTCATAGCTAAGGAGTTGAGCGAGCATGTAGGGGTTTTAAAGAACCTCGACCTCATAGTTATTCCTGGTCTAAGCATAGGCTCAGCTAGGGAGGTTGAGAGTAGACTTGGGGTGAGAACCCTCAAGGGTCCTAGATACCTGGGTGATCTGCCTGAGATGATTAAGCAACTTAAACAGGGCTTTGACTTCAGCACGGAGGTACCGGCGGATGACGTGATGCAGGGTTCCCTGACTAACTACTACAGAGAGAAGATAAGTGGCGTTATACTTAGCAGGGAACCCCTCTTCACGTTGAAGAACGTTAAGTTCACTGAGACCCCGCCGCCGCTTAACCTGTTCTACGAGCATTTAACCAGCGCTGGCGATGAGCTGAAGGCTTTGCTCAGGAAGCTCAGCCAGCTTAAACAACTCGGGTACGAGGGTGTTGTAATCGGGTGTGAGGTTGAGTGTAAAGCCTTAGAGGTCGTTGAGAACTTCCTGGAACTTACCTCTGACAGCGGTTTCCTGGCTGGGGTGGACCTCATTTACGAGTCTATCCCTGGGAATAAACTTAAGGACCTGCTAGCCCTCAGCGACCTCGTGTTTAACGTCTCTAGCAGGAACCTGGATGTAGTTGTAAATCACTTGAGAAAGGATCAGGGAGTAGTAGTCATACCTACGGAGTTTAGTAGGGAGGTTAAGATGAACGAGGATATCACGAGAACCGCCACGTCCCTGGAGGACGTGGGGGTTAGGAACATATTAGTTGACGTGGTTGTTAAGCCTCCTATGCTCGGCTTCGTAAGAAGCCTCCTCAATCTACGTGAGGCTAAACGTAAACTTAGGTACCCGCTCCTCTTCAGCCCTGCGAACGTCTATGAACTCATGGACGTCGACACCCCTGGCGTTGTGGCTCTCCTTGTAGATATAGGGTTTGAGTTAGGGGTCTCCTCAATGTTAATAACTGAATCAAGCGTCAAGGCACGTAACGTAGTTTTCGAGGCTTCTGTGAGCAGGGAGTTAATTTATCGAGCATTCATTAAGATGTCGCCACCGATAAATCAGGGAGTTGATCTCCTCCTTCTCAAGGAGAAGAGAGGTGTGAGTGTGCAGGCACCTCTAGTCAGTGACTCGCTTACACATGTGATTGCGGGGGACGCATCCCCGAAGCTAGATCAAAACTACTACGTGAAGATATACGTTGACCTGAATCAAGGCTACATAATAGCGGACGTGTACAGGAGAGCCAGTGACGAGCTCCTTAAGAGGTATGTCGGTAGGAAGGCTTTAGAGGTCGGTAGGACGTTAGTGAGGGAATACGAGATGTTACCTGACCACGTGCTTTACCTCGGGTACGAGCTAAGTAAAGCTGAGGCAGCCCTGAAACTAGGTAAATCCTACGTTCAGGATGAAGATCTCTTCAGAGAAATCTACAGCGCTTCACCGCTCTAGCGGAGCTATTTAAGTTTTCAAAGGCTTTGAGTTTATTGTTGTCTGAGTCTGGCCTCCTTCCTGCCCTGAAGAACGAGTTCTCAGTAGTAAATTAACGTGTCTGAGAATCAAGACGGTAATGCACGTTTTATTTTCTGCTTACAATATGTAAATGAGGGCCCGTGGCCTAGCCAGGATAAGGCGCCGGCCTGCGGAGCCGGAGACCCCGGGTTCAAATCCCGGCGGGCCCGCCAATCATTCTATGAGCACTATCACCACTAGAGTGGATCACACAATTAAGAGGCTCGTGAAGAGATACAACCATATTATTGGGGTGGGTTGTGAGGGAGGCTATAATTAGAGGGCAGAGGCATTGCTGAGGTTCTTTTAACAAACGAGAAGCTTGAGAGGAAGGCTCCTTCAGGTTGGGATTTTACGGAGGTTATCAGGTCTTGGAGGAGGAGATAGTTGTCGCTAGCGTTGTTGTGAGGTGGTTTATAGAGAAGCATCATCTCATCATATCTGGTCCCGTTTATCCCTAGATGCTCATTCTCTATGTTTATGTTTTTATTGATAATCGGCAGTCCTGGGGTTAGAGTATAGCTCTTACCATTTAGAACCTCCTCAGACATACGCCTTGTGAGTACAGCCCTTGCTTGAAGCACGGCTTTCAATCGTAAAATGAGGGAAATAAAATTAACGGATGTTATTACTACTTGATCCACTTTCAAGGGGTTGCAATCGCTCCTGCTCTTTTCTCATCCCATGTTGGTATGGGATAGACGGGCTTCGATGATTGAGCTTCAGGAGGCCATATAATCTGGAAGGACCCGTTCTGCCACTGCCCAACCAGCAGTTTATGTCCTATCTGGCGGCCTGTCGTAGGCTCTATCTTAAAGAGCCCGTAAACCGTCATGATGTTTAATTCGTTGAACGCTCTTCTAACTGCGTCTTGATCAAGGCTCTGTGCTTTCTCGATGGCCTTAACTAAGGCCAGGATTCCAGCCGTCCCTGCTGCAGCGTGGTATGACGGTTTTTTATCAGCGCCGGCAACATCTTTGAACATGTTAAGGAACTCATCCATGGTCGGGCCTATCCACTCCACACCTAATGATTGAGCCACGCTAGGAGAGTACTTGACGTACGTAGTCCAGTGTGTGCCGTCTATCACACCCTCAGCTAACGTGCCGAAATTGTCGTAGAAGGCCGGGAGGCTTGCCGCCACAGCTATTCCTATGAGCTTAGCGTTTATGTTGAGCTGGCTCAGTTGCTGTGCTGCGAGCATCCCGTCAGCCTCGTGAGAGCACACCAGAATAACGTTAGGTTTCGCAGCAGCAAGCTCTGTGAACAGAGGTGTGAAGTCTTTGATGTCGGTCGGGTATGACCTGAAGAACACTACGTTCAGCCCTAGCTCGGCGGATTTGTTGTAAGCACCTCGGGCGACCATAGTGTTGAATTCGTCTTCTTTATACACGATGGCTACAGCCGCGCTAGGGTCTGAAGCCTTAACCATAGCAAGGGCTGAGTGCCATAGGGTGCTGGCCATGCCTGGCACTATAACGAGGTACCTGAAGCCTTGCTGAACTAGCTTATCGCTGTTCGCCATCCAACTCACTACCAACCTGTTGTACTTCTCAGCGACAGGCGCGGCGGTAAGCGTTAACGGCGACCCGTAGGGACCTAACAAGAAGTCCACCCTGTCAACTGTTATCAGCCTCTCATAGAGGCTTGGTACTATATCCTTGCTAGACTGGTCGTCGTAGTACTTGAGCTCTATCTTAACTTTCTTGCCACATAGGTTGATACCCCCGTACACGTCATTCACCCATTTAACAGCTACACTCATCCCCCAAAGCCCTTGATTCCCTGTCAGCGTGTATGAGCCGCTGAGGCTGATGGAGAGCCCTATCACTATCTTGTCTGGCACCGTTGCAGGACAGCCTGAAGGCGTTGTAGTCGTAGGCAGTGTGGTCGTCGTTGGAGGTTGCTGGATAGCGAAATACCCTATAACAACCCCCACTATTGCGATTAATACTATGATTAAGGCTATAACTTGCGTTTTCATTTGAGATCACAAAAATTAATTACTAAAAAGTTTATAAATGTTTGGTTCCCTATACATTGTGTGAAGGGCATGCCATCGGAGCTGGCTATGCTTTCCTTCAACCTGCTTTCCGGGCTAATGGTTGGGGTCTTCTACGCCGTAGCAGCTTTAGGTCTGAACTTCATCTACGGTGTTCTGAGGTTCGTCAACGTCGCTCACGGGCAGTTCATGATGCTAGGCGCTTACATTACCTACTGGTTGTTCATCCTCTTCATACTACCGCCGACTGTCACGGTAGTGATTTCTTTCTTCCTAGGCTACGTGTTTGGTATTACTATCTTCTATAGCGTGGTCAGGAGGATTCTGAACGCTCCGATGATGTACTCTCTCATCGCGGCGTTCGGTATCTCAATCCTGTTGGAGGAGGCTGCCAAGCTCCTCTGGGGGCCTAGTTACAGGGGTTTCATGTACGATATAGGGTATGTAGAGTTACTGGGCTTCGCCGTCCCGCAAACTAAAATACTCTCAGTGGTCATCAACGTGGCTATAGTCGCTGCCCTCTACTTCTTCTTGTTTAAGACGAGGTTCGGCCGTACGGTTAGGAGCGTCGTTCAAAGCCCTGAGGGAGCTACTCTCTGCGGGGTAAACGTAAACAGGATTTACATGGTTGCTTTCGCGATGGGTATAGGCCTTACCGTAGCTGGCGGGACTTTATCGACTTTCTTTGTGTCAAGCGGTATCAACCCATATATGGGGGGTGGTTACACTAGTTTAGCGTTCGTGATAGCCGTTTTAGGAGGGCTTGGATCCCCTGAAGGAGCTCTCGCCGGTGGTCTGATATACGGCGTCGTTGAGACTCTGTTCTATCAGTTACTCTCTTACGTACCGTCAATCAGCCCGTTCTCTATGACGAAGTTCGTTTCCTTCACTATACTCCTGCTGGTCCTCTTATTAAGACCTAGAGGTCTTTTCGGGAGGTGATGAGTGCTGACAACCTTAGGAGGCAGGGTATCGGTCTACAGCCTCTCAAGGTATTTAATACCATACCTTCTTGTGTACTTCCTGCTGTTCGTTGTTTGGTTCCTGTTACCTGCGTATTCCCAGCTGGTCATCTACATAGCTTTTTACATAGCTCTAGGCCAGGCCTTTAACATATTCTTGGGGTTCACTAACTACGTTTGTTTCGGTTACGTCGCCTTCATGGCTATGGGGATGTATGGAATGGCGTTAACCGTTAAGTGGTTGAACGCTTCAGCTGCAGGCACTTCCTTAAGCTTCTTAGGACTAGTTTTCGGGGGTTACGGCTTAAGCATAATTATGTCGGTGGTTCTGGCGGTGGCTGTCGGGGTCATTGCCCTCAGGCTGAGGGAGGCGTACTTCGCCATAGCAACCATAGGTCTCAGTCAGGGCTTCAGGTTCCTCATCGAGGGCAGCGGTATATGGGGCGGTAGTGGAGGGCTCATAATTTCGAGAGACATCATTACGTTGTTCGGTTACAGTGGTCTCACGTTAGTCTCAACGGTTGTCGCTGACGTGCTGGTGCTGACGACCGGGATGATCTCGCTCACGGTCACCTACTTAATAACCCACTCCAGGCTGGGGTACGCCCTGCAGGCTGTTAAGGAGGACGAGGACGTCGCTAAAGTGTTCGGCGTGAACGCGACGAAGTATAAGTTGATAGCCTTCACAGTAAGCGCAGCCCTAGCCGGGATGCTTGGAGCGGCGAAACTACTTAAGGATCAGGCGGTCTTCCCGCCGGAGGCCTTCTCGATATCCTACACTGTTGAGGCGATAATCATAGTCCTGCTGGGCGGTAGAGGAACTTTAATAGGTCCCATTATAGGCGGTATAGTCTACGGCAGTCTTAAATACTACCTAACCGCCTTACTGCCTGGGTTGCAACTACTGATACTAGCGCCTGTGTTGATCGCTATAGTGTTGGCGTTCCCAGCAGGGATAGTTGGCTGGCTGAAGAAGAGGTTTAAGGGGGCGTTAATTGATAGAATTTTTATTTAACACAGGGGTGGTGGGATGAAGCCTGTCTTAAGGCTGGAGCACGTATCGAAAAGCTTCGGCGGGATTAAAGCCCTTAGAGACGTGAATTTAGTGATTCACGAGGGCGAGAGGATAGCTATCATAGGACCCAACGGCGCTGGCAAAACCACTTTATTCAACATAATAAACGGCGTGTACAGACCGGACACAGGCAGGATCCTCTACGGGGATATAGATATAACGAACATGCCTACGTATAGGAGGGCTCAAATAGGCATCGCTAGGGCGTTCCAGGTGCCTAGACCGTTCCCGGACCTAAGCGTCAGGGATAACGTTATGGTCAGCGCTCTCTTCTCAGGTAAGAAGCTCGGTCTTGAGGAAGCCTTGAAGATAGCTGACAGGGTATTGGAGATGACTGGGTTGAAGAGGAAGTCCAGGGAGCCTGCGTCCAGCCTTACCTCGCCGGAGAAGAAGTTGCTTGAACTCGCGAGGGCGTTAGCAGCACAGCCTAAAGTCCTGTTGCTGGACGAGATAGTTGCCGGTATGCCTCCTACAGAGGTTGATAACCTGATGCTTCTCGTCAGGAGGGTGGCGGAGGCGGAGTCAATTAGCGTTGTCGCTCTAGTGGAGCACGTTATGAGGGCTGTCAGATACGCTGACAGAGCTGTGTTTCTTCATCAAGGCAGGATACTCGTGGAGGGAACCCCGCAGGACGTGCTCAGCAACGACCTCGTGAGGGAGACGTATTTAGGTGGTGTCACCTATGAGTGAGGCTCTTAAGGTCGTAGGGGTTGAAACAGGGTACGGAGACATGCAGGTCTTATGGGGCGCGAGCCTCTCGGTGGAGAGGGGAGAGATAGTCGGGATATTAGGCCCTAACGGCGCTGGCAAGTCGACGCTCTTGAGGGCTGTGATGGGGATTCTCAAGATCTGGAAGGGGGATGTTAAGTTCTTCGACCTGAACGCGACTAACATACCCCCCCACAGGAAGGTTGAGATGGGCTTAACGATGGTGCCGGAGGGGAGGAACCTCTTCAGCAACATGAGCGTGCTTGAGAACATACTTATGGGTGCGTACCTGATCTCCGATGAAAGTCTCTTGAGGGAGAGGCTTGAGATCATCCACACCATATTCCCAGTCTTGAAGGAGAGAGCGCATCAGAAAGCCGGGACCCTCAGCGGTGGGGAGCAACAGATGCTCGCGATAGCCAGAGCCCTCATGACGAACCCTAAGGTGCTCTTACTCGACGAGCCGACCCAGGGTTTGAGCCCGAAGCTCTCGAAGGAGGTCGTTGACCTAGTGTCTAGGCTGAGAAGCGAGTTAGGGGTTACCATACTGATAGTGGAGGAGAAGATCAAGTACGCCATGAGCATCTCCGACAGGATATATGTGCTTGATCAAGGGAGGATAGTGCATGAGACGGGCAGGGAGGACTACTCAAGGGAGGAAGAGTTCTTCAAGAAGTTCCTAGGACTTTAGAACTTTAGGTCCTTTACGTCCTGAGGGCGGCGTCATGAATCCCAAGCTTGAGGTGAGTCTGGCAGGGCTTAAACTGAAGAACCCGGTAATGCTTGCGTCCGGGCCTTTAGGCGCCTCACCATCAGTACTGAAGAGGATTGCCAGAGCCGGTGCCGGCGCCGTCGTGACCAAGACCCTTACACTGGAGCCTAGAGGAGGATACAAACCACCGGTAATCCATTTCTCGAGGTGTTACATTCTAAACGCCGTGGGGCTGGCTAACCCAGGGATAAAGAACTTCAGGAACGCCATACAGGACTTCAAAGAAGAGTACGTTGACGTTCCTATAGTGGTTAGTTTAGCGGCCTCAAACACGGAGGAGTACGTGCAGATAGCCGGGCTCGCGCAGGATTACGGCGCTGACGGAGTTGAGTTAAACCTCTCATGCCCTCACGTGAAGGGCCTTGGAGCTGATATAGCTGATGACCCTGCGCTAGTTAAGGAGATAGTCTCCGCCGTAAAGAAAAAGGTTAAAATCCCTGTGTTCGCTAAGTTAACACCTAACACACCAGACATCGTTATGCAGGGGAGACCTGCAGTAGAGGGAGGGGCTGACGGCTTAGTCGCTGTAAACACGGTAAGGGGTATGGCAGTGGATATTAACCGTAAAACACCGGTACTTAGTAATGTATATGGAGGGGTTTCAGGCAGGGCCCTACACCCCATTGCAGTGTACTCCGTATATGCGTTGAGGAGAGCCCTTGAGGTCCCGATAGTGGGGGTCGGGGGTGTGATGACGTGGAGGGATGCCGTGGAGCTTATATTAGCCGGAGCGACAGCCGTACAGATATACACAGCTCTCCTAACATCCCGTAAAGAGCCTGAGGCTGTAATCACATCACTAACTAAAGGCATCACGAACTACATGAGGAAGCACGGATTCACATGCATTGAGGAAATGAGCGGGTACATACTGAGACAAGACCCTAGACAGTCTAAGGCAGTATAATTAATATCGAGCCTTTCACAAACCTCTCTGAGTCTCAGCAACTTCTCAGAAGTATTTGTCTCCAATGACTACGAGGGCTTACAAAGTTCAAATATTTCCTGTAGTTAAACAAAAAGAAAACTGCCCTGGCCTTGACTAGTCAACCTTAAACCTTAAATGCAATCCTCCACGAAAACGAACCTTACTCAATGTGTTGTCACGATGCTGATGTTAAGCCCCGTGTTTACGGGTTCAGATTGAACTTCCGTCCTGAAGAACAAGGCTTAGCTGGACGTAAAACCACAAACACTAAAGAGGACTTGACCTTATTAACTCTGAATTCAAAAACCCTTAGTGGAGTTGATGTCTTTGAAGAGATTCATCATATTAGCTATTTTAGGGCTTTTACTTGGGATTGCCAGTCCCCTGCCCGTATGGCCGGGTCCTGCGCTCTTAAGACACCTACCACCCGGTGTGTTTAGTGCCATTCTCATCATATCGGCATGCATAGGGGCTATAAGGAGTGGAGGCTCTAAGACCGTTGGAGTAATAGGTATGATTTACGGAGCTTTAGCAACTTTAGCAGGCGTGTTTTTCACGTTAGTGTCTTCATATGCTTTCATGTATATGGGGCAGAGTGAAGAGGCCCATATCAGGGCTATAGGAGGGCTCCTCCCAATATGCTTAGGAGTCTTAGTGATAGGGATAACAGTAATTCTGCTAGGTTACAAAGCGTTTAAGGTGAGACGTTCTTAATCCCGGTCTAAGACGGAATTCAAGGACGTGGAGAAAATGGCGGTAGGTCTAGGAATGCGTGAAAAACTTATGAGGTTAGCCTTAATGATCGAGGATATTCAAATATCGACGTTGCTTTATATCATCGTTACCCGTCTTCTCTCACCTTTTTCGCAAGCTCCTTTGCAAGCGTTCTTAAGTTCTCGACATCTTTTTCAACGGGCGTAACGTTGATTTTCACAATACCTGTTAATTCGACCCCCGTTTCCTTGAGCACTTCCGTTATCTGCTTATCGGCGCTACTTCCCCACGCATATACGACTATGATGGCGGCATACTTTACCGGTGCTTTTAAGAGTTTCACTAAATACGTGGCTTGCATGATTAACGGGTGTGCGTTCAAAATAACTGTTGGTGATGCTATTACAATAGCGCGTGAGTCAACAAGGTCTTTAGCTAAGTCACCTAAATCAGTCGTTGCTACATCGTGTAAAGCTATATTAACGTCCTCTGAAAGGAGCTCGTCAGCTAGAATCCTAACAACTTTTTCAGTGTAGTGCCACATGGATACGTATGCTATGAGGATTTTCTTTCTAGTCTCTCCACGTGCCCACTTCCAATAGTTATCGATTATCTTCTCCGGGTTTCTATATATGGGTCCGTGTGAGGGTGCTATGATTTTTATGTCTAGGTTAGATATCTTCCTTAAAGCGTTCAGTGCGTTGCTCCTGAAAGGCAACATGATCTCACCGAAATACCTTTGCGCGTGTGTGAGCAGGTCTTCAACATCATCATCCCACATACCTTGAGCCACGTGAGAGCCGAAGAAATCACAGGGAAACAATATCTTGCTTTCCGCCAGGTATGTGAACATTGTCTCTGGCCAATGCAACATAGGAGCTTCTATAAACTTTAAAGTCCTCCCGCCCAGATCTAAAGAAGCATCTTCTTTAACTACGTATATCCTGCTCTCTGGAACATTGTAGAATACCCTTGCCATCTTAGCTCCAATAGCTGTTGTGACAAGCTTAGCGTTCGAGGATATGCTCAACATTGCTGGTATAGCGCCAGCGTGATCTGGCTCAGCATGGTTCATGATAACATAGCTCACCTTAGTGGGGTTTGTAACAGAGCTCACTCTACTGGTCAGGATCTCTTCAAAACCCGGGTTAACGGTGTCTATTAACGCGACTTCCCTATCACCGACAACGAGGTACGCGTTATAGGAGGTTCCATGAGGAAGTGGTATTAAAGAGTCAAACATCCTCCTGCTTATATCCCTAGCGCCAACCCAATACACACCATCAACTATCTTAGGAGCCTTGAGTTGCATCACTTCTATCACTCTCCTTAATTCACCTGCAAAAGCTTGGAATCGATATCAATCATTTTCAGCCACGCGTTCATTCCTTAATCTCCTCAACTCTAATAGCGCCGACGGGGCAGATGCCTGCGCCTGCCTTAGCACATTCATATAATTCATCCGGAATCTCGCCGATGGAAATGTCCTCACCTGTCTTGATGCTATACTTTTCAACTACACGGTTCCTCCCATTGTCAGAGCTAAGCATGAATATCTCAGGGCATACTGCTGGTGCCGCTCCGCACGCAATACATATAGATCTATCTACCGTGACGATATACTTAGCCAAGACATCCACCATATTTGTAGTTATATGGCAGTTTATATAATATAGAAATATTTGGGTTTGAAAATCGAGCTTTCACCAAGGTTTGAACATGTATTTCGCTGAACTGTCTTGTTCAATGCACATTTACGTTCTCTCGACAACTAGTCTCAGCGAGTTCAAAACCACAGTTATATCGCTTAAGATCATGGACAATGCAGCCCACTCAGGTTTCAACATTATACCGTGAGACTTATAGAGCACGCCGGCTGCTATGGGTATGAGTAACCCATTATAGATGAATGCCCAAGCCAGGTTTTCCAACGCCCTCTTTTTAACTTTCAGGCTTAAATTAAACAATTGTTTAAGCTTGGTTAGACTGCTTGAGACTAGCACGACATCACCGGCGTTCTTCGCTATGTCTGTCGCCTTACCCACAGCTATCCCGAGGAAAGCTGAGCCTATTGCTATGGCATCATTCACACCATCCCCAACGAATACGATCCTACTCCCACGCGACTCCATCTCCTTCATTAAACTAGCTTTATCTTCAGGCCTTAAACCAGCCTTCGAGAAATCCGCGCCGATAACCTTCTCAACTCTCTTAACATTAGCCTCGATATCCCCACTAGCGATACCGGTTCTGAAGCCGCTCTTCTTGAAGAACTCTACGATCTCGTAGACTTCCTCGCGTAACTCATCCCTCACCCCGATAATGCCAGCAATGACCTCGTTGACTGACGCTAGAATAGGAGTACCTCCCCTCTCCCCGATCTTATTCACTAACTCTAGTACTTCTTCACTTAAGTCTATGTTAAGCCTCTTCATTAGCTCAAGGTTTCCGATCACTATGTAGTGACCGTCGACCTCCCCTATTACCCCGAGCCCAGGGAAATACTCGTAGTTGGATGGCTCATTGATATTACCGTGGCCTTTTCCGTTGCAGTATTCTAGTATAGCGTTTGCTAATTGATGTTCGCTTCTTCCCTCAACACTACATACATACTTCATCAGCGAGTCCTCGTCTCCGTTAACTACAAACACGTCTGTAACGCGCGGTTTTCCAATCGTTAAGGTCCCGGTTTTATCAAAGATCAACGTGTCAGCGGAGACCATCCTCTCGAACACGTCTCCCCTTCTTACTAAGATGCCGTTTCGAGAAGCCCTTAAGACGCCTATCGATATAACCATCGGTATAGCTATACCGAGAGGGCAGGGGCAGGTAACAGCTAACACTGAAGCAGCAAACATCAACGCTAAATGAAGGTTGCCCGTGATGAAGTACCATATCAGGGATGTAGAGAAGGCTAAAGCTATGACGATCCACGTTAAAAAGCCGACGATCCTATCCGCGAATCTCTGGAACTCCGGCTTATAGAGTTGCGCTTCTCTCGCGCTTTCAGCGATATGTGAGATAACGGTATCCCTCCCAACTCGGGTAGCTCTAACTTTGATATAACCCGTTGATAATATAGAGCCTGCCAGAAAGTAATCACGTTTCTCGTCTCTCT
>JAWBLQ010000006.1:0-25980 GCA_038830105.1 Zestosphaera sp. | reverse complement strand
CAGGAGGTACGCAGTAGTGCTTAAAGGAATTGCCGAAGTGATGAGTAGCTGGAGTAAGCTGAAGAGATATGTCGAAGAGGAGGAGGGCGTGACCATTCCTCAAGCATCCTGCATAACATAGTTAAGAGCCTAGAGGACATGAGCATAGTGAAGACCTACACGTTCCTAGACCCGATATACAGGGAGACACACCATCTAACCATCCCCATGATTTAGGGTAGTGGATGGGGCTCCGGCCGGGATTTGAACCCGGGACCTCGGGGTCCACAGCCCCGCGCTCTCCCGAACTGAGCTACCGGAGCCACCGATAATAAGACTCTCTGATAATTTTTAAGTGTGTTCTCAGACGTGGGATCAGGCCTCACACGGTTCTTCATGCCTCAGCTCCAGTGTTCCTCATCACCTGCTCTTCTATTTATTATTGGTTCTGAGGTTATATATCTGGGAAGTCTTGATGGGTGGGGAGGAGTTCCGGGTTGTTATCGAGTACCCGAGTGGGAGGGTCTTCGGCAGGATTCTAGAGGCCCTCTCCAGCATAGTTGACGAGGCGGTGTTTAGTTTTAGCGAGGACGGCCTCCGTGTTAAGGCACTTGACCCTGCTCAAGTAGCTCTAGTAACCGTGTACATACCGCCTTCTAGCTTCCTCACCTACGACTTAAGGGAGGAGACCTTGATAGGCGTTAACTTAAGTAATTTAATGAGGACGCTACCTAAACCTAGGAAGTCAGATAGAGTTGTGCTTAGGGCTGGCGAGGACTTCTACGAGTTCATTATCGAGGCCTTAAGCGTTAAGAGGTACAGGTATAGGTCTATAGAGGTGCCGGTGACTGAGGTGCCGGAGCTTCAGCTGGATTTCAAGGTCAGGGGCTCCGTCTACACTGCCGCGTTTAAGACGGCCTTAAATGACTTGAGAGGCAGTGGTGTCATAGTCTTCGAGGCCAGGGATAATCAAACCTTAAGGCTTGAGGCACCGGAGGTGGGGGGTGAGGTTAAGTTCTCTCTAACCGGGGGCTCCTTAATAGAGCTGGAGGTAGAGGAGGGCTCTAGAACCCCGTATGATGAGAGTTACGTGGCTAAGGTTACCCCTCTCTGCGATATAGCAGACGCCGTGAGGATAGAGTTCAGTAACGATCAACCGCTACGCCTCGCTTTCAACCCCCCTGGAGGGGAGTTAGTAGAATATTTAAGCGCGCCTAAAGCGTGAGGAAAAATTTTTATACCCCTAATTCAATCTATTTGGTGCAATACAGTGAACCAGGAGTTAGACGAGCTAGACAAGAAAATACTGAACGTCCTTCAGGAGAACGCGGATTTAACGTACGCCGAGCTGGGCAGGATGCTGGGCGTAAGCCCCTCCACCGTGTACATGCGCTTGAGGAAGCTGAAGGAGAGGGGCTTCATAAAGAGGATAGTGGCCGAGGTCACTCCAGAGCTCGTGGGGCTGAATCTCAGGGCTCTCATCTTCCTAGCCATAGACGTCAGGAAATACAACGATATAGTCAGTAAGTTATCTAACATAACCAACGTCAAGACAGTCTACGACGTGACTGGCGAGTGGACTTTAGTCACTGAGGTCTACGTTAAGGATCATAAGGAGCTCTCGGAGATACTTGACGTGATCGGGGCTCTGGAGGGGGTTCAAACCACGTCAACGGCCGTCGTCCTCAGGGTTATTAAGGAAGATAGGAAGGTATTGATAACGTGAGACCGATATACGCGTACGGACGCTTCGTAGTCTTAGAAAGCGGTGATTTTTTCCAGATGATCATTTACGAGTACCTGGATATAGCTGAGGAGCTCGCGTCAGCTGTTAGTAGCGGACTTCAAGAGGAGTTGGAGTCCATGAAGGAGAACATGCAGTCCTTCCTAGATAAGGAGGTCGTTAAGGTTAACGACGTGGTTGTTAGACCTAGCATTCAACTGGTTGACGTTGGGTTTAGGGGGTCTCTCAAGAGGCCTTTCGTGGAGTTCCTGATCCACTTTAAAGGCGACTTGACAGAGGGGGTCAACACGTACGAGAACGTCTACGAACCTGAGGTCGCTACCTACGACTACAGTGTGTCGTGGGTTCTCCCGCTGGGGTTCAGAGTCGTTGAGGCTGTCTTAGGGGTTGATTACACAGTCGGGCCGCCTAACGTCCTGAGGTTTAAAGTTGTGAAGGGCTTCAGAACCCCTGGTTACGAGCGGATTCGCTTCCACCGGTCGGTTTAGCGCGTTTGACATGATTCAGGTAGTACTGAATAGGGGTTCTGACGCGGCATTCAGCCACGCACATGCCTAGATCCCCCATGTGAGTACAGCTATACATCCTGTACTTCTTACCCCCACCCCTCATACCAGCCAGGTGCTCTATCTGATACCTCGCCATCCTCTCGTTGAAGTCCGGCGCGTTCTTCATTAAATCGAGTACGTATTCAGCTGAGGCCCCTACGTTCAGGAGGAAAGTTGCTAGCGCGAATCTCTGGCTATGCGTTAGGTGTTCGTTCGCCTTTAAAGAGTTAATTAATTCCTTAATACATGGAGGGAAGAACTCCTCCCTAACCTCCCCCAAGGTCTTATACCCTCCTGGCAATTCCTCGTCGCTTGTATAGCCGCGCTCCTTTCGAACAAGGTCCCTTACCTCCTCCCTCAAATCAGCTATTGAGTCTAGGTCTATGACCTTCAGGCTTAGGTCCTCGAAAACCTTCATGAGGTAGTTCTTAAGAGGCTCCTCAAGCAAGCGCACGTACTTGCTCTTAGGCAGATACACGTGACCTCTCTCCACGTAGGCGCTGGCGAGCGACCAGCTGACCTCACCTAGTAACTCCTCAGCGTACACCAGGTATTTAGGAACTGATACCTTGTACTGAAAGCACGAGATCTCGGGCCTCGGCTTAGTCCCCAGGATGACCTTGTGACCGCACTCATCGTCTCTAGCCAGTAACTCACTCATTAAGCCTAGCCTGCGAGACACGTCCCACACGAACTTACTGCTCTCACCCCCCAGGAGAGACACAAACGTCTTGACCTCGCTGTCCACGTACTTCCTTAACGCCCACCTATCAGCCAACCCTGCAAGCAACAGCCCCATGTAGAATGAGATGTACTCGTCCTCACCGCCCTGCGGTCTCGCCACTCGCTTCCGCTTCCCACCTAAGATAGCTCCCTTAACCCTCTCTAACGCCTTACTCCGTAAGACCCCCATGCCGAAAAGCCTCTCTAGATTCACGTCACTGCCGTACCTCTCCCTAAAGTACTCCTCAAGCCTCTTCAGGAAGGGGTACACGTAATAATTGCTCACTTAGGAACCCCACCACCCTAACTCTCCGTTGGGGAGGTAATATTTACCATGATTAATTTAAATTTAACGTGGACCCTATATATACTTATGAGGTGGGCGGCGATAGGTAGGTGGGTGGTTACTTCAGCCTGGCCTTACATAAACTCAGTGCCTCACCTAGGTAATATGGTAGGCAGCGTTCTCTCCGCTGACGTTTACGCCAGGTTCCTAAGGATGCTTGGTGAGGACGTTGTCTTTGTGAGCGGTAGTGACGAGCACGGCACGGTGATCGAGGTTGAAGCGCGTAGGAGGGGCGTGACCCCTAAGGAGTTAACCGACATCTCACACGAGTATATACTCAAGCTTTGGGAGATTTGGAGTATATCCTTCGATAACTACACGAGGACTGAGAACGAGGTTCACAAGAAGTTCGTTCAGGAGTTCCTGATGAGGATCTACGAGAACGGTCTTATAGAGGAGAGGGAGCAGACAGTGCCTTACTGTCCTAGAGACAACATATACCTGCCTGACAGATTCATTGAAGGCACGTGTCCTTACTGCGGCTTCGAGGGAGCTAGGGGGGATCAGTGCGATAACTGCGGGAGACTTCTCGAACCAAATCAGCTGGTTAACCCTAGATGCGTCTTATGCGGGTCCGCACCTGTCTTCAAGGACAGGAGTCACTGGTTCTTCAGGCTTGACAGGCTGGAGGGTGACATCCTCCTATGGGTGAGTAGGCATGAGACGCTTGAGGAGAACGTAAGGAACTTCACGGTATCGTGGATAAAGACGACAGGTCTCACCCCCAGATCACTCACTCGTGATAATAAGTGGGGTATCCAGGCTCCATTCCCGGGTTCCAGTGATAAGAGCATCTACGTGTGGTTCGACGCCCTGCTAGGGTATGTGTCAGCCACTAAGGAGTACTTCGTTAAGCTAGGTAGGGAGTCTGAGTGGGTTAGATACTGGTTCGAAGAGGGCTCGCGGACAGCCTACTTCATAGGGAAGGACAACATACCGTTCCACGCTGTCATACTCCCGGCGTTACTCATGGCGACTAAGGAGCCCTACGTCCTGCCAACCATTATATCGGCTACCGAGTACTTGATGTATGAAGGCAGGAAGTTCAGTAAGAGCAGGAGGGTTGGCGTTTGGATCGACGAAGCCCTGAAGATAATTGATAACACAGATTACTGGAGATACTCCTTAATCAGGATGAGGCCTGAGGATAAGGACACGAACTTCAAGTGGTCTGAGTTCGTGAGATTCGTTAATAACGAGTTAAACGACCACATAGGCAACTTCATACACAGGGTATTAACGCTTATCCACAGATTCTCTGATGGGGTTGTTCAGGAGGCAAGCATCACCAGCGACGTTGACACTGATTTCAGCTCCTTCATTAAGGAGTCCTGGAGCTCCTACGTCTCGTTAATGAGGAGGGCCAGGCTGAGGGACGCGAGTGAATTCATAGTGAGGCTCGGCGAGAGAGGCAACCAATACGTGAACGCTAAAGCCCCGTGGGCTAAGATTAAAGAAGACGTTGAAGACGTTAAAACCACGCTCAACTTAGGCTTCACAGCAACCTTAACCCTAGCCGTGATGCTGTATCCAATAACACCTAGTTCAGCTAGAAGGATACTCAGCTCCTTGAACGTAGGTATTGAGGGGCTCGTCGTTAAGGACAACCCGCTGGAGTTAGTTAGACTGCCTCACAAGATAAGCAGAGTTGAGCAGGTCTTCACTAAACTCCCTCAAACACTAGTTAAGACGTTGTTAAGTGATGACGAGAGGGAGTACTTCCTTGAGAGAGTGCGTAGTGAGTTAAATAATGAAAGACCAGAAGTGCTCAGGTTCTAGCTCGGAACTTAAATCGATTACATTTCTCCCGAATATGTTGGTGCCGTGTAACCCCTCCGATATCCTAGTTAGGGCTCTGTAGCTCTTCTCGTCAACCAGAAGGTCGCCCTCCACATCTATGACATGAAGCCCCTCAAACGGGTTTAGCGGGGGGTCTGGGAGGCTTGGATCCGGCTTCTCCTTACCTATGTAGATCCACCTGATCTTTGAACCACGCTTACGTGGGTTAGAAAGCCTATGCACTCTATACCAGTACCTCCCGAAGTAAACGTACCTAGGGTTCGTACGTCCATCCGGTAGCTTAATGTACACAAAGTGAATAGGCTTTAAGTAATACCCACTATCTCTGATCGATAGGTTGTATTCGTTTATCCTGTGTTTATAGGGCTCGTAGAGGTTCATCAGCAACGCGTACCCGTCCACTATAGCTATCCTAGCCCTCATCACCACCACTAAATAGAAATCCCATTATAGAGAGTTAAATACGTAACCGCGTGAACTCAACACACGATACCCTGAGTTGAGAAACCTACATCGTGAAGACATCTAGATCCGTTATGAAGTCTTAATCCAAGACCAACAACCTTCTCCAAAGTCCAAGCACTTGGTTAGGCTTTTATAATACGACTCTAATTATTCTAGAGTACTAGTGTGGTGTTTAGTTTGGTCTGGTCTACCCTGAAGGTGTTGAGAGAGAGCCCTGACGTGTTGAGGGAGGTCTTGAGGAAGAGGTTCATGGACGTCTCCCTAGTTGATAAGTTCCTAGAACTTGATAAGGAGTGGAGGAGGGTTCAGACAGAGCTTAATAAGCTCAGGCACCAGCACAACGTGCTCAGTTCTAAGGTGGTCGGTCTCCCTCCTGAGGAGAGGGAGAAGGTCGTGGCTGAGGCTAAGGAGCTACTCGGCAGGATATCTGAGACAGAGAAGCTGCTTGAGGAGGTTGAGAGGGGTAGGGAAGCCCTCCTAGATAGGATGCCGTCACTCCTCCACGAATCAGTCCCCGTGGGACCGGACGAGAGCTTTAACGTCGTTGTAAATGTATGGGGTAGGGCTAGGGTTCAGCAGACGCATTTAAGCGACTTCCTTGCCGAGACCGAAGGCAAGGGTGTTAAGATGGATTACGAAGTGGTTGAGAGGAATCTCACCGGTCACGCCGACATACTTGAGCACGTGCTGATGCTGGGGGACACTGTTAAGGCTGGCGAGGTCGCCGCGTCCAGGTTCTACTACCTCTTCGACGATCTCGTGTGGGTCGACCTAGCGTTGCTCTCTTACGCGATGGACTACCTCACCAGCAGAGGGTTCAGACTGGTTCTCCCTCCCTACATGCTGAGGGGTAAGTACATGGGTGCTGTGGAGGAGTTCACGGCTTTTAAGGACGCTCTCTACAAGATCGACGGCGAGGACCTATACCTGATAGCCACTGCCGAGCATCCGCTGGCGGCTCTGCATGCTGGCGACACCATCCCTGAGGAGGAACTACCTAAGCTCTACGTAGGGGTGAGTCCCTGTTTCAGGAAGGAGGCTGGCGCGGCGAGCAGGGATATAAAGGGTATCTTCAGGGTTCACCAGTTCCATAAGGTCGAGCAGTTCGCCTACACGATGCCTGAGCAGTCCTGGGAGGTCTTCCACCTCTTAATACGGAACGCTGAAGAACTCTACAGGGGTCTAGAGATCCCGTACAGGGTCGTTAACATCGCCTCCGGCGAGCTTAACCTGAGGGCCGCCATGAAGTACGACCTGGAGGCATGGTATCCTGCTCAGGGGAAGTTCAGAGAGCTGGTGAGTTGCAGTAACGTGCTTGACTGGCAGGCGTACAGACTGAACGTCAAGTACTTGAGGAGGAAGGGGATGATTAAGGACTACCTACACATGCTTAACTCCACCGCGATAGCAAGCACGAGAACTATAACGGCAATCCTTGAGAATCACCAGAACGATGACGGCACAGTGACAGTCCCTAAGGCCCTGAGGAGGTACCTGGAGGCCTTCAGCAGAGCTCCTAAGGACTATATACACCCCGTTAGGAAGTGATTCACAGCTAGTCCTCCTCACTACTGCTTAGTGACATCCTCCTACACATGTTGAGTGCTGCCTTGTCCTTATCCTCTTTCCTTATCCTTGTCGCTCTATCGTATAACTCCCTTAACTCATCGTCGGTGGCGTGATCTAGCGGTGTCTTGTCGTACCCCGCGTTGCTCCACCTCACGTAGAGGATGTCAAGCAACTCCTGAACCTTCTCGTCTGAGTAGAAAGCCACCTTCATCCACACGTCATCGCTCTCGTCCACCATCCCGGTCAGTTCCTTAATAATCCTCTCACGCTTCAAGACCAACAACCCAGCTTATATTGTTTGAGAGCTAATTAAACATGATGAGCGAGAGCATCTATAAGAGGATATTAGAGTACCTTAAGTCAAACCCCGGGGCTACTCCAAGAGAGATAGCTGACATTCTAGGCGTCTCAATAGGGATGGTGAGGGTGGCTCTCCTTAGGTTGAGGGAGTCTGGATACATAGTGAAGTCCGTTAAGGGTGGTTACTTCGTTAAGTCCGGTGTCAGGGACTTAAGTGAGGCCGGCGGGCCTGGGATGGGCGCAGGTGCTCAGGAGCCTGGCGGTCGGGATGCGAGCTTACGACCCCCCAGCACTCGAGGCGGGGGTGATTCAAGCGCTATACGTGACTTACTAGAGTCAGAGCTCAGCTCGTTAAAGAGCGAGTTAACTGGATTGAGGAACGTAATTAACGCGTTGAGCGAGAGAGTCACTAAGCTTGAGGAGGAGTATAATCTCCTCATGAAGTCCCTTAAGTCTGAAGGGAAGGTTAGGGAGTCTGAGCCTAGACTTAGCGAGGGAGTGGTTATGAGGCTTGATGAAGCTAAAGCACGCGGGATGCCTGTAGATTCGCTGGTACGTTCAGGTAACTGCTTAATCATCGGTAACTACCTGGTCACTCAGGAATTCCTGGAAGAGTTCAGGAGGAGGTTCCCCATTAATCTGAGGGACGTAAGGAGCCTGACACGTGAGGAGAGGGAGCTACTTGACGCTATGGTTGGTGAGGGATTGGCGTATCTACACGCAGGCAGGGAATACAGACTTACGTGAGACGAGAACAATTTAATTCGTTAACGCTCACACCGCTTGTAATTTGCTGATTATCGTCGAAGCTAGATCCACGCTTCATTTCAGTAATCAACACCTCTCTCTGGCTCTCTAGGGCTCCCGGTGTAGCGTAATCTACCTACTAAATCCACACCTCCTACTTTACTTAATTCTTCACGTTTTGTATTTCGCCACCTATGTCTGTATCATAGGCCCTGTTAACCCTGACTTCCTACTCGCTCTGAAGGGTCAAGGTCTTCAGTCGTCAGTCCCAATACTTCCTGGTTCTTACGTAGTTCCTCTCCAACTCGTAGAGGGCGATGTAGAAACTCTGCTCATCACTAGCGCTTAAGGCCTTCACCGCGTTATGAGGACCCACACCCCTGGCGGCTAGGGCTATGACAGCCCTCCTGCCGAACTCGAGGATTAGTCTTGCTGACGCTGCTAAGTCATTGAACTTTCTTTTTTCGTCCTCGCTCATCATGTATTCGTACCTAGACCCGTACTTCACGGCATTCTTAACGGCCTGGCTTAGATCCTCGCTACCGAAGTAAGCCCCGATAATTGAGTAACCACACCTACTGCACGCGATTTTCTCCGGCAGATCCCTGACGACTGATTCCCAGGAGTTCCCGCAGTGTAGGCAGTAAAGCTTGACTTTCTTCTCAATCAGCCTCCTCTTAAGGAGATCAGCGACGACGTTCCCAGGTAACTTCTCCACCTCCACTCTGCCGTATCCTCCAGCACTCCTTAACCCCTCCAGCGCTATCGGGGATAGCTCACGTCCTACAGCAACGCTCTTCGTGATAGTGCCTGACTTAAGTCCTGTGATGAATTCCCTGATGACGTCAAGGTCGATGTAGCGGGTCAGGATCTCATTCATCACCTCACTCCTAACGACCTCGTTACCTATGTATCTGCTGACTAGGGTCCTCACCACTTGAGTCGGCGCGCCCTCAGGAATGATTCCCAACCTTACGAGAACCCTCCTAGCCACGTACTTAGCCAGCGTTGATTTAAGCAATGAATCGCTTAAGTGTTCAAGGAGTTCCTCACTGCATAGAGCGCTCTCCACTAGGGCAGCTACGACAGGCTCTCTCACATCTCTAGGTAGAGCTACGTAGACCCTGTAGGGGTCAGACTTCACAACGGGTTCCACGCCGAGCATCCTACTTAAGTAGTAGGAGACTAAGTGAGCCAGACCTAAGTTACCCCTACTGCCTAAGCAAGCGTGAATGACAACCAGCACGTTGCCGCTCCTGCAGACCTCTACAAGCACGTCCCTATCCGTCGGCAGAGGGAACCCTTCGCCGACGTGCCTACTCAAGACGTCCCTGACGTATTCCAGAACGTCAGACCTCTCAACGAAGCTTAGGTAGCCCTCCAGCCTCCTGCCTGAGGTCATCAAACGCCTTAAGGCGCAGACCTCCCTAGCCACCTTGTAATCCACTGGTATGTTCTCACCTGACCAGCTAGGTATTAACGCCTCCTCGTCACTACCCAGCTCGACGAACACCTTCTTAGACTCGTCATCCACGCTAAGCACTCTCCACACCTTTCCCGAGAGGACTATGCTTGAACCCTCACTAGCTGAGAGGGCTATGAACTCCTCGTCCAGGCTTCCAACGTGCCCGCCCGTCACGACATCTATCACGTCATACTGCGAGGACTCCACGATCATGGTTGTCTTAAGGTAGTAGATCCTCCCCCTACTTGTCGCGACGTACCTCCCGTCAGGACCTCTCTTAAGGTACTTCAGCTCCTGAAGCAGATCAAGAACCCCCCGTAGCTCAGTGTCCTGCACCCCCTCGTATGGATAGGTTCTCATCATTAGGTCACGAGCTTCCTCAACAGTGAAGCCACCCTCCAGACCCAACCCGACAAGCAGGTGTGCTAGCACGTCGAGGGAGTTCCTGAAGGTTCTCGGGACCTCTAGATCGTAGTTGAGAGCCCTCCTGACGAGAACTATAGACTCGGTGATGTCGTCAGCGCTCCGATTAGTGACAACGTACCCCACTGCTTTCGACCACACTTTATGTGAGGATCTCCCCACTCTCTGAAGGAGCTTCACCGACTGCCTAGGTGACGAGACCTGAACAACAGCGTCAACGTATCCTACGTCGATGCCTAGCTCTAGACTTGAGGTCGACACCACAGCACGGAGGAGACCCTCCTTAAGTCTCCTCTCGACCTCCTCTCTAACGCTCTTCGATAAGGAGCCGTGGTGAACTTCAACAGCCACACCTGACCTCCCTAACTTAGCGCCAAGCCACTCAGCCTCATCTCTAGTGTTAGTGAAGACTATGACGCTCCTGAAGCCTTCGAGAAGTCTCAGGATGACGTCAACGATCCCCTGACGCTCAGAGACTCCTTGAACCTCAGCTCCTCTCGCGTGGGGAAGCGTCACCACCCTTACCTCAGACTCCCTGGAGGTAGGTATCGCTGCCTCAGCGACAAACCTGCCAGGAGCTAGCATCTCCCTAACTTCTCTTAAGTCACCTATACTGGCTGAGAGAGCGATGCGTTGGTACCTGCCTGCAAGCCTGGCAAGCCTCTCGAGATCGACGAGCAGGTGGGTTCCTCTCTTGCTGTTAATAAGTTCGTGGAATTCATCGATGATGACCCACTTAACGTTGCTTAAGTGCTTCCTTAACCCCTCGTTCACTAGCAGGTAGGCTAGGGTCTCCGGCGTCGTGATCAGTATGTGCGGGGGTGATTCACTCATGAGTCTCCTAGCACTGCTGGGTGTGTCGCCATGCCTGACCGCGGTTTTAAAGCCTAGCCTACCGCTCAAGTCGCTGAGCCTACGTAGCATATCTCTGTTAAGGGCTCTGAGGGGGGTCACGTACACCACGGTAATAGGTTTAAGAGCGTGTCTACTTTCAACCATCCTCGAGAGCACTGGGAGAATCGCCGCCTCTGTCTTGCCGCTGCCGGTGGGAGCGACTATCAAGGTGTGATGACCTGAAAGCACTACCGGGATGGAGATCTCCTGAATACTCGTCAACGTAGTCAGGCCTAGGTCCTTCAGTACATCGGCAAGCTCACTGTTCAGTAGTTCAATGACGCTCCCCAGCATCCTACCCACAGGGACATAGCCTTAGGTCTTTATTAACCTGTTTTAAATTATTTCATGTTAAAACTGAAGTCAACCTTTATAAGTATTTAAAAGAAGTGTATGAGGTGTTAGGATGCCTGAGAAGGTGCCTGAGGGACAGGAGGAGGAGTCTGAGGAGGAGAGCTTTGAGAGGATGATAAACCTGGACGAGACCGGGACTGAAGTGTCTGGGGAGGAGTTTGAGGAGGTGTCAGTACCGAGGTTTTCCTTCAGCCTAAACGCGTTAGAAGCGATGCTCAACATAGGTGAGTTACTCCTTAAGGCTGCCAGCGAGCCTGAGTACGCGAGCAACGCAACCACTAAGATCAGGGAGTTGAGAGAGAGATTAACACGTGTTAAGAAGAAGGAGAGGAAGATCGTTAAGAAACCCGAGAAGAAGAAAACCGCTGAGAAAAAGAAGGAGAGGAAGGCGGTCAAGAAAACCAAGAAGCCTAAGGGCGGGAAGAAGGCGTGACCAGGACTACTTAAGCGCTTACATACAGTCCTTACCACCATGTAACACGTGTTAAGGAGCCGTGTTTTTAAGTTTAGTTATGTATTTATAATATGGGTTTCGTGAATCTCATGTTAGGTGAGGTCAGTGTTCAGTATTAAGTACTTGGATGGGGTGTCGTTCAGGAAGTATGTGGGAAGCGCTATAAAGCCTTTGAGCGACGTCCCTCTTAGGGTCTCTGAGGACGGCCTCCTAATCAGGGGCTTAAGCCCAGATAAGAGCGTGTTGACGGAGGTCTTCATACCTCATCACGCCTTTGAGGAGTACAGAGTCAGTGGGGTGAACGACCTCACGGTGGATAGGGATGAGTTTAGTAAGGTGCTGAAGAGACTGGGTACGGAGGACACGATAACGCTAACTTATGAGGAGGGGGGTGGGAAAGTAGACGCTAAGTTAGTAAACACTAAGTCTGGTGTCGAGCGTGGTTACGAGGTCAGGGTGTTGAGTCTGGAGGGTCCTGTAGACCCGATACAGTTGGATCTGCCGGTCTCCATTAAAGTGGAGACAGCCATCCTCCAGAGGTTGATAAGGGACGTAAGTCTCGTCGGGGATGAGCTGAGCGTAAGATACTCAGGGGATGTGGTTAGATTCAGCTCCTTCAGTGAGGGTAGGGAATACCTAATGACTCTTGAGAGGGGTAAACACTTGCTTGAGCTATCTTCAAGTACGTCGGAGACCGTGGATAGCACGTACGACGTAGACCTTGTTAAGTCGGTTGCACCAGCGCTCTCCGCCTTCGACGTGGCCGCGATTGAGTTCGGTCCCTCACTACCCTTCAGGATAGCCCTCTCAGGTGAGGAGGGGGTTAATATATCGTTCTGGATCGCCCCCAGGTAGTCATACGTGCTGACTTGTTATGGTGAGGCTTAAAGCCTTTGACTTCACGACTTAGCAGGGATTAACCCTAGCTTTATAGCTAGCTCAGCCGCCTTCTTAACGGCCTCCTCTGAGCTACCCGCTGATACGTTGAACGTGATGTTCGTGTTAAGTAGTTTTACCCGGTACCTCTTACCTCCCTCGACCTCGATCTCCTCAACGACCTCCAGCGCTGGCTTCACATCCATCAAGGACACCGTCCGCAGCCTTCACTAGCCTTACTGCAGGCGGCCCGGCTCAGCGCTGGATGCAGTACTGAGGCACTCTCCATGCCTGCAGTGAGGCAGGGTTCAAGAGAGTGAATTCCGCCGACCGTGATTAAGCCCGGATCTAAACCTCATCACCAACAATCAAGGCTTCAGGAGGCTTATAAGTGCCGCAACTAAGCGTTTCATGTTATGGAGTTGATTCAGTAGCCGTTGAAGTTCATTCAAGCGTTAATTAAAATATTTTTATATTTTGGTAACTACTTTGTATTTGGTGGGGTAACCTGTTCTATTACTACGATAGGTATGACCCTAGGGAGTTGCCTAGGGTGGTGGTGGAGCCGCCTGGCCCTAAGTCCAGGGAAGTCATTAGTAAGGATCACGAGCTATTAATGCAGTCTTTCGTCAGGTGGTACCCTCTAGTCGCTAAGAGTGCGTACGGCGTGGTCATTGAGGACTTCGATGGCAACTACTTCATAGACCTCAACTCAGGCATAGCTGTCATGAACGTTGGTCACAGCCACCCAAGAGTGGTTAAGGTGGTTGAAGAGCAGGTGAGGAAGCTCATTCACTACTCACTCACGGACTTCTACTATGAGGAGGTCGTCGAGTACTCAAGCGAGTTATCCGGGATACTGCCGATATCCGGTAGGAAGAGGTTCTTCTTCGGGAACAGCGGTGCCGAGGCTGTTGAAGCCGCTATGAAGATTTGTAAGGGATCCGCCGAGGGCAGGAGGCCATACGTAATAGCGTTCATAGGAGCCTTCCACGGAAGGACCCACGGCGCGATGTCACTGACCGCCAGCAAGCCTGCTCAGAGGAGGGGGTTCCAGCCGTTGCTACCGGGGGTTATACACATCCCCTACCCTTACCCGTACAGGTGTCCGTTTCACGTGGATCCTGAGGAGTGCGGTGAGGCTGTAGTAGGATTCATGGAGGAGTGGGTCTTCAGGAGGATGGTCGACCCTGCCGAGGTTGCCGCGGTTTTCATAGAACCGATACAAGGTGAGGGGGGCTATGTAACACCTCCTGACGACTTCCTCCCGAGACTAAGGAAGCTGGCAAGTGAGAACGGAATTAAACTTGTCGCTGACGAGGTTCAGAGCGGGTTCGGGAGGTCTGGCAAGTGGTTCGCGGTAGAGCATTGGGGCGTTGAGCCTGACTTAGTGACGATGGCTAAAGCCGTTGCCTCAGGAATACCTCTGGGGGTCGTTGGCGGGAGGGAGGAGATAATGAGATTGCCTCCAGGCTCTCACGCGAGCACGTTCGGAGGTAATCCAGTGGCTCTGAAGGCGGGCACGGAGGTCATAAGGATTATCAGGGAGGAGAAGTTGCTGAGCAACGTTGAGAAAGTTGGTGGTTACGTGATGGAGAGGGCTAGGGAGTGGATGGATCGCTACGAGATAGTTGGTGACGTGAGGGGTAAGGGACTGATGGTGGGGATAGAGCTTGTTAGAGACAGAAAGACCAAAGAGTACGCTAGGAAAGAATTAGAGGCTTTCCTAACTAAGTGCTTCAAGAGAGGCATCGCAGTGATAGGTGCAGGGTTCTCAGCAGTCAGGATATCACCACCCCTCGTAATATCGCAGGAGTTAATGGAGAGATCCATGGACGTGATGGAGGAAGTGCTGAAGGAAGTGGTAAGGGAACACAGCAGTGCTTGAGAGTCACGTCATCGAGGCACTGAAGACCCTTAAGACCGCCACTTACGAGGAACTACGTAAGCACCTCATCCAGGAAGAGGTTGAATTCAGAGATATCGAGTTGAGAGAGGTTGTAGTGAAGCTGGTTAAGGAGGGGAGAGTAGTGAGGATACCTAGCTCAGAGAGAGCTAAATTCCTTTTAAAGCTCTCTGGTACATAGGAACAAACCTCGCTTAGTAGCCCATTACCAGGGACTAGTAACACTGTGTATATTGCTCTAGTTCGAGGAGTTCAGACTTCTTCGACTTCGAGAGTGGGTTGAGGTGGTGGGGCCGCGGGGATTTGAACCCCGGACCACCAGCGTTCCGGGACTCTCCCGGCGGGGAAATCCCCCCAGGCTGGCATCCTATCCAAGCTAGACGACGGCCCCGCACACCAATGTTTCTTAACTAGTTTCTCTTTTAAATGTTTAAGCATGTTTCTACTTGGTTGGTTGGCTTGATGAGGTTGTTCGTAGCTGTTGAGATCGAGGATGAGGATGTCTTAATGAGAGTAGTGGGGTTTAGGGATGCTGTGGTCGCGTGTTCCAGGCAGGGAGGTATTAAAGGAGTTGAAGCTGAGAACATACACCTCACGCTGAGGTTCATAGGCGAGGTCCCGGAGTCCTACCTACCTCAGATAAGTGAGTGTGTTAAGCGGGTGAGTGAATACACTAAGTTCCAGGTGAGGATTGAAGGGGTTGGCGCGTTTCCCTCCGTCTCTAGACCCAGGGTGTTGTGGGTAGGGATTACTGAGGGTTTCGATAAATTAAGAGTTATAAGGGATAGGCTGGAGCAATGTCTGAGGAGCTACGCCCAGCCCGACAGAGAGGAGTTCGTCCCGCATATAACTGTAGGCAGGGTTAAGGGCCTGTTCGACGTGTCTTGTCTCAGGAACACCCTCACGTCCTACGAGAACTTAATGTTCGGCTCCTCGCAGGTGACTCAGGTTAAGCTGAAGAGAAGCGTCTTAAGACCTGAAGGGCCTGTCTACACGGACGTAGTTGTAGCGAGGCTGAAGGATGGTTGAGTTGAGTGAGGGCCTGCTCGAGTTAATTGAGGGTTTAAAGGAGGAGCTGAGGCCTACTGACGAGGAGCTCAGTAAGGGGCTTGAGTTGTTCGAGGAGGTAAAGGAGGTAATCGAGTCATTACCGCATATAGACTGCGACTTTAAGGTCTCGCTGGAGGGCTCATTCGCTAAGGGGACCTCGTTGAGGGGTGATATAGACCTCGACGTCTTCATATTGCTGAAGAAGGAAGACTTAAGCAGCGAGTGGATTAAAGAGAACATCATCGAGCAGATACTGAGTAGTGGCTTAAAGAAATATCAAATCCTGATGAAGTACGCGTCACACCCCTACGTAACTCTACGGACTCAGGGCTTTGAGGTAGATGTAGTGCCTGCCTACTGGGCCGGAGACGTCAGGGAGATAATGACCCCAGTCGACAGGACACCATTCCACACGAGATACGTCAACTCTAAGCTCGACAGCGGGTTGAGGGATGAGGTAAGACTGCTGAAGAGATTCATGAAGAACATGAATATTTACGGGGCTGAAGTCAGGTTTGAAGGTTTCTCAGGCTACCTCACGGAGCTCCTGGTAATAAAGTACAGGTCCTTCATAGGGGTTCTCGAGGCCATGAGTAAGTGGCGTGAAGGCGAGGTGGTTGTAGTGGACGTGGACGCCCTACGCAATCACTTAACGCTGGACGACGTAAAGAGGGTGTTCAGAGACGACGTTTTAATAGTGCCGGACCCCGTGGATCCTAGGAGGAACGCCGCCTCCGCAGTGTCTGAGAGAACGCTTAAGATAGCAGTCGTGAGCGCGTGTTCATTCCTACAGAAACCCTCTAAGAGCTTCTTCTACCGCGAGCTCAAGCCCGCCGAGCCCGCTGAGCTAGCTAGGTTCATCGAGGAGACCGGGAGGAAGATAATCCTGCTCAGGTACGCAATACCTCATGAGATACCTCCTGACGTCCTATGGGGCGAACTCAAGAGATTAAGTAAGAGAGTTGTTAATCTATTGAAGACGTATAAACTCGAGGTTATAGATTTCGACTACTGGAGTGATGAGTCAACACAGGCCCTCATAGCCATAGACTTAGAGCGTGGTGGGGAGCTACCGGCCTATGAGATCAGGTTAGGCCCTCCAGGGATCGGTGATGAGCTGCATTCCTTCATAAAGAAGCACAGAACCTCAGGCAGAGCTACGGCCGTCTGGATAGCTAGGGACGGACTGCCTAAAGCCATGATCAGAAGGAAGTACAGAGGTTCTGAGGAGCTCCTGCAGGCGACGGAGGTCAGGCAACTCTCGTCTAAAGACCTAACTCTTGCTAACGTGATTAAGAACTGCATCGACATCCCAGACGACCTGAAAACAAATACAGAGTTCATGCAGTGGTTAACGGCATTCACCTTTAAAACCCAGCCTTACGTCACGGACGATGTGTGAGGTGTGAAGCTTCTTTAGAGCTTCAACATCTCCGGGTTTGTCAGGATAGAGGTTTCCGTATTACTTAAAAGCCTTAAGTAAGAATAGAATGGAGGGTTTAAATGCCGTTAAGGGAGAACATAATTGATGCAAGGTTTAACGGTAGGGAGGTTGAGTTCAGGGTTCTAGGGATGCCTGAGCCCATTAAGGGTGTGGTGGATGAGGTCTCAAGGTATGAGATAGGGGTGTTATCAGGTGATAACGCCTACGTTTTATTCAGGCATGCAATCCTGACCGCGACCGTAGAGTCTTCAGACCTCCACGGCTTCAGCGCGGAACCGCTGAACGATACGGTGCTTGACACGGACTTAATCGGGGTGGAGCTAGAGCTTCACTTAGTAGACGGATTTACTGTGACTGGGGTCCTGGCTAAGATATCTAAGTATGAACTAGGTATTAAAAGCGGGGATAAGGGCTTCATAATACCTAAGTCATCGATAACCTACGCTACGATTAAAGGGAGGAAATTCGCCGAGTGAGATCACTAACCAACCTCCTCCTCGCCCTGAAGGGCAAAGCTTGTCCGTTGTCAGTCACGCAATAGTATATCATCATCAAGGCACGCTAGTCTTAAAATGACCCGCTCCGCAAGTCCGGCAACCTGGGCGTGAATCCTGTGCCGGGATTTGAAGAGGAGTCGTGAACTACCGCTGGATCTAAAGAATCGAGGAGGTTAGGGAGGTAATCAAGTTAGTTAGTACTCTGCATCTAGGAGCTTGAATCTAATTAGCTTGATTTCAGTGCCCTCCGTCACTCTCTCCCCGTAGATCTTCTTAAGCCTGTTGATCATTTCCTCTCTATCCTTGAAGCCGTCGTTCATCGCGTCTGTGTCAGTCAGGTCTCTGACTTTCTTAGTGGTTACGTTTTCGATGAGCGCCTTGCCGACGTGAATGTTCCCGACCTTGACGTTAACTATATCGCCCTTCTTTAAGTCTGTGTGGAGTCTGACCGTGGTTGTCTTCCTTCCAAGTATTATGGCTCTTCCGTACTCCTTCTTGAAGGAGAGCTTTTTACTCATGTTTATCTCCCGGGGGTCTCTGAGACGGACGTTAGTCAACAGGGCTTAAGTCTCTACTCCTCCTGTACTCCTCAACTAAGTGAACGAGGTCCTCGTAACTCAGTCCTGACACCTTCTTCCTTCTCTCCTCGGCTAGTTGAGGGGCTAGCGCGATAGCCCTGTTCACGGAGTCCCTGTCGACGGCCACGAGACATTGATTCACCTCAACAACGTCTTCCGAGGCTACTGCAGGTACCAAGCTCTCCTCAATGAGTTGCCTGCTTAAGTCTAGGGCTGTTGGCGGGAGCACGAGTGCTACATTACCATCCTCAACCATCCTCTGCACTTCTTTAAGGGTCTCGGTGATGTCGTATGTGAAGACGACTAACGTCTTAACCCCCTCGGCCCTTGATAGCTTGGAGCATTTTTGACTGTAGATGGGGATCAACACATGCGTGCCTGCGTAGAGCTTCATAACTGCGTTCTCGTAATTAATTAACCTAGACCTGATGAGGGAGTTCTCACTCTCTAAAGCCCTCAGGTGGGCTTCTAGGCTTTTAACTCGCTGGGCGAGCTCGCTGACCTTCCTGTCCTTAAGGATCTTCTCACTAAGCTCTGTGGAGACTGTCTCCAGACGCGACGTTAACTTACGTATAACGCCCTCCAGCTCTAAGATCCTCTGCCTGTAGAGTTCCTTCTCCCTCTCCAAACTACTCAGCCTCTCTCTAAGGGTCTCCTCAGCCTTACTGACTTGAGGGAGTGTGTCCTGCCTCGCGATCGGTACGTTGTCTTTCCTACTTTCATCCCCGACGTACTCGTTAATTATCTCCTCGACTATCGTGGAGAGGGTCTCGTTCATTAACACCTTGACCCTGTACTTTTGCATGTCTACCTCGTAAAGCCCCATCTCCTTCAGCCTTCGGGATAGCTTCTCTATTTTCTCCTGAAATTCGCTGTAGGCCTTGATGGCAGCCGCTAAAGCGTCTCTCTCGTGAGCGTTTTTGACGGAGGTTGACGGATGTAGGTCAGTGAACTCAGCCACCATGAGCTCCTTCTCAGCGGTGCTCAGCGATCTTTGAGGAACGTAGAGCAGGGCGCCTAAGGAAGCTGCTAGCTTCCTGCACATCTCAGGCGGCGGGTTCTTATCGGTGGCAATCACCGCAGGGTGACCAAGCTTAATAAGGATGCTTGACACCTCACCCCTGTCTAGCTCACGTCCCGACGTAATGTATACGGGGTTCATGTCTAGGTCTATGACGGCGAGACCGACGTTCATGCCTGGGTCGTAACCGGCGATCAAGTAGCGCTTCCCCTCATCACTAACGTCCTTAAGTAAATCGCTCAGGAACTTCTTACTCAACACGGGTTTAATTCTAACCACTACGTCCCTGCCTCTGGCCGGCTTAACAACTCCTTGGAGATTCTCCCGGGTTGTGTACGCTATGAAGACAGCTCTTGCGATACCACCGCTACTCCTCCTCACTAGGAGGTCGTAATCTACGCCTGACTTATTCAGGGCTTCCTTAATCTTCTTTACATGCCTCGAGACCGCTCCGTGGAGATTCCTAAGGAACTTCTCAGTCCTGGAACCCCCAGCAACGCCTGAACGTCCTGGGTAGACGTATATCTTAACCTTATTCTCGAAGATATTTACCTTCTGACCATAGCCCTCCCTAGCAAGGTAGGCGACAACTAACGCGGTCTTGAAGGGGTCGAGCTTGCCCTTACCGCTGGTGAGCCCGACCTCCTCAGCCAGGGCGTGGAGGTCTAGGGACCTGCCAGCCTCGACGTTGACCAGAACCACGTTGATATCTGGAGGGAGTAACTTAAGCATTCTCATCAAGTTCTTCTTACTGCCTCCTAACTCAAGGATATTATCAGTTGCGAGTACCGCGGGTCTCAAGTCCCAGAGCTCCCTTATTAACCCCCCGAAACTCACCTCCTTAACGGTTCTGAGGGAGCCGTCCTCAATAGCCACTAAAGCGTAGGCGAACTGGGACAGATCCCCGCCAGCTCTTACTATATCAACACCAACTACCCTGTCAGGACTCATCTCTCAAACCCTTCACGACTCAAGACACTTACATCTTCCAGACCATAAATCCTTTCGAAGGATTTAACCATAACTTCATGTACGTCGTGCAGGACTCCGGAGGTCACGCCTGTTAATCACGGCTTAACGCGTTGGGCTGACATCAGCGACGAACGTTACATCACTACTCAGGCCCGGATTCATTCATCACAGTCCCAGCTCTCAACACTACGTGAGCATAACGTTAAGGCTCTAAAAGAGCATTACCTTACCACTTATTACCTCGTTAGCTATGCTTACTATCTTATCCAGCTCTTCGTTGATTATTTCAAGCACGTCCGACTTTACAGTGTTAAAGGCGTCACGCTCAGTCGGCATTAACCTCACTAAAACCATCTGCGGTTCGTCTATGGGATGTCCTATCTTCGAGAGAAGCTTCACGTAGACCTCCTTAACCTTAGGAACCTCGCTCACTATCCTCGACGCCATCTTACTGGCCAGCACATTATATATCTTGCCGACGTGAGTCACGGCATTCTTACCGGCAGTGGCCTCAAGGCTCATTGGCCTCATCGGGGTTATCAATCCATTCACTCTATTCCCGCGTCCGGTCATCCCGTCGTCACCGTGCTCGGCTGAAGTCCCTGTGACTGTTAGGTATACGTTGCTTTTCCTCTCGTCCTCGGTAATCACGTCCGCGCTGTTAACGGTTATTTCGACGCTGTGCTTAAGGAGTCTCTCATCCTTCGACAGCTCGTTAGCAGCGAAGTCTTCGACCACGTTCCTCAACTCCTCCTTAACTGATATGTAGTGGTTTAGATCTGGTATTAGGTGTGATATCATTGCAGCGGCTATCGTTAACTTGATCTCACTCCCTACCCTGAGTCCCATGACCTTTATGTCCTCACCGACCTCAGGCAGTCTCTCCTTAAACTCTCGTGAGTTTAAATACTTCTCGACGCCGAGGACGATCCTCTCGAGGGCTGTGAGCGGCGCGTAGCCAACGCCTACGCTCGTGTCATTAGCTAGCGGTCTCCGCTCACCCTTCAACCCGGCTTCGAATGTCCGAACTAAGTCAGCACTGCCTGGTCTAATCATGTAATCCACTACGACGTGTCTCTCAGGGTCTAGGAACCTGAAGTTCTGGGAGATCCACTTCTTAACGGCATCAACTACTAAAGTCCCTACAGGCACCCTATCTGAGCGGTCATCGCTTAACCTCACGAACTCAGTAGCTCTTCCAGCCACTATTATGTATATCGGGTGGAGGACCTCGCCACCCCCGAAACGAGGTTTCGACTGACCACCTACTACGAGGGCCTTATCCACGTTGTGGTGGAGTATCATGTTGTAGTTCTCCAGGTAGTACTTAGAGAGCGAGACGCTGGAGACCTCGGAGGCTGCGTCAGCTATGTAGTCAGGGTGGCCTAACCCCTTCCTCTCAACTAACTCAACCCTCCATCCCCCGGCAGGGGTCGAATCAGCTAACTCAACCTCTATGTTCCTCATCATCGCACGTTACCTAAAAGAGATTAACACCGAAGAAATTTTAAATGTTAATGCATAGGACAGAGTCTGCCTGAGCTGGGTTAACTAGGGCTTGACAAGTGAGAAGAGTTCTTAACGCCCACGTACCTGTCCAGGCAACACGCAGGCAGCACTAGCTTGACAGTCTCCTCACCGTAGCCGGTTATTACCCTCCAGTAACCGCTTAACGCCGTCTCGAGTTCTGGATCCCCCGCATCTATGAGCAGGTATTTAATCTCGGACAGCTTTGAGGTGGTGGAGAGTATGTATATGTTCTGCCTCCCGACTCTACGTAATACCTCCGCGCTGAACTGCTGGTTACCTCTACCGAAGACGTACCCCTGCCTCCCGACCACTGAAACAACTATCGCGGTCCTCTCGTACCTCTTTATGAGGTTGAGTACTTCTGACTCGCTTAAATCAAGTCCGGCCAGTGCCTTGCCGTAGATCGCGTCGACGCCGAGTAACGTCTTCCTCAACCCCAGCAGATCCGCTATGGCTTTAGTGGTGGTTCCCGGCCCCAGGAGGTAGAGTGTGTCGTCACGCATGAACTCCTCAATGAAATACTTGGCAATCCCCCACTTATCCTCCTCAGAGCTGCTGGCGAATTCCTTAGACGGAACTATGTAGCCCTCCATGATAGGGGCCGCCGCGTACCCGTAGACGCGTACGCTGAGCACGTCATCCTTAAGCATGGACTCGTCAACGTCAGTTACCTCAACGTACTCCAGACCTGCCTCACCCCCTGCAAACCTCATCACCACCTCAGCCGCGACCTCGGGCGAGGTCGCGAACACCCCGGAATACATCTTCACTCCGGAAGGCACTCCGAGGACGGGAGCTCTTGACCCGCTACCCTCGAGGACGTCTCTCGCCGTGCCGTCACCGCCCACGAAGACTATCAAATCAACGCCTAGCTTAACGAGCTCTGAGACCGCTAGTAAAGTATCGTCACGCGTCGTTTCTGCCTTACCAGAGGCAGGCACGCTTAAGCACTCGTAGCGGAGCTCACCGCTGAAGCTAACCAGGTACTCGCAACCCATGGAGGAGTTAGCAGCTATGATATCGCCTTGAAAGCCCTTCTCAACTAGACCGCGTAGGAATCTCTCAACCCTCACAGGAGCTACTGGCCTGGCACCTCTCCTCAACGCCTCGTAAAGCAACTCACCGTCAGTGCCCTTAAGACCTACGGAACCCCCCATACCAGCCACTGGATTTACAACGAAACCTAGTCTCATCTAAGCAACCCCGGAACACCAGCCAGCATCCATACGCCTCACGGCTTAAGAGCTCTCTCCACGCTTCACTGAGTCCTCAGTCTCTCAACGTACTTGTAGGTAGGCGTCATTGTCTTGGGGTGATTTGCCGTCAGCACGTCGAGACGCCCCACTGAGGTGTTGGTAGGCGTTGATTTAACGAGCTCCGGCCTGCTGTAGGCTAGCTCCACTATTTCCTCGTAAGCCCTAGCAAGCGCATCTATGTTCTCCTTCGTCTCGGTCTCAGTGACCTCTATCATGTGGTCCTCCTTAACTATCAGGGGGAAGTATATAGTCGGTGCATGGAAGCCTCTGTCGAGTAAGGCCTTAGCCACGTCCTCAGCGCTGACCCCTGTCTCCTTAAGCAACTTCTCGAAACTCACTACGAACTCGTGCTTACGCCACCTGCCCTCGCCGTAGACCAGCGAGACCCCCTTCAGCCTGCTGACCTTCTGCATGAGGTAGTTAGTGTTAAGGACGCTCAGTTCAGCGATCTCCTTGAGAGCCGGTCCTAAGGCTGAGATGTAGATGAATGACTTCACCACCGGCACCACATTCCCGTAGAACCACGAGATCCTGCCTATAGTCCTGCTCAAGTCGTACCTAAACACGTACTTACGTCCGTCGTAGTCAACTATCGGGACCGGTAGGTAGTCCTTGAGGCGTTCCTTAACGCAGACAGCACCACCTCCTGGACCTCCTCCGCCGTGCGGTGCTGAGAACGTCTTGTGGAGATTCAGGTGGACTATGTCGAACCCCATATCACCGGGCCTCACAATCCCTAGGATGCCGTTCAGGTTTGCCCCGTCGTAGTACATGAGAGCGTCCTTCCCGTGGAGGAGATCAGATATCTCGACGATCTTAGATTCAAATATCCCGAGCGTGTTGGGGTTAGTCAGCATTAGACCGGCTGTATTATCGCTTAGCACGGACTTCAACGCCTCTACATCAGTCTCCCCGTCTGGTGCTGTCGGGATCTTGACGACCTTGAAGCCCGCCATAGCAGAGCTCGCAGGGTTCGACCCGTGAGCGGCCTCGGGAATCAGCATCTCGTTCTTAGCAGTATTGCCTTTATCCATGTGGTACTTCTTTATTATTAGGGTACCCACGAACTCGCCAGCAGCCCCGGCCGGCGGCTGGAGAGAACACTCATCCATCCCCGTGATGTCTGAGAGCCACCTCTGCATTAAATACATTATCTCAAGTATTCCTTGAACGCTCTCCAAGTCCTGGTAGGGGTGTAGGTCAACTACTTTAGGGTCTGAGGCAAGCTCCTCCGAGATCTTGGGGTTGTACTTCATGGTGCAGGAGCCTAGGGGCACGGGGCCTAAGTCAACGCCGTAGGCCATCTGAGAGAGCTTAGTGTAGTGCCTGACTACCTCCACCTCGCTTAAGTTCGGTATCTCAGGCCCCGCGCTCCTGAGGAGGTGTTTAGGCATGTTAGTTAACGCCTCCTTAGCTTGCTCCCTGAACTCGCTGTCTATCATGAACGGTTGCTTGTCGGACTCACTTAACTCGAATATTATCGGTTCACTCCACTTCGCCTGCCTGAAGACCATTAAGCACCACCCCCTAAGACGTTCTTCAACGAGCTGATCAGCAACTCTATATCGCCTCTAGTGTGGAGCTCTGTGACGCACATCAAGCTACAATCACTCAGCTCCCTATAGAACCTGCCTAAGTGCGGGCCTATCTGGAGGCCTTTACCAGTAAGTGACTTGATGACGCTCACGACATCGGCGGATCGGAACCTCACACCTACTTCGCGAAAGTGAAGCCCTCTAGGGAACAGCAGGTCGAGTGAGTCGACCTCCTTCAACCGCTTTACAAGGTAGTTCGTCCTCCCTAGGATCGCCTCACCGAGCTCTCTGAGGCCCTGAGCACCAAGGAGAGACACGTACGCGGCTGCGGCGAGGGCCTCTAGAGCTGCGTTAGTAGTTATGTTGGACGTGGCCTTCTCCCTCTTTATGTGTTGCTCCCTCGTCTGCAGGATCATCGCGAAGCCTAGGTCCTTACCGTCGAGAGTCCGCGTCGCTCCTATCAACCTTCCCGGGAACTGACGAAGCAGCTCCTTATCGTCGTTGATGCCGAGAACCCCTGCTGAGGGCCCTCCGAAGTTAAGCCCTACACCGAGGCCCTGAACGTCACCGACGACTATGTCAGCCCCTAGGTTGCCTGGCGCCTCAAGAAGGCCGAGGGTGAGGGGGTGGGAGTAAATTATACTCAGTGCGTTGACTCTATGAGCCTCATCAATCACTTCCCTGACCCCTGATTCAATGACCCCGAAGAAGTTTGGTGACTGGATGAACACCGCAGCAACCTCGTCAGAGAGCTTGCTCTCGAGGTCACTGAGGTCTATCTGACCTGACTCCCGGTCTAACTCAACCCTAACTAACTCTAAGCCAGCGCCGAACCCCCATGTCCTGATCACATCCAGTATCTCCGGGTGGACTGACCCGCCGACCAGGATTTTCCTCCTCCTCTTAACCCGGACAGCCATCAGAGCCGCCTCCGCTGAGGCAGTGCTCCCGTTGTACATGGAGGCGTTAACTATCTTCACCCCGTATAGGTTAGCCATGAGGCTCTGATACTCGAAGAACGCCTGCAGGAGTCCCTGAGCTATCTCGGCCTGGTAAGGCGTGTAGGAGGTGTAGAACTCGGATCGAGAGATGAGGGCCTTAACAACCGCGGGCACGTAGTGCTGACAGACTCCACCCCCTATGAACGACGGCACGTCTCCCAGGCGGTTCTTAGAGATCAACGATGTGAAGAGCCTACGTACTTCGTACTCACTGAGAGTCCTTCCGAAGCCTACGTTCAGATCCCTACTTAGGAGGAGTTGCGGGGGGATGTCGTTGAACAGCTCTGAGACCTCCTTAACCCCTAGCCCCCTTAACAACTCATCCCTGACCTTAGGGGATGAGTTAGGGATCCAACTATGTACCATAGTAACCTCCTAGAGATATTAAGTTTAAAGTTAAAAATGTCTTTAACGAGTAGTAAACGGTGTTCAACATAGTCAGGGAGGTACCCCTGCTCAACGTTCAGAAGGAGTTAGGTGGTAGTGTAGGCGAGTTCGTCGGC
>JAWBLQ010000005.1:3380-26676 GCA_038830105.1 Zestosphaera sp. | reverse complement strand
GGGTAGCCAGACATGGAACCCGTGCTGAGACATAATCGTGTTGTAGAGAATGTAGAGCCCTGCACTGCAGGGGAGGAGCGTGAATGACGCCACCACCCCAATGATCATCGTAGGTATTACCTCGGCCCTGGATACCTCGGTGAGCCTCAAGGCATTCACTATCCTGCAGGGTAGCTCATCCTCTCTGCAGACGAATAGAGCTTGCCCCCCCACACCGCCTCTGATGGCACTTAACAGTGACGCGACGCCGTAGACCAGCATCACAAGCGACATCATCCACCTAGGCAACCCCCCAGCTAAAACCCTAATCACAAAACCGAAGAGCATGTAGCCAACGAACGTCGACGCTATGAATGAGACGCCAACTCTGACGACTGATCTAATGTTTATCAGGGAGGCTGAAGTGAGTATTGAAGCAAATAGCGTGAAGATACATGGGTCAACGGAATCGGCTAAAGCCCAGGAGACCAGTAGACCCACTAGACCCAGGAACTCACTCAACCCAACACCCCTGAGTGTCTTTATTGCATGAAACAAATATAACTGACTGAAACTAAATAATGTGGAAGTGGGAACATGGTTTATGTCTGTCAGAGGGACTTAACGCGTTACGTCATCGTGGCAGCCCTACTGATAATGATCGCTCAGCCGCTGGTCTTAGTCATGGGTGACACTGTAAACTACGGTTTAATAGTCCTGGGATCTCGGTCATGCCCGCACTGTCAGTCTCTCCATAATTTTTTTGAGTCGACCTATCAAGGGGTTTGCTTATTTCTCTGGCTGGAGAATATCGGAACGGATCTATTTTATGAGATCGCGAGTGTTGAGATTAACTACGGTCTCAGCAAGTCCTACGCCGGCGCAACCCCTCACACGCTTGTGTTTAATAACGGTACTTTAGTCGCTATAGTCATAGGCGCTGTGGAGAGTAAGGTGTTCTGGGACGAGCTCATGAGGTCAGGCGCTACGGATCTCATCCCGGTTTACATAGGTGATAGCATTCAGATAAGGATCCCGCGCAACGCTTTATCAGGCTTCATGGCTGAGCTGGAAGCCACGCTAAACATGACGTCAACACCGCAACCCACAACGACGGGAGCAGGGACTAATGCCGGTGATTTAAGCAATGCGTCCGTGATGATTGGGGTTCTCTTTATATTCACTGGGGTGTTGGTGCTTCTGGCATACGTCATCACGCGTCGACGACATTGAGCAAGAGCTCCCTACCAGCTCACGACCTCTCTTTAACCTTCCCACGTCTTGACGTGATGATCCCCGCTAGAAACACTATAGTTGACGTTATGAGAACTAACGCGGAGATCGGTAACCCGTAATACGTGGTGAGGAATGTTCTCCTAGGCCCTAGAGTAGCGGCAAGCGCGAAGGACATGGCAAACCCAACCGCCACCGCTGTCAAAGCCGCTATCCTTTGAGGTCTTCCCTTAACTGTATGTGGCGCAACCCATGCAACCACCGTCACCGGGGCTAGAGGCAGTAGCAGGACTGACGTGAGGACTGAGAGATCGACAACGAATCCAACCCTCATGAATGCAAGGAGCGATGAAATGATGGTCAGCAACGTGACCATCACGTTTGACACGTGAAATATATTCACGTTAAGCCATCTGCGCTTCTCGATTAAGTCTCTGACGAAGGATGATGCCACTGCCAGAACTATTGAGTTAGCTGTGGATACGGCCGCAGCGATTATTGAAATATGTATGAAGGATGAGAGGACCGGGTTAAAACCTGAAAGTAATTTAGACGTCACTAGATCGGCCTTAGACACGCTCTCAAAGAGGTTTAGCTCTGTGAGACCTCTGACCACGAGGCCTATGTAAACAACTGCCAGCGTGTATGTGAAGCCGAAGAGTGAGAAAAGAAGCACTGACCTCTTGTAGGACACTCTGTCTTTAGGTACATACAGCCTTATGACTACCTGAGGGTTAGTTACTGCGAAGAATATCCAGGGTAACGTGTAGGCTAGGAATGTCTGCGGGGTCCAGAAGTCGGTTAGGCCGAGTAAGCCTTTCCCGCTCAAGGCTTCAGTCAGTTGAGTTAGGGTAGCACCGGATGCAGGGAGGAGGTGGTACGTAAGCAGGAAGACAAGAACTGCCGCGGCACTTAACATCCAGACTCCCTGATAAGCGTCAGTCGTCGCAACGCTCCACATACCAGCCAACACTATCCACATGAGGATTAGGAGAGTGATAACTACGACGCCTGCCTCGTAACCCAGCCCAATACCCTCGAATATCGTGGCGGCGCCGATTATCTGCGCTGAGACGTAAGGTATCATCGCGATTAAGTACACGCCCACTGCCAGGTACCCGAGGGCTCGAGAGTCATACAGGTCTGAGAGCATCTCGGAGGGACTGACCCACCCCCTCTCCCTAGCCATAGCCCACACATCAGGCCCTATGGAGGCTAGGATCACTACTGTGACTAACAGGTAAGCAAGCTCGAAACCCAGAGCCCCAGCACCGCTTGAGTACGTAAGCCCGACAAGCCCAACCATCATGAAGGCGCTATACGTGGTCGCGGCGTAAGTCATTGCTGTGAGGAACCACCCTAACCTATAGCCAGACACGAAGTAATCCTTACTAGACTTAATACCGTAACGCCTGGAGAGATACGCTATTAAAGAACCGGTGAGGACGTAAACAGTGAGTAACGCGATGAAGCTCCCGAGGACTTCATTCATATGAAGTCACCGATCAATAACGCGTTAGTAACCACTAACCAAGTAAACGTCACACCGACCCAGAAAAACAGTAACTCAAGACCTAGAGGGTTCTTAAGCAACATGTAGGGGATTAAGTAGAACATGAGAACTACAAAAATGCTTAGCTTGAGGTAGCGCCTCTTTAAGCTCCTTAACTTCATCAGGCCCCCTGGCTATTATTCATGGAGTGAACTAAATAAACTTTGAAGCCGTAAAGCTTTAATTACACTCTAGCAACACTATATTGGGGGGATGTTATTGCCTACGTGTCCTCGCTTAATAAGGTTCATGGCGGTCTTGCTCTTAGCACTCCTGCTGATCACTTCTCAAATTACTTATTCACAGACACCGTCCCAGAGCGCCCAGGACGTAACATCTGATTTAGTTTCAGCGTTAATAACGAACCCCAAGTTCTACATGTCGCTCTTCATTCAATTCGTACTCGGACTTATGTTGGGGTATATCTTCTTCAAGGTGATTAAGTACATCATAGCCCTGATAATAGTCCTTGCGATAGGCTCATACCTCTCCGTCTGGAGTTTAGGCGATGCTTTAGGGGATCTGCTACACAGGTTGTTCCCGGAGGCGATAAACGCTCTACCCTACATATCGAGAGCGCTGGAGATCCTCAGCTTAATTGTAATAGGCCCTGTGGCGGTGGGCTTCATAGTCGGTATACTCTTAGCTCTAGTTAGGAGGTAGGTCGTGAGGAGGTCCCTAAAAAGTTTTACATCCGAAAGGGGAATCAATTCATCAGGGTTAAGTAGTTTTGAACGGGAATACTTCTTTTCTGTAAGCAGAATCCCAGAACAAGTATTCGTAAATAGCGCTCAGCTTAAAGGCTCTTAAGGCCTTAAGCCATAGGTGCTTGCCAACGTCGACTAAGGCCTCGTCAACCATACGGAGGATCCTATCCACGTATTTAGCGTATTCCTTGGATGAATACATAGAGATCCATTTACTATAGGACTCGTCAGGAGATCCCCTACCCTCTAAATACTGACCTACTTTCATATAGATCCAGTAGCAGGGAGTCACCGCAGCTAAACCCACTGGGAACTCCTCGAGGACTGTGGATCTCCATAGATGATTCACGTACGCGACGTTCGTGGGCATCGCCGGTACGTGCCTTAACGTGTCAGGGGTCAGACCCCAGTTACTGAAATATTCTCTATGAAGAGATTTCTCGAATTCCACAACACCTACCGAGTCCTCAGAGAGTATCTTAACCCACTCCTCATTAGGTGCTTTACTCGCAAGCGCTGCTAAGACACGCGCGTATTCCTCAAGGTAAAGCGCGTCCTGAATCACGTAGAGCTTGAAGATCTCCTTGTCGAGAGTCCCTCTACTCAACTCCTCTATGAAGGGATGCGTTATTATCGCTTCATATATTTCCCCGACCTCACTCCACAAAGCCTCTGAAGCCCTCATGACCGAACCCCCTTAAGGTCCTTAATTATCTCATCAGCCACCTTCCTGCCTGAGGCAAGCATGCCGCTGAATATGGGTCCCATCCTGTAGAGTTGGTTCAGGGAGGCGACGGCCATGCCGGCCACGTAAAGACCGTTGAGAACCCTACCGCTCATCTCAACCACCGTCTTCTCACCTGCTTCAGAGTAGGCTGACCTCTCTCCAGGGACCTTAATCCCTAGAGAAGGGTTCTTCCTCTCAAGGACCTTGAGTACCTCCGCGTCATGCCCCGTCGCGTCTACCACGGCTTTAGAACTTATGAAGAGCGGGTCCACGTGAAGGCCTGAGATGTGGACAGCGCTCCACTGTACAACGACGCCCTCAACCCTGAAGGGATTATCACGAACCACGAGATCCTCTACAGTAACTCCGTGAATCACCTTAGCCCCAGCGTCTATAGCTCCAGTAGCTAGTTTAGCCATTAGCTCTGATGAGTCAAGCGTGTATAGACCGTACTCAGGCATGTACGTGTGTTTAATACCGAATTCCTTGAGTATTGTTATGGCTCTATCATCTACGATTATCTTGTGGAGCAACATCCCACCACCGCCGATGCCGCCGCCGAAGCTCAGTCTCCTCTCAAGCACTAACGTGTTAAGCCCTGATTGCGCTAAGTACTTAGCAGCTGCGAGGCCTGAAGGCCCTGCACCGACTATCACCACCTCTGAGTCGGTTAACTTAAGCCAGTCATCAGCAGTCGCTCTCCAAATAGCCTTAGCAATCCTAGACTCGAGGGAGCTCATGATATTCACCGCAATAAAACTTAGTTATTAAGGTTTTTATATTTTGGTAATACTTCTCTATAGTGGTGAGTCCCTTGAGTAGTGATAGGTTTTGGAGGGTCGCGATAACTATAGCGGGCAGTGATTCAGGCGGGGGTGCCGGTATCGAGGCTGACTTGAAGACGTTCGCTGCTCTAGGTGTTCACGGAGCCGTCGCGTTGACTAGCGTTACGGCTCAGAATACGTATGAGGTAACGGCTATCCACGACATACCTCCTGAAGTCATTTACAAGCAGATCAAGGCCGTTGCTGAGGACATGGGGATTAATGCGGGCAAGACTGGGATGCTGAGTAACAGTGACGTAATTCACGTAGTGGCTGACGCGGTTAGGGAGTTTCCATTCCCCCTGGTTGTCGACCCGGTTATGGTTGCTAAGAGCGGGGCTAGATTACTTAGGGAGGATGCCGTGAAAACCCTGATGAAAGAGTTACTGCCTCTAGCTAAGGTTGTAACGCCTAACGCCCTAGAGGCTGAGAACCTTACAGGAGTTAAGATCAGGAGTGTTGAGGACTCCAAGCTGGCGGCTAGGAAGATCGTTGAAGACTTCGGCTGTGAGGCCGCTGTCGTTAAGGGCGGTCACTTAAGCGGTGAGGAGTCCGTTGATGTCCTTTACTGGAGAGGTAGGCACTACGTCTTAAGTAGGTCGAGGGTCGTTGGTTGTACTCATGGGACCGGGTGCGTCTTCTCAGCAGCTATAGCTGCTGAGATAGCTAAGGGCCTGGATATCTACGAATCCGTTAGGAGGGCTAAGGAGTTCGTCACCGAAGCAATAGAGCTAGGGGTTAGACTGGGTAAGGGACACTGCCCTGTTAACCCAGTTGCCTGGTTAGATGTCCCAGCGCATAAGTACCACGTGCTGAGCAACGTTGAGGAGGCATTAAGAGAGTTACTCAGGAATTCGAGTAAGGTTGCTGAGATCATCCCTGAAGTAGGTATGAACTTAGTGATGTCGATGCCGCCGCAATACGTGAGGGGTGTTGAAGATGTAGCCGGCATTTCAGGCAGGATCGTTAAGTTTGAGGACGGGGTTAAGATAGTTGGTCCCGTGAGGTTCGGCGCATCGTCACACCTAGCTAGGTTAGTCATCGAAGCGTTGAGGATGGACCCTGGAGTCAGAGCTGCGTTGAACATTAAGTTCGACGAGGAATTCATTAAGAAGGCTGTCGAGCTTGGCTACTCTGCAGTCTTCGTTGATAGACTGAAGGAGCCCGAGGACGTGAGGAGGGTGGAAGGCAGTAGCTTGAGGTGGGTGGTCGACGAGGTGTTCAAGACAACGGGGAAGATCCCTGACATCATATATGATAAAGGCTGCCTTGGTAAGGAAGCCATGATAAGAATCCTCGGTAGAGACGCCCTGGAAGTTGTGAGGAAACTGATTAACATCGCTGAGTTTAGGTCAGCTACGTTGTGAGCGCCTCTCCGTGACGTACGGGTTGTAGTCCCAGTACTGCGTTACCTCACCTAACCAGTTAGCCAGCCAGGCTGAAGCGAGCGGTTGCGCCTTAGTAACTATAGACTTAGCAAGTGTTGTAACCCTCATATGATGCCTCACAGCAGCTACAGCCGCTGCTACCTCCTCGTCGGGAGGGCCCGTAACAACAACCTCCTTAGGCTTGACAACAGCCTCCTTAGGAGCCTCCTCTGTAAGCTCCTCCACGTGAGGTTTAGCTCTCTTAATAGCGAATCTTCTGTACAGATACAGAATACTTACGATAATGCCCATGACGATGAACGCGTTAAACAACCCCAGGAGCGCGGGTAAGAGAGCCTCAAACAAACCGTTCATCTGAACCACCAATTAACACCACACAATGATTCTTATAAATCAATTACTCTATTCTCTAGCAACGAAGTAGTTCTGCAGAGCTGATGTGGATTGCGGATCCTCAATGCAGATTAACACCTAGTAGGTTCAGGTCCTTATGTTGAGAGCCTTCCTCACCTCCTCCACGAGGAGGATCGGTAACGATGTCGCGGTTGCCAGGAAGAGTAGCTCGGCTGGTAGGCTTGCTGTTTTGAAGACTGAAGAGAGTGCTGGTATATACACCGTTACCGCGAGTAAGGTCAGCGACAGCGCTATCGATGGCAGTAGCCATTTGTTACGCGGTCTGAACCAGAAGTGCCTCGTCTCAGATCTAGAGGCTAACGCACGCCCGAACTCACTCATTCCCATCGCCAGGTACACCAGCGTCCTAGCGACTGTTATGTCTGGGTAATGGGCAAGAGCGTAGTTATATATTAACAGGTTTGTGAGCCCTATAATACAGCCTAAGACAGCGAAGTAGCCTATCTTCCTGTTGGTTAGGAAAGACTCATACCTCTTTCTAGGCGGTCTGCTCATTATATCTGGCTCAGGTGGTTCAGCGCTGAGCGCTAGCGCCGGTAACGCGTCCGTGGTCACGTTTATCCAGAGCAGTTGAGCCGGGGTTAACGGTGAGGGTAGGATAGATAACTCAGCCGCCAGGATTGTGGCTATCTCACCAAGGTTTGCCGGGAGTAGGTAGTTTATGGGTTTCTTAAGGTTCTCGAAGATCATCCTTCCCTCCTTAACAGCCGTGGCTATTGTGACGAAGTTATCGTCTTTAATGATTAGCTTGGAAACCTCCTTAGCTACGTCAGTCCCTCTAATCCCCATAGCTATGCCTAGATTCGCTTCCTTGAGTGCTAGAGCGTCGTTCACACCATCCCCGGTCATCGCGACGACGTGACCCCTTGCTTGAAGTGCCTTGACAACTCTCCTCTTATGCTCGGGAGTCACCCTGGCGAGGATCGCTACATCATCTATCACCTTTACGAGGTTCTCGTCGCTCATGGAGTCAAGATCTTTACCCTCGAGCAGGAGACCCTCATTAAGTCCTATTAACTGACCGACCGCCTCAGCCGTGAGTCTATGATCCCCGGTAATCATCATGGTCTTTATTCCAGCCTTACGCAACTCTTCAACAGCCCTCTTAACACCCTCTCTAGGAGGGTCTATGATTCCAGTTATAGCGAAGAAGATGAAATCCTTTTCGACCTCTTCAGCACTCCCTATCAACTCACCGTTGATTACCTTATAGGCAATGCCATAGGTCCTGAAGCCTTGGGAAGCTATATGATTAATATAGCTGATCACCTCTTCCCTAACCCTCGTGTTAAGCTCGACAACCTCGCCCTTAATCCTCAACCCACTTGACAGACTTAAGAGGACCTCAGGAGCTCCTGATGATATAACGAGATACTTGTCACCACCGAGTCTATGTATGGTCGTCTTCCTCTTCCTGAACCTGTCGAAAGGAATAGTCTTAACTAGTCCTGAACTCTTCTTAATCTCATAAATAACTCCCTCGCCCAAGACCTTGTGAGCGAGGACTAAAGCCGCCCCCTCTGTCGGCGACCCCTTAACCCTCCACGTATTGTTGTCGCGGTAAAGACTTGCGTCCTCCCCCACGTGCATGATGAGATACTCCGCCAGGGCTCTAACCTCATTGAAGATGGATTCCCCCTCATCGTCAGGCAGGAGTATCTCGCCTTTAGGCTCGAAGCCTTGACCGCTCACGTCGAGCTCTAACTTACTTAACCACACCTTCTTAATGGTCATCTCTCCTTTAGTGATGGTCCCTGTTTTGTCTGACGCGATAACGTCGCAGGCCCCAAGAGTCTCTATAGCCCCTAACTCCCTCACTATGACGTTTCTCTTGGACATCCTGTAAGCACCTAGCGCAAGAACTGAGGTGGCTATAGCTGGTAGGCCTTCAGGTATTGCTGCAACAGCTAGGGCGACGGCTAGAAGTAGTGAATCGATCACGGGCTCCTTAACCATAGCGAACGAGACGACGAAGACCAGGATACTTACACATAGAATCACGACCCCAAGCTTCCTTCCAAGCCGGTCAAGCTCTTCCTCAAGCAACGTTTTCTTCTCTTTAATCTCACCTAACTTCTTAGCTATCTTGCCTAACTCAGTCCCAGCACCTGTAGCTACAACAACCCCCCTACACTTACCTGAGTATATGTAAGTGCCCATGAATAGCATATTCCGCATCGATTGTATATTTGTATTCTCAGGCAGGATTACTGAATGATCCTTCGAGACAGCCTCCGACTCCCCTGTTAAGGGGGATTCATCAACCCTCAGATTCACGGACTCAATTAGCTTGATGTCGGCCGGTACCCTATCCCCTTCGCCTAAAAGAACCACGTCCCCCGGCACTAGATCCGTGGACGGGACTACTACCACCTTACCATCCCTAACCACCTTCACCTCGGAGACAACCATTCTCTTTAAAGCCTCAACAGCCTTCTCAGCCCTGAATTCCTGAAGGAAACCAGACACACCCATTATCGCGACGATGATTAATATAGCCACTGCATCTACTAACTCACCGAGCAACCCTGAGACTAGAGTGGCTATCAGTAGGATCACTATAAGGAAGTTAGTAAATTGCTTTAGTAGGATCGAGAGGGGTGATCTAGGCTTGCTGACGAGCTCGTTAGGTCCGTGGACGACGAGTCTCCTCCGCGCCTCCGCCGACGTTAAGCCCTCATAACGCGTGTTTAACTCCTTCAAAACATCGTTGGCACTTCTCGAATGCCACCCCACTTACTCCCGTCCTCCTAATCCACTAAGTCATATAATCCTTAAAAGGGTATGCCAAAGCCTCAAGTGACTGTTTCAGGCTTCATAAGTTTATACTTGTGATGCCTATGAAGGCAACCGTGGCACCTACCCAAGGACTAAAGAAATGGCATCAGTCATTATTTGAACTTATATTGGATCTGAACTCTTAGAATTGGTGTTTGAGACGCTAGACGTTTTAAAAGCGACTGCCAGGAGGGCTGGTAACTACCTGAGGGAGACCCGCCGCTCCGCTACTGTTGTAGGGGTTAACGCTTCTGGAGATACCTCGAAGATATTCGACGTTGAGTCGGAGGCGATAATCTTCACGGAGTTAAGGAGAGGGATTAAGGATTGCTTTCTCTTCGTTAGTGAGGAATCTGGCGTGCGTAACTTCTGCAAAGACCCGAGGTGGATTGTCGTAGTGGATCCCGTTGACGGCTCGATTAACTATGAAGCCGCTATACCCTGGGTTTCAATCTCGCTCGCAGTAGCCCCCTTTAAGGAGGATGTCGCTCTCGACGACGTAGTGTACGCTACGGTCTATGACATCTTTCGAGACGTTGACTACAGTTTTGACGTCGATGAAGGCGTGACTACGGCTGGTGCTCCAGTCCTTCGAAGTCCTAAACCTCCGAGCGTGGTCTTAGGTTATTTCGAGGCCCCTGAGTCCTACAGGATAGTTCCTGAGTACTGGAGCGAGAGAGGCTCACGAGCTAGTTTAAGGTCGTTAGGTAGCGCCGCGCTTGACATAGTTTACGTAGGACTAGGTAACGTCGAGGCCTTCATCGACACTAGGGCTAGACTGAGGAACGTCGACGTCGCAGCCGCGTTAAGGATAGCAACAGCGCTCGGTGCTAAAGCTAGGGTTTGCGGCGAGTCCGATGTGAACCCCCTACACTTGAGGGAGGTCAGGAGGGTTGAATGTCTCCTGGTAGGATATGATGAATCCTACCTGGAGCGACTTACCAGAGCCCATGAAAGAGCTAGTAGGGCGAGTAAGTGAGAGGTACTTATATCGACTTATACACCAGCTTCTTCAGCGCTCTGACCCTCAGTTCCTTAGCTACCTGAGCCGTGTCACCCCAAACTATGGCCTTAGTAGGACACATGGACACGCATCCAGGAGTCAATCCCTCCCTCCTCAAGGGGTTACATAAGTCACATTTAGACGCATATCCAGGCGGTACAATCTCTGGGATGCCGAAGGGGCAGGCGGCTACGCAGGCCGAGCAACCTATGCATTTAGACAGGTCTACTAAGATCGCCCCGTCCTTATCCTTGTGCATCGCCTTAGTCGGGCATGCTGTCACACACGGTGCCTTAGCACAGTGGAAGCACGAAATAGGCTTGTTAAGCCCTCCTCCTATCTCGTAAAGTACTATGAACCCCTTACCCTCGTGAACGAACTTACACACTTCCTCACAAGTATAGCAACCTATACATACGTCGTAGTTTATTACCCTCGTCATCCCGCCGTACTTACTTAATATCTCCTGGTTCATCATACAACCCTCCTAGATCTTAAGAAAGAGTCAATAAACGCAGCCGCTCTCAACCCACTGCCCACGGCTCTACCAATCATCGAGGGCCCAGTGACCACGTCGCCTGCGGCGAAGACGTTCTCAACTCCGGTCTGCATTCTATTATTAACAATTATCGTCCTCCTTTTAGGGTCGGCCTTGACTCCATCGCATACGGTGTTCAAGGGTGGTGTAGGCACCTCACCTATTGCAGCTAGAACCACATCGGCCTCGATGACGTGCTCTGATCCGGGAACGGGGATTGGTCTAGGCCTGCCTGACTCATCAGGCTCCCCTAGCTTCATCTTAACGAACTCCACGCCGGTAACTTTGCCGTTCTCCACAACCACTTTTGTAGGCTGGACTAACTCCACCCACCTAACACCCTCGGACATTATCCTACGCACCTCATACTCTCCTGCAGGGGCTTCCTTGATAGTTCTCCTGTAAGTCAGATACACCTCCTTCGCACCCTTCACTAAGGCAGTCTCCGCAGCGTCTATAGCGCTGTAACCCCCGCCCACAACAACTACTTTATCACCTACAGGCGGCTTATGTGTAGACAACCCTGAGTCGTACACACTCCAACTGTAGACGTACTCGAGGGCTGAGTACACATCCCTGGCGTCATCTCCTGAAACCCCTAACTTCCTGGATAGCCATATCCCAGTCGTCAGTAATGTGGCGTCGTACTCCCGAAGTATCTTGGTTAGGTCTAATGACGTCTCCACGAACTCATCACCTTCATCGCGTCTCACCTCACTACCGCAGAAGACCTTAGTCCTGTAATTGAACTTGACCCCGTAGTTCTTCTCAAGGTCCTCCACACCTTCTATGACGCTCTCCCTAGGTAGTCTGTAGGGAGGTATAGCGAACATCATCATACCGCCAGCGAACGGCAGTTTATCAAACACATCTACCTCATACCCTTGACACACTAGGTGGCCTACGGCAGCTAAGCCGGCGGGACCCCCGCCGACGACAGCCACCCTACCTCTGCCACCCTTCCCACCGCCCTTACACATGAAGGCGAACTTCATCTCAATCACCCTTCAAGACATCCGAAACAAGTATTAATTTAACGTATGAGTTCTCAATCCGTTTACCGGTAACCCCCTCAACCAAGTTTAAGTCGCTAACACTGAACTCCCTCTTCTTGATGAGAGATTCTACCACATCGCTGGGGAGAGTGTCTTGCAACGCTCTCAAGTCAGTCTCATCAACCTCCTCGCACACGGAGTAGGAGGGGACATGATGTCTATGGACTATAGCACTAGATCCGTGTTCAATGCATAGGTAGATCTTAACTCTCAACAGCCGTCACCCTCCTATGCACTACCTTAGGCTGGAGGAGGCCTAACAGGACTGCCACACCGTAGATTATAGCTTCAGGTCTAACCGGGCATCCTGGGACGTAAACCACCTTATCAACCTCAACACCAGCTTTCTTAAGAACCTCCTCTAGGCCGGGGTACCCGCCTAGCGTTGAGTACGTGTTGAACCATATCCCGCCGCCAACCCCGCATGAGCCGAGGGCTAGAACCAATCTGGGCCTAGGCATAGCTTTAATAGCCCTCAACACCTTACTAAGGGTCTTCAGAGTCACAGGTCCTGTGAGAAGTATTAAGTCAGCGTGTCTAGGCGACCCTACTAGCTTGATGCCGAACCTCTCGACGTCGAAGTAAGGGGTTAACACGTCGAGAACCTCTATATCACAACCGTTACAACTGCCAGTGTTCAGGTGGAAGACCCATACACTCCTCTTCAACCTGCTGAAGACCTCTTCCAAAGACCCGTTAACTACGTTATCTAGATCCACGCTACTCACCACCCGCGCCGACGACCCTACTCCCTATATGACGAGCAGTTAACCTCCTCCTACACTCAGGACATATGTTAAGTAGCTCCTCCATGTTCTTCTCGTTAACCCTTGTTTTAACTTCCATAACCAGCTTAGTAGTTGTGAAGGGCTTGCCGCAGACACTGCATTTAACGGTTCTATGGACTACTTCATCGTACAGGTCACTTAAGTCGTAGGAGGCTAGCTCAAAGTCCTTGGTTATCGTTATTGCGTTCTGAGGACATACGTACGCACACATACCGCAGAAGATGCAACGGCCGATGAAGTACCTGAGAACAGCTTCACCCCCCTCATACGAGAGCGTGAGGGTCTTAGTGGGACATATCCTGGTGCAGGCCCCACAACCAACGCATTTAGCTGGATCTATATCTATCCTGCCTCTGAACTCCGGCGTGACTAGAGGCGACTCAAACGGGTATTTCCTCGTGGCAGTTCCTTCACGAGCCGAGACCGAGAAGATCTTCAGGAATTTAACCACTCCTAACACCCCTCCTGGAAATAACCTCGATCGGGACTGCCTTAACGCTCCCTGACCTAAGGTTGATTATTAAAGCTCTGTCAGTGCATGAGAAGCAAGGGTCGATGCTCGCTATAGTTAACGGGGCGTCAGCTAAGTCCACCCCCTTCAACATCACTGGCACCGCCTGGAGGTTCTGGTACGTCGGGGCCCTAACCCTCCACCTGTATGGGCTGTAGCTCCCTGTCACAACCACGTGAACTACCTCCCCCCTGGGTGCTTCAACAGCCCCTACACCGAGCTTCATAGGCTGCGGCTCCCACCCTTCAGCCATCACTGAGCCCCCAGGTAACATATCCAGGAGCTGCTCGATCATGTTTATACTCTCGAAGACCTCGTCCACCCTCACCAGCGTTCTAGCCAGGTTGTCGCCTTCACTGTAGACAGGGACCTTAAAGCTGACATAATGATATGCTGCGTAGGTGTAATCCTTCCTAACGTCTCTCGCCAGGCCTGACCCGCGAGCTGTAGGTCCTACGAGAGCGTAGGCCCTCGCCTCACCCCTCGGCAACAAGCCAGTGCCCCTTAGTCTAGCCATAACCTGAGGAACGCTGGTCGCGATGCCTATGAATTCGCTGAACTCCTTCTTCAACTGAGCAAGTACCTCCCTGACCTTAGGTACTTTGTCTTGATTTACGTCCTTCTTAACGCCGCCCACGAGGTTTATGCCGTATGTCTTCCTGCTACCAGTTAGCAACTCGGCGAGCATCATAATCTTCTCTCTAATCCTCCAGGCGTGCATGAAGCCTGTGTCGTAGCCCAGGAGATGAAGAGCCACACCGATCCATAAGAGGTGACTGTGAAGCCTCTCAACCTCAAGCACTATCGACCTCACGAATTGAGCCCTCTCAGGAACTTCTACGCCGAGAGCTTCCTCAACAGCTTGAGTGTAGCTGGTTGAGTGGACGAAGCCGCATATGCCGCAGATACGTTCCGCTAAGAAGGGGACCTGATCGTACTTCATACCCTCCGCGAGCTTCTCAATCCCTCTGTGAACCATGAAGCCAACGTACTTAGCGTCAATTACCTTCTCCCCCCTCACGTAGAGCTCGAAATACTCTGGCTCGTGTAATGCTGGGTGGTAAGGACCTATAGGGACCCTGACAACCTCCTCGACACCGAGCTCGGCTATCTGAGAAATCATCTGCGGTTGATATAGACTCTTAATCACATCAACACTCACGTCCTTCCTCAACGGGTAGAGGCCCTCCGGCCAGTCCTCAGGCAGGACAAGCCTCCTTAAAGACCTCCCGCTGAAGGTAATTCCGAATAAGTCGCTAGCCTCTAACTCATACCAGTCAGAAGCTTTAAAGAGGTCGCTAATTGTGTAGACCTCAACACCTTCAGGCACCGGCACCTCAAGAACCACGTTAGTACCCTCGCTCTCAATGCCTAAGACATAGTAGAGCTTGTAGACACCCTCCTTGAGCCTCTCGTCAGAGGCTGCCATAGATCTAAAGTAGAGGTCGTGCTCGCTGTATATGGACTCAACTGCGTTTCGAAGGCATTCGGCCTTAAGAGCTACCCTGATAGTAGGGCCTCTCCTGGATATGTTGAGTATAGAGTCGCTACACGCGCTTAACACTCTACTCAGTACAGCGTTACTTCTAGAGCCTCTTGAGACCTCGTTCAAGACCTCAATATAACCGAAACCCTCGTTCGTTCTCCCCACCCTTTATAACTATGTTATTTATGATTAAATACTTAGACAAGTAAAAATCACCAAAACAATTAAAGTAACTAAGTAATATATGAACAACGTTTTAACGCCTATATCCACGCGCGTCCTTCCAAGCGTTACTGCAATAATGCCATACGCGATGTAGAGAATGAATGAGATTAACAGGGTTACAGGAAGCGCTGTAGGTGTGGTTATTACGGGGGTGAGGGGGGCTATGAATGCCACTGACATAAGTAATGTTAGGACGTACCTCATTAGCAGGTGTGTGTAGATGTAGAGAGCGAGTAACTTACTGCTTAACTCTATCAAGACTCCTGAAGCTAACTCCGGCTCAGCCTCGTGTATGTCGAAAGGCAGTCTACCGCCGCCGACGTATGTGGAGAACGAGAGGATTAATAAGCTCAGCAAGTAGGTCATGGCTGTTGATAATGTGTGGTTGGAGGCTAGCCTCAATCCAGTGTATACAGCTATGACGCTCCCTGAAACAAGCCCGAACTCGTTGAGCAACGTTAAAAACATGCTTCTGTAACTGCCTATTACGGCGAACGGGTTAGAGGTGGATATTGAGGTTATGAGCATTAAGCCGTGTGAGGAGGCGACGAGAGTTAGAGGGAGCGCTAGAAGGAGTGGATCAAGCTGCGTGTGTAGTGTGACGATCATGTATGCCAGGGGGTAGAGGGCGGTGATAGCCGTTAAGAGAGATAAAGAAACTAGCAGGAACGAGGACTCACCGCTCGTCGGAATCTTCAATTCCTTAACCCATAACTTCATTAAGTCGTACCAGGTCTGAAGGACTGTGGGGGGGCCATATCTAGTCTGGATCTTAGCCTTTACCTTCCTCTCCACACCGTCGAGAAGAGGAGGTAGAAGAGCAAACAATGCTGCGGCCAGTAGTGACGTTGAAGAGACTATTAAGGAGTCCATGCCCAGAACACCATAAGTAGTAAGGCGAAGACTACGAGGAGGTTCATGTAAAGCGAGGTGAAGGAGAGGGCGTCCTCTACCGCGGACGTGAGGTCTAAGAGGTCCTTAGCGAAGGACTTATAGTATTTATAGAGATCCCCCTCACTGGTGCTGAACGTTTTGTTTAGACGGCTTGCTAACTCAAGTACGTATGAAGCAAAGCTTCTCTCACTTTTCTCGAAGCCCTGGCCTACGTCGTAATAAAGAATTAACTTAGTCACTGAGGGTAGTCTCCTTAAGTACTTACGCAGTAAATCCCCGAACCTGCTCATAACTGAGGCGGATTCAGAGCTCAAGGCAGGACTCCTCCAAGCCAGGACTCCTCTCTGGCACTCCTCCTAACATATGAGTATGTGTAGAATATAAGTGCTAGCATCATGACTGTGGCCAGGCCTATAGGCACTATATACAGCAGATCCAGGGTTAGGAACCCGAACACTGTTAAGACAGCGTAGATAGGGAGCGATGCCACGACGTTGAGGAGTGAGAGCCCTAACTCAGGATTCTCCGTACCTGGGTTAAGTTTCAGTCCCTCAAACCCCTTCGTGGGCGTGGCACCCCAGTAGACGGTTATGTATCTGAGACCGTAGGCTACGGCTAACGCGGCGCCTAAGGCCGCCACAACCAGTAGCGTGATAGCTATAGTCATCGACGCTTGGTAGAGCGATACAAGCCCTGCGAGGAGCAGGATCTTGCCTAGGAACCCAAGTGTCGGTGGAGCACCGATGAGCGAGAGAATTGAGAGTATCGCGGTGAGGGTTGGCTTGCCCGCTATCCTGGCTAGGTACCCGAGTTTACTTATGTCTCTTGTATGCGTGATTATCTCGATAGTGCCTGAGTTCATGAACAGGGACGCTTTAAAGATCCCGTGAGCTAGTGAGTAAATAACGGCGGCTGTAAGCAGTGTGTTCATGTTGAAGAGTTTGTAGGAGATTAACGCTATGGTTATTAAGCTCGTGTTCTCGATAGTGCTGTAGGCTAAGACTCTCTTTATATCTGACTGTATTAAAGCTTGGAGGCCTCCGTAAATCACCGTTAGTGATGCAAGGGCTATAAGCGTGTAGTATACGTAGGGCGACGTTACAGCGGGGATTGTTAGGAAGAGACCGTAGATACCCATCTTAACCATAACCCCTGAGAGGATTGCCGACCCAGGCGCTGGCGCCAATGAGTGAGCGTCGGGCAGCCAGAAGTGCAGAGGCGCCACAGCCGCTTTCGCCATGAAGCCTACCGCGATTATTAAGTACAGTACAGGGTTTAAATCGCTTAACACAGTACTTACCTCACTAAGCGGTACCAGCAGAGCCTGAGTAAACCCGTGCTTGATTGCCGCGATACCGAGGATGGATAGCAGTGCTACGTCCGCCGGAACCATTGATATGAGTAAGTACCTCAAACCAGCTATTAGAGTCCTTCTCTCAACCTCAAAGACTATCGTGAAGAAACCTGCGATCTCCGCGAACAGCCAGAACATGATGAACGAGAACAGGTTCTCAGAAACGAAAACCATGTAAACACTTAAAACGAACATGTCTATTACGATAGACAAGTTCATGCCGGGGTACTTACGACGTTCGTAACTACTCGTGTAGGGGACTAAAAACAACGCTATCAAAGACGCGAGCAACGCGAACGACCCCCTAACGAAGTCGGTGGCGTTGCTCATGATGAATACTGAGTAAATCAGCAACAGCACGGATGAAGCGCCTCTTAACGCTATAGACACCGTGGGAAGTCTTTCTCTGAGTAAACTCCCCGCTAAGAAGAGCGTGAAGGACACGAACGCTACGATGTAGGTGAGCAACCACCCCTCAAACCAGATCATCCTACACGACACCCCCTATAATACTGTGGTTACCAAGTTTAAAAATGTTTAAACTTAAATAATTTATATATAAGAGTATATCTATATGCTTAAACGTATTTAAGCACCTCCCAGAAGCGTGCCTAAATTATTCACAGCATCTACGTACTTAAGAAGTCCGTTAACACTCATTAACTCTCTTGAGTACTCCATCAGCAGGTTGACGAAGCTACTCTGAGTAAGTAGAACTCCCAGCGCAATTAAGAGTGTGGCTAGGACAACAGTTATTATCGTCGGGATGTATAGGCGGGTTTTCCCCGGCGTAACCTCAGATCTCCTGCCGATCATTAGTGTGTAGATAACCTTAAAGTAGCCAAGAGCTGAGATGCCTGAGATAAGTACTATGGAGATGGCATGCATGGGTAAGCCTGCGTTAATTAGCGCCGTAAATATTACGTACTTACTGAAGAAACCTGCTAGAGGGATTACTCCGAGAAGACTCAGGAAGCCTAGGGATATAGATGCTATGAGGAGAGGGTATTTACCTCCTAAACCAGACATCCTTGCGAGGTTAGTCGACCCAACCACCACTGACAGGGTGCCAAGACCTATGAATAAGAGAAACTCTCCGAAAGCGTGAGTCACCATATGAAGCACGATCCCGGCGAGCGCCTCTGCAGAGGCCTCAGGACTCACGTGTGAGAGGAAAGCACTGAAAGCTGTGAATATTATGCCTATATGACTTATTGTCGAGTAAGTTAGCAGTCTCTTCACGTTCCTTTGAGGGAACATTAGCAGGGCACCAAGGTATCCAGTCACTAAACCGAGAGTGCTGAGGGTGATCAAGACAAGGTCTCTGAAGGCGAAGCCACCTACAGAGAACATAAGCGTCGAGCCGTAGACCGTGAAGACCGTTATGAAGAGTCTTAGAACACCATAAGTACCTACCTTATCCACTATACCAGCGAACAGCGCTGAGGCTGGGGTTGGTGATTCCGCGTACGCGCTGGGCATCCAGTAGTTATTGGGGAAGATCCCAGCCTCGAAGTTCAGAGCCCAGAGCATGAAAGCAATAGCAAGGGCCGAGCTTATGAACACGTTCCCGTAACACCAACTCCCTGGACACGCGCCTGACCACCTCTCCAGGGAGTTTAAGCTCAGTTCAGGAATAGCGTGAACCTTAACTATTAAGTCAGCCATATTCACGGTCCCGAAGGACGCGTAGATGAAGATAACGCCGAAGAAGAACAACATAGTTGCTAGAGCGCCTATGAAGCTGTATGCCATGGAGGCTTCGACAGCCCACTTCCTCCTCCTGAAGAAGGTGACTAAAGCGTAGGACGAGATGCTCAGAACCTCAAGCATCACGAAGAAGTTGAAGAGATCGCCTGTGTAGAGGCACCCCAGCACCCCGCTCAGCAACACTAGAGTTAGGGTTGAGAGCCACTCGTGCCCGGACTCTATCCTGTCGAAATACCAGAACATGTAGATGGAGGCAAGGAGGAAGAGAGTCGCCGCGAGGAATCCTAACACACCGTTAAGTGTATCTACGACGTAAACTATGCCTAAGGGCGGTGGCCACCCGCCGAAAGCGTACGTGAGCACCTCACCAGTCAAGACTTTCATGAAGTTAACGAGCGTCAGAAGCCATACGGTAAGAGTAGTTGCCGTGGTTATCGAGGCGTAGAGCATACGGGACTTAAACCTCAGGGTAAAGAGGGGTAGCAAGAAGGCGATGACCGTCGGTAACACTGTTGTTAAGCCGACAGGTAGGTCATTCATTTATATCACCTACTCGAAGATCCTCAACGCGTATTTATCGAAGACTTCACTCACCTCTCTATATGATTCTTCAGGTACTGTGGTCGTAGCGTATATCCAGTGAACGTATATGTTGCCCTTCTCCTTACTTAGATCGACGACAACCGTTCCCGGAGTGTTCGTTATTGAGAGCGAGACGAGCGTTATGCCGTAATCGTTTCTAGTCTTTATAGGCATCTTAACGATAGCGGGTCTCAAGCCCAGCTTAGGGCTCAGGCCCAGCTTTATGACGAGCACGTGAGCCCTGACTTCATCAATCAGGAAATACCTCACCGCAAACCTAAGTAGGTGCACCAACCTCCTCACATCCAGGGACTTCTTCCAATCCTCTATGATTAAGCTAGATGTGAGGACCCCGACGATTACTGCAACCACTAGACCAGTAACTATATCGTATACCCTAAGCGAGCCCGTGTATATCACGTATATGAGGAATGAGAGCAGCATTGGGATTAAAGACTTAAACAGCCTCTTCATGGATATACCTCCTCTTCATCCTGCCTATCTCATCTACATTAACTGTTTTGAAGTGGTAATTCACGTGTAGCACAATCGTCGTTAAGAAGAGTGTTACGGCGAGGCCGATGACTATGGCCGTTAAGACGAATGCTTGCGGTAACGGGTCCACGGATCTCTCTATGAAGTCCTTAATGATCTCAGGCGTCGGGTTCAGGTCAGTCAGTACAGGTGGTTGAAGGATTAGCCCAGGTCTCCATAGCTTATAGCCGATGAGCACTGTGAACACGTTAACAGTGTCTTGAAGTATCGTTAGCGCTATCAACTTCTTCACTAAATTCACCTTAGCCACAACTCCGTAGAGCGTGATAGCGAAGTTAAGGTAGAGCGACACCATTGTAAGGATGAACATGAACTTAATTAACTCAATATCCATACTCCTCACCTTCGAATTCCTTAAGTATTACTTCCTCACTGCTGAGTAGCAGTGTGAAGACCAACGTGAATCCGCTTGCGACGGCTAGGAACTCGAATATGTTAAGGAAGAAGAGAGTTCCCCCTAGAGGAACGTCGAACATGTGCGACGGGTAAGCCAGCGTAGATAGTAACTTAGCTTGGTTCTGGAAGACGTACCCGATCTCGTTAGCCGCTAGACCGTAAACCAGGAGGACCACTGTAGACAGACTTAGTAGTCCCAGAGATACGTTCCTGAGGGTTAGAAGCTTGTTGTAGGATACCTTCTTCTCAACAAAGAGTTGCTTGCCGAACACGACTATCAGGAGCAAAGGCGCCACTGAAGCTATGGCGCCGCCCTGGAACCCCCCTCCTGGCGTTAGGTGGCCATGGAGAGCTGTTGACGCGGCAACCGTCAGTATCGCCAGTGTGACGATCGCCATGGTTCTCTTGACGACCACACTCAGCCCGACGCTCATAATTCGATCCGGCAGCTTCGAAACCCCCCTGAAGACCGTTAGAGCGGCTAGTATTGCCCCGTAGAACACAACGGTCTCAAAGAGAGTGTCGAGACCTCTGTAGTCCCAGACAATCGCTGTCACAGCCTCCGGCGAGGCCGCCCATAACCAATTAACGTCCTGGTTATACGTCAGGTTGAGGTAGCTCCTAGCTATCAGCCTGGTGTCCTGCGGCGGCAGGTCGCCAAGCCCGCCTAGGTATGTGAGGTAGGAGAGGGCTAGGGCGATGATAATCAACAGGGTCACGAAGATTATATCCCTCAACACTAGGTCGTCACCTCTAACCTGCCCACCCTTTTCACGATGAGTATGAGGATCAGCGGGTATATGCCTACTGAGACAGCTACGTATACTAGCACTATATCAGGAGCCATCAGCAGGAAGTAGACCAACGCGTAGGCTATGCTCTGAACAGATGAAAAGATCACAGCGTACATCAAATCCTTAGTCCTGACTGCCAGGAATGTGAATAAGACTGAAATGATGCTCGTGATCCCCATTATCATGAATATCAGGTCTACGTAATCCATCATACCTCGCCCTTACTTCTATCCTCCTCGAGTTGATCAACTATGGCCGGTTGCACAGGCGCTGCCCTGGACCTGTGAGTAGCTCTCGCTAGCGCGTGACTCCCCGCGCCGGCAAGCAACAACTCTATGAATGCTATCACCAACGAGGCGCCGCTTAAGAACCACCTATAAACTCCTAGGAACTCCGAGCCAGCGGCGATGAAAGCCACGCCCACTATAGGCACGAAAGCGCCTCCTATACTCCCTACAGTGGCTGCGTGCAACCTCGTGTAGAAGTTAGGGAACCTCAGCATGGTTATCGAGGCGACTAAATCGCAGAAAACACCTACCGTTATTAAAGCCTGACCGACCACTACCAACATCCAGTCAAGCAGTGAAGCCACGTTAACCACCCAGCTCCTTAGCCTCCAAGTATTTCGCCACGTATATATCGAGTGAGAATATCCACAGAATCAAGACGACGCTACACACAATAATGATCGGCGACCTAACAAGTATTGTGAGCATAGTCATGAACGCCGCTAGGTCGTAACCTAGGGCATCGACCGCCAGTACCCTGTCGGGGAGCGTAGGGCCTTTGAGTATTCTAACCACGTAGAGCAGGAAAGCAGTGAAGTAGGGGATCATCAGCAATGTGAGGTATGTTAGGACCCACGACTCTAAATCGATCATGAGACTCCAACCCATACTTCTAAAAACGATTGCCTTTATAAGGTTTAAGGCGTGTAACAAGTACTTACTAGCTCATCGAGGAATCTCATCAGCTGTGATGCGAGACTGTCTGAACAGCAGGCTCATCACAGTTAATGAGGACGTCTCTATAACTACAGTGTATGGTATAAGGTATATTGGACTTATAGAGTACACTAACCCTGCAGCGATCCCGCCAAGCATCCACGCAGCACCGTATACAATACCGTACGTCCCGTAGGCTAAAGCCCTCTTAGAGGAGTCCACTAAGTCGGGTATGGCCGCTCTCACGCTTGTTTCGTAGACGGCCATGACAGTCCCCCACAATATAGACACTAAGTACATGGAAGTCCTCGTGTTCAAGACCAACAACGCCGGTATGAGTGAAGTGAGGAGGGGTGTTAAAACTAAGGATTTAAGACCTGCTTTATCGTAGAGAACCCCAACCGGTAGAGCCACTAGCGCGTCAACCCCCATAGCCAACGCGTACATCAGGGATATTTCAGGATCGCTTAAAACCCCGCACTCCTTCACGTGGTAGGAGATGAGGGACCACGCCAGATACCCCGCCGTCATCAGACCTAACGAGATTGTGAAGATGCCGTACCTCCTGCCTAGATGTAGCCCAACTTCAGGCTTCTTAACGCTGACGGCTTTCACGCTTGGGTAGATGCGGAACGCCGTTAGCAAGCACACTATGGACACTGCAGCGGGTATGGCTAATGAAGCAAACGCTAACCCATAGTTATTCCCTGAGGAAATCAGAACCAACATGACTAGCAACGGGCCTAGGAACGCACCCACCTGATCCATAACCTCGTGAAGTCCGAAACCCTTCCCACGTCCGATACCCTCAACGACTTCAGCCAGTATGACGTCCCTCGCAGGTGCTCTCAAGCCTTTA
>JAWBLQ010000005.1:0-3362 GCA_038830105.1 Zestosphaera sp. | reverse complement strand
CAGCGAAGAAAAGCAGGAGGGCTACCTCCCACTTACCACTCAATGCAAGCATCGGAACAGCGAGGAGATTGATCACATACCCTGCTATGGTCAAGCCCCATAAAGCTCCACTACTCCTCATCTTATCTGCCATGTATCCGCTGAAGAACCTGACAGCGTAGCCAAGGAACTCGCCCACGGTGAGCGCACCGGCCACGATCGCCGTTCCTTCAAGGATCTTCAGATAGGCGCCTGAAACCCCTCTAGCTCCTTCGTAAGTCATGTCGGCAAATAGCGAGACCAACCCCAAGAAAATAAACACCACGAGCGACCTCCTCTCCAAGCTAGCTCGCCGGGGATACTCTAGGCAGTACCTTAATAAATACCTGCATTACGTGATTCTTAGCGGTGTTGAGGGGTGTGTGCCGAAGTTTCAATAGACCTTGTTGATCTACTGTATAGGATTAGTAAGGAGGAGAGAGAGAAACACAAGCGAAGTCCGAGCACATACTGGATCACAGACCTCCTGAGGTGTACGCTTAAGAGGGACTACGAACTCAGATACCCTGAGTTAAGCGAGAGCGAGGTATTCATGCCCTCCTTCATCGTCGGGACGTTAGTTCACAGAGGGTTGCAGGGGTTATTGAGGGAGGCGATACCTAACAGTATATCGACAGAGGTTGAGGGGGAACGCGAGGTCGTCCTGCCAGACGGGAGGGTAGTGCACGTTAGCGGAAGGGCTGATATACTGATTAAGACCGGTGAAGAATTAGTGGGAGTCGAGATCAAGTCCTCGAGGTCTGACTTGGGGTTACCTAAGCAACATCACGTTGATCAAGCAAGGATGTACAACTGGCTTTTCAACTTAAAACACACTGTTCTTATTTACGTGTCACCAGATCGCGTGACTCAATACCTCGTTGAAGACAGCGCATCTAACGAGGAGGTTGTGGAGAGGGTGATCAGTAGGAAGACCCCCAGATATGAGTGGGAATGTAGATACTGCATCTACTCAGTGATGTGCCCGCATAAAATCCCCTCCAGGTAAGGTTGCTGATCCGTGTTAGGTCCGTAATGGATCCTCGCTAAGATGCGTTACCGCTGAGGTTCGCTGGATTCGAGGGCAGGCTCGTTAAGCAGTAACTGAGCAACTTCCTTAACATACTTACCGCTCGTCTTAAGCGAGATCACTTCGCTTAAGTACTCTCTGAACGAGACATTAATCTTCTTCCTCCAAACTTGAAAAACCTTCAGCAGGTTTGTGTATGCCTGTCCATGCGATCTACATAACCTTAACCCCCCGTACGTGAACTCGCATAATCTCCAACACAACATGCATGAGCCCCTCCCAGCCACGCTCAAGCCGGCAAGCCCCCTTAGATCATCTAGCGACTCATTATTGCCTAGGAGTTGCTTAACATTAAGTAGTCTGGGCTTCAATATCGAGATCACCTCGTTTATAACCTCGGTTCGGTTGAATTTACCTTCCATTATCTTGTTGAGCCTCTCCTCAATATCCCGGGTTAGCTGGACGCTTGAGAGCTCTGAGAATAGATTGTTTGAGATGGACGAGATAATTATCCCTAGATTCGTGACGTCCACGCCTGAGGCAGTCTGCCTTACGTAACCCCTCCTGGCTAGGGTTTCGATGATCTCTGCTCTAGTGGCCTCAGTTCCTATGCCTGATCTCTCCATCCACTCGAGGAGCGTTGACTTAGTGTATCTAGACGGTGGTTTGCTGTAAGTCCTCGTAACTCTGACATCGCTGATGGGGATCTCATCACCGAGTTTTAAATTAAACCTCCTAAGAGGCTCAACCTTCCTGTAGTCATATATCTTCAGCCATCCCTCCCTCAATAAGTCCTGGGCGGTCAGGGTGAAGTCATAGCTCAAGACCTTCAACACGTACGTCGTGACTCTAAGCACGGCAGTCTCGCTTAACGAGGCTAAATAACGCTTGACGATTAAGTCATATATCAGGCCCTCCCTACCTTTCAACGGCTCCTTTGGGATGTAGCCAGTTGGGTGGATCGCTGGGTGAGCCGGGTCGTCCTTAACCCCCTCTACAGGTGTTAGATACTTCTTCCTCATGATATCGAAGACGTAGTCTTTGTATGTGGGTATCGAGATAAGCCCTCTCAAGATCTGCCTGTGATCGAGTTTCCTAGGTAGCTTCTGAGAGTTAGTCCTCGGGTAACTGATGAGTTGATCGAGGTAGAGTGACTCAGCAATGCGTAAGGTCTCGGCAGGCGATATTCTCGCTACCCTATAGGCCTCGTACTGGAGGTCTGGCAGATTGAATGGCGGGAAAGGCCTCAGGTTCTCAACCCTAGACCTTACATCATTCACCCTCAACTTACCCACGTTCTTAATAGCCAACGCTATGCCCTCCGCCTCATCCACGCTTAAATCCTTGTTGAAATCGCTCAGGAGAGTCACCTTACAACCGTTGACCTCCACATCCACCGAAATAACAAACTTAACCTCCGGGACGAACGTCTCCCTCTCGACATGCCTGCTTAGCACCTCTATTAGGGTTGGCGTCTGCACCCTACCAGCGCTTAAAACCTTAAATTCCCTGAACACCTTCCTGTAGAAGTTCATGAGAGCCCTGCTGACATTAATCCCCCATATCCAGTCCAGCTCATGTCTGCATAACCCGGCCTCAACCATCTCCAGGTCTAATGGCTGGAGGTCTCTGAAGGCGTTGCTTAGCTCCTCCCTAGTTAAGGAAGAGAACTTCGCCCTCTTAGCCCTGCTTAAATCCCCGAAGTTCTTAATTATGAGGTATCCTATAACAGAGCCCTCTATATCATAGTCACAGGCGTTCACGTACTCACGAGCATCTCGAGCTAGGGATCTTAAGACATCGTAATACCTGCGCACGTGCCTGCTACTCCTCTCAACTCTCCACCTGGGGACCCACTGGTAACTGAAAACAGGGAACCCTGATTCATCAGTACCTAGAGAGAATAGATGACCTACCGCTGGAGCCACTATCACCTTACGGCCGTTGAAAAACCCCTCCCAAACCCTGACCCCGTTAATCAATCTCTTAGTACTGAGGTTCAGAGCCATGGCTATCTTGTCAGCGGCCTTAGGTTTCTCCGCCACTACCAGGACGTAGTCGTAGTCCTCCATCCTCATCCTTAAATTATCCTTACTGCATGGGTATTTTATAACTTGACCTCCTCCCCGTCCTGGAGAGTGGGATCGTATTCCATCCTGCTGGGGTTTAGCTCCTTGCCGAGTCCTAGACTTGTCACGCTGCCATAGGGAACGTGATGAGGATTAACAATACGTATAAGAAGCTGAAGAACGCTTTATCCCTCATACTGAGACTTGATATCATATTAGCCGCGCCGTAATGAGGTCCTCTCCCA
>JAWBLQ010000004.1:1815-26821 GCA_038830105.1 Zestosphaera sp. | reverse complement strand
TGACTCACCCTTTAAAGACCTCAGATATCACGTTGATGTCCGAGGTCCTAGCCAGTACGTATATTAAGTGACCCTCCTTAATAACTTCATCCTTAGCTGGGACGTAAAGCCTCGTCCCGTCAAATACAAATAATATCTTAACGTCATCAGGTAGCTGAATCTCGTCAATCCTCTTATTGACGACCTTATCAGTGCCTGAGACTGTCAGACAGTAGACCTTAAGGTCGTCCGTCTCCCCGATGAGCTTAGGCTGTAGGAGTGTCTGCAGGTATATTTTAATGAAGTTGCTTATCAAGGCTGGAACTATGAAGGGCATTCCTAACTCAAGCTTCGATAGAACCTCCCCAACCCTTATATTCTTAACCCTAGCTAACCTGACGGCGGAGCCGTAATGCCTAGCTATCGTTAGAGCGAACACGTTAACCTCATCATGGTCGGTCAGGGCTAAGACAGCGTCGAACTCGTTAAGCGGGATTATCGATGAGATTTGAGACTCGTAAAGCGATATATCCCTCGCGTCCCCCTTAATCACAATGACGTCAAACGCCTTACTCAGTTCCTCAGCCCTCTCAGGATCTATCTCGATGACGGCTATCTCACTCTTCTTCAACTCTCTCTCAATGTCGAAGGCCTTGAGCAACTCCTGCGTCACAGGCCCCCCGCCAATTATTAAAATCCTCATCACTACACCAAGAATATCTTAACTATCCACCCTTAAATAATTCGTGGAATCTGTCTAACATCCTCGTAAGACTTACGTACTATTAGATCTGGGCATGACTGAGAACACGCTTACCTGCGTTTGAGCGTAGTGTCTTTTAAGTAGCCGTCCATTAGATTCAATGACCTATCCATCAAATCAAGGAGCCTCGGGTCGTGTGTGACTATTACTACTGTGGTTTTAAAGTCCTCCCTTATCTTCCTAAACAGATCTATGACCTTCAACGCAGTGCTCCAGTCGAGATTCGCTGTGGGCTCGTCCGCTAGAAGAACTGAGGGCGTCATCACTAAAGCCCTCGCAATGGCTACTCTCTGTTTCTCACCACCGCTTAAGTGCTTCGTCCCGACGTCTATCTTGTTCTGAAGCCCTATGTACTCTAGCACGTCTCTCACCCTCCTCAACCTTTCCCACCTATCAACCCCAGCTACGAGCATGGGTATCTCAACGTTCTCAAAGACTGTGAACTCGTCAATGACTCCATAGTCTTGAGGTATGTAACTAACTACCGTGTTCCTAATCATAGCCAGTCCGTTCTCGTCAAGCATGTTTAAGTTGTAGCCGTCTACAATGACCTCACCTCTATCCGGTCGCACGAGACCGGCTATGAGTTTAAGGAGGGTTGTCTTCCCGGAGCCGCTGGGTCCGTGGATCCCTATCATCTCCCCCTTCATGAATGCGGCGTTGATATTCCTTAATATGACTACCTTATTGTTACCCTCGTCATACGTTTTCCACACGTCCTTCAGGAGGACGACGACGCTCACTCTCACACCTCGATTAAAAAGTATGTTTAGAGAGTGTTAAATCTGAGGTACTGACGCCGACTTCTTAACGACTCTATATGTGAGGCTTAGGGCGAGTAACGATACTACGGAGGTTAGCGCCAGGGCTGTTAGGAATAATCTAAACCCAAGCATCACATAGGGCAGTGAGAGTACCCCTGCCGTCAGCAAGGAGTGCAGCGCAATGTAGGTCTTAATGTGATTAGGTCTTGAGCCGTGAATGAGGAGGACGTACGTGACCGTGGAGTGGAACCCGAAATCAACTATGACTGATGCTATCGAGGCTATCGTACTCAGAGCTAGAGCGACATACGGCACGAGAGCATTGCTTCTGAAGATCAAGGTGAGTGAGACGTTGATCGTAGTTACTACAGACACCTTAAACCCTGAACCTCTACTAACCACTCGACTGAGAATCAACGGTATGCCGTTTCCCAAGTCCTAACACCCCCTATTATCCTCGATATCGCCAGGGCGTTAATGCTTCTGCTCATAGCCTCGGAAACCTCTTCAACACCGAAGACCATGCTACTTATATTTGCATGCGCACCTCCTTCAGTCAGGGTTATGAAGACAGTTATGTCAACCCCGGAACCCCATGAATCCACGTAGTCCATCCTAGCGTATATGAACGCTTCATCCCCCTCCACCCTCAACTCTACATCCTCTGTCTGGAAGAACTCGTTTGTCTTAATGAGATTCACAATGACTTCGGCCAGCCCCCTAACATCTCTTAACGATGTCATCAGGACATATCTAGGGGTAGGGGGTACGTAAGCCTCCGTGATCAGCTTCTCAGGCCTGACCCTCAGGCTTATGTAGGTTGTTGAGACCACCCAAGCTAGAATTAACGTCACTACTGAGTTAAGCATCGCCACACCACCCATGAACATAAACACAAATGTTAAGGCGGCTAGACCCGGAATCAATATCGACATGAGAGTATAGCCAACTATTATCACAGTTATCGCCCACGGCGGGAAACCCATGAACAATATCCTGTTTCTCAATTCCCTCAGGTACGGTGTTGTTGACGAGAATATTGAGATAATCACAACAGAAGCCGTCACAGATGATATGAGGGCTGATATTATTGAGTCCTTAGTAGGCACTCTGACCTCTGAGAGGTAGGTTATAGAGCCGTTACCGGCTACAACTACCTCAGCTACTGGGTAGTGCTGGTTAACGAGGTCGTATATCTCCGGGGGGTTGACGTACCTGTTAACCTCCATCACCACGACATCGGTTACTAGGGCGCTAGACTCGCCACGTAGCTTCAACACGTTAGTGAGCGAGGATATGAGGACGTGTTGAAGCGGTATGATGATAGGCTCCGTCCCCATATACCCCTGTACAGGAACTAAAGGAGTGCTGTAGAACATGTCGTAGTTCTTAAGTAGGTCGCTACCCACATGAAGTAGTCGTATCTCAACAACTCCTTTATCTGTCTTAATATAATCCGCGGCGAAGCCCCCCGCAACCTCACTGTAAATGAATGTTAAGTCCGGCAGGCCCTCCCTAAACCCCAGACTCCTTAAGACTGGGTCCTCAACACCGATCAACACGTAAATCAGCTCCCTGCCTCCCTCTAACGTGTAAGGCGGGTCGAGGACTGTCCTGTAGTATTTCACACAATGTCTACTGGTGTTCACGTATCTCAGCACGAGGACACATGCGTCAACACTGACCGGGTCTTTGAATCGAATCATCAAGTCGTACGTTCCTCCGGCTACGGAAGGGTCATGTACAACCACTAGGTTGTTCTCGTAACTGGTGTTGAGGCCTGAAATGATGACTGACGTGATCACCGCTACTAGCACTAAATACGTGAACGGCTTCTTAAGGATTAAGGAACTCAGCCTGTACATGCTAGTGATTCTTGCCAGCCTTGCCTTGACGGAAACCTTGAACTCCCTTGTCATGACTGACTCAGCACTCACGTATCTAATTGCCGCGTAACCAACGGCTACCGCAACCGCTATATATGTCAGCAGGAAGAAGAGCTGTATTAACGACATCCTACATCAACCCGCTTATACTCGCTATCACTGAAGCCGCGACTCCTAAGCCAGCGCCAGCTAGGACTAGAGAGGAGTAGGTCATTAAAGACTCGTAGACGTCCACACCTATTCTGAAAGCCACGTACTTTAGGGCTGAGGCTATTAAGAAGAGAAGCCCTAGATCCGGGGTTAGCGTGGCTCCTAAGAGAATGCCGAAGAGCGAGATACCGCCGAGACCAGTTAGCTTTAGCGTGAGTATTAGAACCAGCGCTAGCGCGACCCCGATGACTATTGAGTGTATATCGAACGAGGATATGCTCCCACTGTAGAGGTTATTCATCCACATAACGAGCGGTACCCATCTAAGCAGGTTCAGTTTCGGCGACGCCAGACCGAAGGAGCTGATTAACGTATGTCCGTAAATCAAAGTAATCGGAGCCCCGACCATCGTTAGAAGTGCTAGGAGGAACGTTGATGCCTCTGCCCTAATCTCGAGGGTCTTCCCCGCCTTAACGTAGTTAAGAGTGTTTGCAGCCATGAATTGAGGCATCGGCACGCCAGTGTATGGGTCTAAGAACATGTAGGGGGTTGCACCCCTAGCGCCGGAGAGGAACAGCGTTAGCGTGGCGATCGGTAGGGTAGCTTGAGAGACCGTTCCTGCCTCACCAGCCACCCTCAGAGTAAAAACTGTTAGGAAGAGCTGTAGGGCCACCAGGACAGGTACAACCAGGATTAGCGTGAACGGGACGTTCGATAGCGTTACGACAGGGATGGACGCGCAACCTATAAGGACTGCTGAGGCGAGTAAGTAACGTGCTAGATACCTGCTCAGGTATATGTACTTCAGCGACTCCTTAAGATACGTTCTGCTGACTAGTATATAGTAAGCTGATGCCACTGCCAAGAACCCGCTGATTAGGGAAGCCGTGTAGGGAGCTGCCGCCGTGGCTAGCATGTGATTATCTAGCGACGGGGTTGAAATCAACAAACCCATTGAAGCGAGTATAGGGGTCACGATCAAGTATGTTGATAAGTTACCTATGCTTATACCTATTGACGTGTTTAGGGGTATTAGGAAGGCGAGCATCAGGATAAATACGTCGATCGATAGAGCAAGTCCTGCACCGGGGATGACTCTCTGAAGGACCGGGGTCACGTCAATAGTTAAACCCCCGAAGTACATGATGCATAACTGGGTAAGGAAACCCAGGATCACAGCTAGGGCCAGGTACTCCCTCCTCAAAGCCTTACCAACTTGAATAACCCTGGCTATAGAAGCCCCTATAGGGTAGGGGAGTTTCTCTCTTTCTATATAGTGCTTGTAAAAGACGTAGGCTATGAGTGATCCAGACACCGACACTGCTGCGGCGTACAGATAGAACAGTAAAGTGTCAACACTTAAGCTCCCTGAGTAGTAGGCCCAGCTAGGCAGGTTTAGAGTCCCTGTATCGCCGTAGGTGTTGAGCATAGTATAAGTTACGTACATCCCTGCGGTAATGGTGGTTGAGATCGAGAGCCCAGCCGCGATGACCACTCCTATGAAGTGCTCGAAGACCGTGGGCGTCTTTCTGTATACGACCCTGTAGAGAACCAGAAAAACAACTGCTGACACGACTCCAGCGATCTCCGCCGTAGTGTAACCCGTTACTGCATACCCGTACGTGTCAACGAAGCTTTGAAGAAGCCCTACAACCAATCCCAGCAGGACAGAACTCACTAACCCTGACGTAACGCCCCACCAACCAACCCCTTCACTACGTCCTCAAGTTCATCAGCCATACTGACCAGCTCTCTACCTCCTATCCTCCTCACTAAATTAAGATTCAATTTTATTAAACCTAAATAATCACTCACCTCACCTTCGAAGCCCTCCCTTATCATGACCTTCACTTTAGTGTAGTAAACTAGGGCTTCAAGCAACGCGTTGTTAGCCCTGCTGAACGCAAGCCTTGACCCCGGACCCTCATACGCCTCGCTTACGTACACCACGAACACTCCTCTCTCACCGCTCAGATCCACGAGATTAACACGTCCCTCGATGTAGAGGTCGAAACTACCCTCGATGACCGGTACCCTCCCACACCGCCCGATGCGATATCTCAGTCTATCAGGCTTAAGCAAAGCTTCGAAGAAATACCTGGAGTCTTGCGTGAAGTTCAGTGATACCTCCGGATTCGCCTTAAGATTGTGGAATGTCTTGGTATTCACGTACGGCCTAACTAACACTCGTGCTTCTACGTATTCAACGCCCATGGGAGCGGTATGCGGTCTTAAACCCTCATCCAGTGTAACCATTAACGCTTCGTGGTGCCTGAACCTCAGGAACCTATCGATATCAGTGGGCACTCCTTACACCGATTATTCTTAAGGATTATTACTTAATTAGTGGGTATCATGCATTAGGGACGAGGTATGATGGATGAGGTTTGGTGGGCCTCGCTCTACGATCTCATAAGACGTGATTTCGGGTTTGAAGTGGAGAGAGACTATGAAGCCGCCGAGATCCTGGATATGTTGCTCCAGAAGCATAGGATTCCAATGGAGGACGTGTCCAGAGAGTTGAGGGGTTTGCTGAGAAACTCTCGTGTGCTGGTTGTCGGTGCTGGCCCTAACTGCGTTAGGGCTGGGGAAACCCACGTTCTTTACGACGTAGTCGTAGCGGCTGACGGCGCTCTAAGGTGTTGCCGGAGTGTAGGGGTTGAGCCTCAAGTGGTGGTCACTGACCTGGATGGCGTTGAGTTAAGCGACCTCACCTCCTTTAATGGGTTTATAATTATACACGCGCACGGGGATAACGTAAGTAGACTGATCTCCTTAGTTCCCCTCCTTGACGGCAAGAAGATGTTAGGGACCTCTCAAGTCCTCCTCAAGACCTCTAACTTAAGTGTTGGCGGTGGTTTCACAGATGGTGATAGGGCGGTTTACTTAGCCCTTAAGAACGAGGCACGTGAGGTAGGGCTCACAGGCTTTGATTTCGGGGAGTCGGTAGGCAAGTTCTCCAAGCCATACTTAAATGGTGTGGTTCCTGCCAGTCCTGTGAAGAAGAGAAAGTTTTATTGGGGCGGTCTCCTAATTGAGTTAATGGGGTTGAGCTACGGTGCCAGGATCCATGAAGCCTGCAGTAGAGTTGAGGATCCCATACCGACTGCACCTAGGTTTCTACAGGTATAATGACCCACCTTACCTATTCGGGTCGACAGGAGTTGCGGTGAGCGAGCCTTACTTCACGATAAAGGCTGAGAGAGTTGAGGGTCCTATAATCGTTAACACGCCGACGGAGGAGTCTAGGGAGGTGATAACGGAAACACTGATTAAGTTAGGCATTAAGGAAGGCGTTAGAGTGAGCGTTGAGGGGCTGGTGAAGCATCATGTGGGGCTGGGCTCGAGAACTAAGTTAGTCATAGGGGTGCTCAAAGCATTGAGAGAGCTTAAGTGCCTCAGGCCAGGAGCCCCTATCAAGGAGACAGCTAATGCATTGGGCTTAGGGCGCGTGTCTGGGATAGGCATCTATACGTTCCTCATGGGCGGGTTCGTCGTGGACACCGGAGTTGCCGTGGAGGGAGAGGTAGTTAAACACCCCGAACTCCTCCTGAGGTTAAAGCCGCCATCATGGAGCATCGTTATAGCCGTGCCTGAGGGTGTTGCTGGTCTGCATGGGAGAGTTGAGGAATCTATCCTCAATAACGCAGAACCCCACCAAAAGCAAGAGGAATTGTATAGACTCCTCGCAAACTTAATCACCGCAGTTCGTTTTAATCACTTCAAACCATTCAGCGAGGCCTTATCCAAGATACAGGTACTGGCGGGTCAGTACTTCAGCAAGTATCAAGGCGGTATGTACTCTAGCGAGGAATCCTGCTTAATAGCTGAAGCACTACGTAAAAGCGGAGTAGAAGCCATCGGCCAGAGTAGCTGGGGTCCAACGATATATTGCTTCACTGAAGACAGGAGGAAAGCTATTAAATCCGTTAACGTGTTGAAGGATTTAAGGAGCTCTCTAAGACTTAACTTCTGGGTAACCAGGGTGTCGGGGAGAGGTCATTACGTCGAGAACTCACCCTCTTAGACCGCTGACAGCACGTAGTAGATGATGAGGGATGCCACGGCGTTCAACGTTATGAGCACGCTGTAGGACTTAACGAGTTCCTTCTCGTTCATAGGCCTCCTCAAGACCAGTAACTGAACCAGCGTAACTGGAGCCTCCCTACTTCTAGACGGTATTATCTTCATGTCGTGACTCAGCTCAACAGGTCGGGTTATCCTCTCTTTATTCTTGAGGCCGCTGACGCTTGTGATCAAGCTGAAGCCATTGATTATTAAGGGGGTGGAGAGCATTATCAAGAGATATTCCCTCCTGAGGAGCACGGCCTCAGACGCGACGATGGCCCCCAGGACGAAGGAACCGCTGTTACCGTTAAATATCCTGGCCGGGTACGAATTAAACGCGAAGTAGCTTATTAAGAACGCTAAAACGAATACCGTGAGTTGCAGTCCTCCATCCATCGGTGGCGGGCCCCATCCGAGAACGCTTGAGATCGCTAAAGCCGCTGAAGTCACTAACGCTGAAGTAACTGCGACGCCGTTATGTGTGTCGATCATGTTGTATGCGTTTATGGAGACCGTGTAGGCTGGGAGCAGTAAGAGTGGGTATACTATGTGTATTCTCATGTGACCAATTAGCGGCACGTAGGGTCTGGGCACGTACGAGGAACCGATAATAACGGGTAGGGCAGGGATAGTCAGTATTAAGACCTTCCTCACAGCGTTGATCCCCTTGAAATCATCGTAGAGCCCTATCAGACCTGCGGTTAGCGCCGCGATCATGTGATAGGCGACGTAGTGCGTGTTCTCTATGAGCGAGAGCGCGAGACCGCATAGCAAGACCGTGATGAACGCTGGTCCAGCGGTCTTAGGGATCCTCGGCTTGCCGGGTTTATGAATGTCCGGGGCCTCTAAACCCCTCATCCTCTCTAAAACTATGACGGCGTATGTCGACGCTATAGTGACGACTGAGGTTATCAGCACCCACTCAATCACTTGAATCACTCTAGAAGCGTATTCACGCAACCCTTTTTATAATTAGCGATGCAACTTAAACTTGAGGTGCTTGACTTGAGAGTTGCTGTGATTCATGAGGCTCCAGTCCCGCCTCAGACGGCTAGGGAGTTACTCACTGAGTTGTTGAAGAGGGGTGTATCAGTCCTTTACTTAAGGATTTCAAGACTTAATAGCGAGGTCTCAAGCGACGGCAGGCTGAGCGTTGTTTACGGTGGCGAGCACGTTATTGAGATAGACGCAGGCCTCGTTAGAGGAGTTGGTTCAGTTACAACGATGGAGACTCTACTTAAAAGGATAAACACGCTGAAGCAGTTTGAACTGAGCGGTGTTTTACTGGTTAACAGTACTCAGGGTTTTCTGAACGCGCGTGATAAGTACAGGGCGTTACAGCTACTATCAAGAGCCGGGGTTAGCATCCCTGAAACCAAGCTGACTGAGGACGTATACGTGCTAACCGAGACCGTCAGGGCCTGGGGTAAGGCGGTCATCAAGCCACTCATAGGAAGTATGGGTTACGGATCACTTCTAGTTACAGACCCTGACATAGCGTTCATTGTGGGTAAGACTTGGCTGAGCTACAGCCAGCCCATCCTCGTTCAAAAATACAGGAGGAGTAAGGACCGTGACATACGAGTCTTCGTGGTTGGTGACGAAGTTTTGGGAGCTATATACAGGTATAAGTCTGAGGGCACCTGGAAAACCAACGTAGCACAGGGGGCTAAGGTGGAGAGAGCACCTGTTGACGGGGAGCTCGGTGAATTATCTCTAAAAGCCGTTAAGACGCTGGACCTCGACTACGCGGGGGTTGACATTGGCGAGACTGAGGAAGGCTACGTGATCTATGAAGTGAACGCGATGCCTAACTGGCAAGGTTTCTACACGGGCACTGGAATAAGCCCTACGCCTAAGATAGTTGAGTATGTGATGAACAAGTTAAGGAAATAATTACCTGGAATGCTCAGGGCTGGCGAGCGTCTTCCTTAGCCCCTCGCTCTCAAGGGTTTTGAAGACGTACTTAACGTTTATCTCCGTCACGCCCTTGATTAAGGCTATCTTATCTATCGTTGATGTTAATTCATCACTGCTCATGGCGGCAACCCTGACGAGTAACGGATACTCACCGCTTATCTCGTGGATCTCGAGAACGTTCGGGTTCACGATCAGCTCCTCCACGAAACTCCTCAGATACTGAGGAGTTACCTTAATCTCTATGTAGGCCTGTTGCACAAACCCTAAACGATTTAAATCTATGCATGCTGTGAAGCCCTTAAGAACTCCCATATCCTTGAGCTTCTTAACCCTCATGTATACAGTGGACTCACCCACTCCTAACTCACGCGCTAATTGTCTGAAGGGGGTTCTCGAATCGTTGAGTAACTTTACTATTATCTCGATATCTAACTTATCTAACTCTTTGAATCGAGTCCCGACCGTCCTGCTCACACCCCCTGCCAAACCTGTTCTCTATGACTAAATAGTAGTCATTGCTTATCTCCTCTACGTCTACCAACGAGAGCCCTGCTCTAATCACTAGCTCAACGTACTCATGTATCTTCATCACGTCACCTATCATGACTCTAACTCTCCCTCCACACCCCATGGTTTCACTTAATTCGGTGAAGAGCTCTTTAGCCTCCTTAACGTTCCTCACGACCAACCGCATGATTTCCCACAGCACTATAGCTTTAATGACTTATTAAATCTCATTTAACTATTGTCCAGGGTATAGAGTTGGAGTATGGATTTATTCTCAGCTTGATGTTCAGGGCTTCTGAAGTCCTGAGGAAGTCCATACACAGAACCCCGATAGTGCACTCAGCGTTCCTCTCCTCGGCAACTGGGAAGTCCATCTACTTGAAACTGGAGAACCTCCAGAAGACGGGCTCTTTTAAGGTTAGAGGCGCGTTCTTCAGGATCTCGTCAATGCCTGAGGAGGTTAGAGTTAAAGGCGTTCTCACCGCGTCTTCAGGCAATCACGCACAAGGGGTCGCGTACTCAGCTAGAGAGCTGAAAATACCCTCAATAATAGTCATGCCTGAGTCAGCTCCCCCCTATAAGGTTAACGCGGTTAGATCATACGGTAGCGAAGTCATACTGCACGGTCAAATATATGATGAAGCGTATCAGAAAGCCTTGGAGGTGAGTGAAAGGACCGGCATGACGCTCATACACCCTTTCAACGATCCCTACATTATAGCTGGTCAAGGCACTATAGGGCTAGAGATAATGGAGGATGCTCCGGAGGTCGATACAGTTGTGGTTCCCATCGGCGGTGGCGGGCTGATAGCCGGTATCGCTTTAGCGGTCAAGGAGTTGAGTAGAGGGAGGGTTAAGGTTGTCGGAGTGGAGCCCTCGGCAGTAGCTAAGACCAGGAAGTCTCTTGAGATAGGCTCCCCAGTCAACATCTCTCCTCAACCAACACTCGCCGACGGCGTCCTGACTAAAGGATTAGGAGACATGACTTTCGAGTTGATTAGCAAGTACGTGGATCACGTTGTCGAGGTTGAGGAGGATCAGATCGCTAGGGCTATTTACCTCCTACTCGAGAGGACTAAATTACTGGCTGAGGGGGCCGGGGCTCTCCCCGTAGCGGCGTTACTATCGAGAACGGCAGAGATACCTGGCGATAAAGTTGTGGCGGTAATTAGCGGAGGGAACGCAGATCTAACGACTCTCTACAGGATCTTGATGAGGGGGTTAATGAGTGAGGGACGGATAGCCAAGGTAGTGGTATCGTTGAAAGATGTGCCAGGCAGTTTAGAGAGGGTGTTGAGAGTGCTTGCCGAGTTAAGGTGTAACATACTGGACATAACTCATGATAGGTTCGACCTAGACATCAAGCCCGGCTACGCGAAGGTTAAGATACTCATGGAGGTCTCCGATGAACTGGCGATTAAGAAAGTCGTCAAGGCTCTTGCAGGGTTGGGGGTTGAGGTTCTTGAGTAGTCCCTGTCTCTTTACTACATCATTAATCGTGGAATCGTCGCCGGAGACTTACGAGTTACTGACTAGGACTCTCACTAAACTGAAGGAGAACCTAACTAGGCTGAAGTATGTGTGCAGTGTTGAGGAGCACTCCTACATATGTAGCTCTTCAGAGACTCTAGTGAAGATATTCCCATTACCTCACGGCCTTGAACCTCGGGTCGTAGGCGAGGCGTATCAACTAACAATCAAGGTAGTTATCACTTCTGTTAAACCAGGGGAATTAGTTCAGGTCAACGATCTCGTGGCCGCCGTGATCAAGGGTACTGGGTTAAGATATAGGAGGGTTGACTGACTTCCTCCCTCCTTCTGAAAGGTAAGGCTTTCACCTGTAAGAATGTCTTATAATATAGGTGGAGTTACTATTAAGCTGTAAATGATCTTCGACGTTAATGATGATACAGCTGGCAGGAGAAAGATCGCATCCCCGATACCATAACCGCCTATCACTACCGACCTGCCTTTAAATAAGGCGGAGAGTCTGAGGTTAACCAAGTCCATACCTATCAACACAGCTAACGTGCTGAGGGAGTACGTGATCAGGAATAACGTCTCTGGAGCTAACTTGAGGTGTGTTCCTAGGGCAAGCGCTGTGACTACGGTTAGAGCCATGCTTGACGTCACTGATATGAAAATCCCTCTACCGGAGACTATCGTGGATAGCCTGTTGTAGGTTATCGTCAAGAACATGAGAGTTGAGAGATATTTAAAGGGGGCTACTGACAAACAGTGAGTCTGTAATGCCAGTATCAAGAAGGCTAATGTAACCGGCGCTACGAACCCAGCTAGATTCACGTAAATCCTGGGCTTAAAGACTGCTTTCAGTTTCACTCTCTGCAGAATCGCAACGCTACCGAGTCTAACGTTGACTACCTTATGTAGGTCGCCTGAGAGGCTCTTACTGAAGATGAAGAACCTCAAGCCAGAGCTACAGTAGAGAGTTAAAGCGAGGAGGACTGAGAGATAAACAGAACCCTCACTATCTAGACCCAAGCTTAAGCTTAACTCGTAAAAAGTTAGAGAAGCTACTAATACATATACAGCTTCCTTAATCCCTCTCACCAAACACAAGCTCATTGATATTCATTCGTTTTAAGACCTAACCCCCTCCCTCAATAAAGTCTACAGCCGCTCGCTCCAAACTCGTTCTCAACTTCGTTGACTTCTAGCCATCAATTTGAGAACCTTCACCTCGCCCACACAAATCTTAGTCGTCATCGGATCCGCGAGAGATAACCTATCTAGGGAGAAAACTGTCAGTCCTGCAGGGCTTGTAACATGACTCTTTATTGACGTAGGCAATGTATTCAGCAGGGGCTGAGAACCTGACATTTATTACTGCGGGCTACAGTATGCTTTAGGGTTTAGAGGGTGTCGGTAGTTCTGCGTGGTTTGATAGACTCTGTCGACTTAGCAGTGTATTCTTACGTTAAGCCTGGGGCGCCTCATAGATACTCAGTCCGGTTTAAAGACCTTCATCTATACGTAGCCACGCTGACCTCCGCTCTGAAGCATTATATGAGGGCTATTGAGCTGGGTGGAAGAGTGGCAACAGGAGCGTTAGGGTTCGTTGATGTTGATATCGGGTCTTTAGTGAGGGACTCCATTCAAGATAACATTACCCATGTGAGAAGGGTTCAGCTACCTGAGATTCACGTCTTCTTAATCCCGGCTTGCATTGCTTCGACGTACGCTATAAAGCTGAAGGAACGCTTCACGACGCAGGTCTACATCAACGCCAGGAAGTCGTTGCTGTCCTACTCCAAACCTCAAGGGGTGCTAAAGGTCTATGAGGCCTTCAAGAACGTCGGCGGCGATGTAGGAAGAGCTCTCTACGAATCTGGAATCACTCCGAATAAAGTCGTCGTTGAGTCCCTCACGCTAGAGGAATTCCTGAATCTCTTAAGCAATCACTATAAGTACATAGACTTCACGACCTCTAGGCATAACGCAGTCGTTGAGGCGTCGAACACGTTCCTCAGGGAGTACGAGAAGGAGAACGACTTGAACACCTCAGTCCTCGCGGCCTACTCAAGCTTGTTGAGCTCTATTGGTAGTGAGCTTAAGCCCCAGCTGAAACAGAAGACTAAAGAAGACTTCAAGAAAGCTCTTGAGCTGGACACTGAGTTAAGCAGTAGGAACATAGACTACACGCCGCTACTATCTCCTCTCGCAGAGGCAATATTGATAGGCCTCCTAACTATTTACTCTTGAAATAGACCTTCAGGACTAGCGGACTGTTTTCTTTACGGTAAACTGCAAGTTAACGTTTGGGCTTTATGAGGTCACCCTGTCTAAGATCTCGGGCCGTTTTAGAGATATATAGGACTCCTAAATAATTATGTTATTGGTGATTGGATGAGGAGTTTCTGCGAGGTGTACGTGAAGCACGTGTTGCCTTTGCTGAGGCTCTACCTAGCTGAGAAACTGGTTACTAAGTATGGATTCACTCAATTAGAGGCGTCCCGCGCGCTTGGAATCTCACAACCTTTAGTCAACTACATCATTAATAAGAGAAGAATACCTAGAATGGCTGAGAAACTGCTCGACATAGCTGAAGTGATGAAGGTCTTAGATAAGACAGCTGAAGATCTAGCCAGAAGAGAGTATAACGCAAGTAATCTGGCGTGCAATCTATGCGCGGTCTTAAGGAGGGAAAACGTGATAGATCAAATCATAAAGACCTTAAACCACAATCTATGCAGGTGTGAAAGATAAAACGTGTTCAGCCACATCGTTATTACACTTTATTAATCTCTCACTCTAACGAAAGATTTTATTTGCGTAACGTCTTAATTAAGACGGATAGGGAGATGTCTTGGACATAGAGAGCATAGCCAGCAGGATACAGAGGTTCGAGGAGGAACTTAAGAAACCGTTCGTAGGCAGGGATGAGGAATCCCGTGTAGTAGTTCTTGCCCTGCTTACAGGGGAGCACGCGATACTGATTGGCGAGCCTGGTTGCGTGACCGGGGATACCATCATAGCTTCAGAGGATGGGAGGCTATTCTACATTGAAGACATTGCAAGAAGTTTCGTGCCTGGGGTATATGTAATGGATTTCCCTGTCTTTCCGCCTGGGAGGGCTACAGAGTTTCACGTGTACGATGTATGGGAGACCTACGAGGCTCTCACAACACACGGCTTCAGAGTGCGGGGTACTCCAAACCACCCTGTTCTAACTAATAGAGGGTGGGTAGCGTTAAAAGACCTTAGAAAGGGTGACAAAGTAAGGATCATGACACACCTGCCTTCTCCCACGCAGTACGTCCAAATCCCGAACAGCAGACCGACTACCAAAACACCTAGGTCTAGGGTGGGCGTGAAGGAAGTTAATATTCTAGACGAGAGGTTAGCTGAGTTACTGGGGGTATTCGTCGTAAGAGGGCGTTTCCACGCTACACGCGCAATCAGCTTCGAGATCGATGAGGCTGAGACTCAGCTTCACAGACGCGTGTTGACCCTCATGAAGGATCTATTCGGGCTGGAGCCCAGCGTCAGCAGGCTTAAGCGGTCACGAATCCTGAGGTTGAAGAACCCGGTGGTCCTGAGGTACTGCTCAGGATATGTTGCTGAGCTATTCAAGAGACTTAATCACATGCATGACGAGAAACGCGTGTCTCCATGGATCCTTCTTTCACCTAAACGAGTTTCAGCAGCTTTCTTAAGAGGTCTCTTTGAGAGCTGCGGTATCGAAAGCGAGCGACTCGAGTTAAGGATACGTCTAAAGAGTGGGGAAGAAAGGTTACTGACCGGCATTCAGATACTTCTACTACGTCACGGGATACTCTCAACGATCCGTAGGAGCGTACGCGGGTTATATGTTCTCACTATAAGAGGTCTAGATAACCTCAGGAGGTTTAATGAGGAGATAGGCTTCGTTTCGAAGCAGAAGAGCATGGGGTTAGCGGGAACTATACTGCATGGTAAAAGATATAGTCACGCGAGGAACTTCATGTGGGATGCTGTGAGGGAAGTGAGGCGTCTAGAGGGGTGGGTTAGGGTTTACGATTTCCACGTTCCCGAGACTCATTCGTTCTTCACGAACGGAATCCTCTCCCACAACACTGCTAAATCAGCCCTGGTTAGGAGAGCGGCTGAGCTCCTCAACGCTAAGTTCTTTAAGTACTTGCTGACTAAGTACACGGAGCCCTCAGAGCTCTTCGGCCCTCTAGACATTAAAGCCCTGGAGGAGGGCAGGTACGTGAGGCTGACCACGGGCAAGTTACCGGGTGCTCAGATAGCATTCCTAGACGAGATCTTCAAGGCTAACTCAGCAATCCTCAACGCGCTAAACACCTTACTCCAGGAGAGGATACTTTACGACGGGTTCACTGAGTTGAGGGTTGACTTACGAACCCTCTTTGGAGCAAGTAATGAGGTTCCTGAAGACCCTGAGATACAGTCAGTCTATGATAGGTTTCTTTTAAGGCATTTCGTGAGACCTGTTCAGGAGGACCTATGGAGGAACCTCCTTAAAGCTTCATGGGAGTTGGAGAGGAGAAGTGTTTTAGGACATGTGATAGATGACGGCGGTAAGATACTGTGTATTGATGATTTAAGAAGGGTGAACGAGAGTCTCTATGAAGTGGATTTAAGCGGTGTGGAAGGGAAGCTACTGAGGTTATTTGCCGCGCTGGAGAGCAGGGGGATTCACCTGACTGACAGGCGTAAAGGCAAGTCGATGAAGGTGATTGCCGCCAACGCCCTAATGAACGGGAGGAAGTACATTACGGAGGAGGACCTGCTCGCTGTTAAGTACGTAGCCGTACGTGAGTGGGACGAGCTTGAGAAGGTCAACGCGGTGTTAGCTGAGGAATTGAAGACATCGTTTAAGTACTTGAGAGAGTTAAGCGAGATAAAGAATAACTTAAGGGAATTGCTTCAATATGTGAGATCTCTTGAAGGGATTGAGAGCTCCTTCGTGTCAGCGAAGTTCGAGTCTATAGGGAGGGAGCTTGAGATAACTAGGGCGAGGGTCATTAGCGTTATGAAGGAGTCTCAAGACCCTCAAGTCTTGAGGGTTGGTGAGGACGTCCTTAACTTGATAAACAACGTTATGGAGGTAGTCAGTAAAAAGGTTGACCGATTTTGAGTAAGGGTTTCCTGAAGAGCATTGATTACGAAGACCCTGTAGTCCGCTATAGAGGGGAGAAGATAGTTAGTATTTCAGCCAAGTTAGGGTTGAAACACGACATCCTGACAGCGGGTCTAGCTACAGACCTCTTCTACACTCTCTACCTGCCTCATGCAGTGATGGTTGAGGATACAGGTGAGGGTGGTATTCACTATAGTTTGATTAAAGTTGTTAACGAGTCCGAAGAATTAACTAAGCTTAAACAGCATACTATAATGGATTCCTTCATATCCACGCTAGTCACGGTCTCAGTTATTCAGTATCTTGTGGAGCTCCTTGAGGAGAGTAAGGAACTCCTGAACCTTAAAGGATCAAACGACAAGGAGAGGAGTAGCGCTCTCAAATCAATCATCAAGGAATCTTTAAAGAACAGTATTCAAGAGGCTGAGGCCATGAAAAAGATTGAACGGTTGTACGCCTCAGGACTTCAGCCTGGTGTCGGGAGTGAGTTCGACCTGGACGAGGACTCAGAGAGGATCCTCAAGCTTTCAAGGAACGTTGACGTTAGTAAAGTGCTTGAGATACTCTCTTTAATACCTGATGTCGTCAGGAGGAGTAGAAGGAAATATGAGAGGTTCAACAGAGGGGAGTTCGACGGTTATGACTTAGGTGATGATCTGGAGAGGCTTGTTCCCGCTCAGCTCGCCTTACCGCCTAGATACCTGCTACTGAACTTCGTTGAGTCTAAGCTCCTACTCTACGACAAGAAAATAAGTAAATCTCTGGGACCCCTCTACCTCCTCACCGATAAGTCAGGGAGTATGGAAGGTGAAAAGATTGACTGGGCTAAGGCTACAGCTATAGCGCTTATGATCAGATCCAGGAGGGAGATTCGTGAGTTCTACTTGAGGTTTTTCGATAGCTCACCACATGATTTAATCAAGATATCCAGGCGGGCGGGTTCCTCAGAGTTTCTAGACTTGCTTAAGAACATAGCGAGGGTAAGGAGTGGTGGAGGTACAGATATAACTAAAGCCATACTCACGGCTTGCGACGACGTCATTAACAGCGGCCTCATGAAGAGGGACTCTGATATTGTTGTGATAACAGACGGTGAGGACACGCTTGCCGTAACCACGCTGAGGCGAAAGCTTAAGCAAGCTAACGCTAAACTGATTTCAGTGATGATTCAGGGGGATAATAAGGATCTGAAGCTCATTAGCAGTAGGTACTTAGTAATTAACACGCTTGACAAGAACTCGATACTTAAGGTTGTTGAGGCTTAGGGTCCTCCCCTACTACGCGATGATTCCTGAACCTAGGCGGCGTCACGTAGAACTTTATCTTGCCTTCGAGATAGTCTTTCACAATCAGTTTAGCTGATTCACTGAGAATAGGCTCCTTATCACTTCTATAGATCCACCCTCTCCTGGCGGCTAGCTCTCTGAGAATTGTGTCCGGGTCCGTGCTCTCTATCCCGTACGCTTCCGTGAAGGCCCTGGGGTTACACGCCGCAACCCTCCTTATTAAACGTACGGCTACAGCTACCGGGTTTCTCGCGGTATCTACCGGACTCATTCTAATGAGCATCTCTATTTCATTGCCCTCAACAGGCAGTATCCCTGGCGTGTCAAGTAAGTATATATTACTCCCCACGTTGAAGAGCTGTGCTTTCCTAGTGTACCCTTGAGTTCCTGGGAACGGTGAAGTTCCAGCGGCGTGCCTCCCGGCCCAAGTGTTAATCAGCGTTGACTTGCCTACTTTAGGAACGCCAAAGATGCCAACAGTTAACGGCTTCTTTCGACTAAGTGTTTTAATAAGTTTTCTCAGTCTTAATGTTCCCAGCCTCTTCTGAGCTGAGATGAGGATTGCGTTAACGCCATCGACCTCTCTGAAATACCTAACCCATGCTTCACCCACATCGCGAGGTATGAGGTCAGCCTTATTCAAGGCCAGGAGATACTTGACCCCTAGCTCCCTACATAGCCCCTCAAACTTTATACTCCTAGTTGATATAGGGTCCCTACTGTCAATCACCTCTACTGCAACGTCAACCATTTGTAGGAGTTCCTTAATCAGCCTCCAGTTAGCCAGCATCATACCTCTAGCCTTTAAACGAGTCTCTATAACGCTAATAAACGGGAGGCTTCTTGCTTAAGAGCTAGGTCGTTCACGTATTAAAAACTTATGTACTTGACACGAGGGGCTCCGCACATAGGGCATTTCTCAGGAGCCTCAACACCTACGTAAGTGTGCCCACACACAGGACATATCCACACTGCACCCTCTATAGGCATGTCTTCACCCTTCTCAACGTGCTCCCTAGCCTTCCTGTAGAGTTCTACGTGGATTCTCTCAGCCTCTAGAGCCCATTTAAAACTTTGCTCCGTCTGTTTATCGCCGTGGAACCTGGCTACATCTAAGTACGCTGGGTACATTTCATTGACCTCAAACTCCTCCCCATCCACAGCTAGCTTGAGATTCTGTGAGGTAGTCCCTAAACCGATAGGTGCGCCTCCGCATGCCTTCTGATCTGACATTAATGATGCCACCCTCCTGAGGTGGTTCCGTGCGTGAGCTTGCTCGGCGAACGCTATAGCTCTGAAGAGCCTAGCGACGTTCCTGAAGCCCTCCCTCTCAGCGACTTCTTCGAACGCTCTGTACCTGGTCTGGGCCATAGATTCACCAGCGTACGCTGAGAGAAGGGCTTCCTTAACCATGGGTCTGAGATCAGACGTCATACCACCCATGTTATTAGGAGTAACTGACTAATATAAACTGACATACCTAGAAGACAGGGACTGTAAGCTGGTGATTCACGTAGTTAACGCCTTGACAAGACCTGGTGGGGTGTCTATAGGCATCCCCAGTTTGGTTCCTAGCCTGTAAGCTAGTAGCTGGAGAGCAACTGCCGAGGCTATTGGTGATAGGGCCTTGCTCGTAGGCAGGGTTTCCACGACTTCACCGTACCCTCTCGCGTCGAATGCCACTGTGATTATGGTTGCTTCCTTTGATTGAGCCTCCCTAGCTACCTTATTGTAGAGCTCTATCGCCACCTCCTCAACAGGCTTTATAATTATTACTGGATAGCCATCCCTAACTAGAACCATGGGTCCATGTCTTATCTCACCTAACTGAATCCCCTCAGCGTGGATTAGCGCGGTTTCCTTCAGCTTGAGAGCACCTTCAAGAGCTATCGGGTAATTTATGCCGCTACTGGCTACGTAGAGGCTCTCCCACCTGAGGAGCTTATCTACCACTCTATCAACGTTTGAGTCTATGCTTGGCAGCTTCTCAGATAGGTCTCTCGCGAACTCGCGTATCTCGTTATAGAGTTTCTCGAGGTCGTCCTTCCCTAGGACTCCTGTGTGGAGGCCTGTATAGGCCGCGAGTATCGCTATAGTAGCTAGTGTTGAGGCGAATGTCTTCGTCGCAGGAACCGCTACCTCAGGCCCTGAGCCTATAGGTAAGTAGATGTTCGACTCGAGCGAAAGTCGTGAACCAACAACGTTTGTGACCCCCACTACGACAGCTCCTCTCTGCTTAGCCATCCTAGCACTCCTCAACACATCGCTTGTCTCACCGCTCTGACTTATAGCAAGTATTACAGTACCCGTGCTTACGTTGTCTAAAGCGTAGTAAGGGAACTCAGCCGCGCTAATGACGTTGACAGGGGTTCCCGCCATGTCGGTGAAGTAGTACGCAGAAACAAGTCCGGCGTGAAGACTTGTACCAGTACCAATCACGTAGACGTTCCTAGCGCCGTAGATTATCATCGAAGCCAGCCTCAAGTACTTATCCATCAACGTGTAGGTGGTCTTCATTAACGACTCAGGAATCTCATATATCTCCTTAAGCATGTAGTGAAGGTACCCGGCTTTCTCCGTGATCCCTGCAGGATACTTCACCCTCTTCGTAACGACATCCTTAACCTCACTAAGGGTCTTTACGTCAAATATCCTTACGTTCTCAACCCCTACTTCAGCCAGCATATCATCCCCAAGAACCAACACCTCCTCGGAGAACCCGTAGAGACTCGGCACGTCGCTGGATACGTAGACACACTCACGACTTAGACCTATCACCACCGGTTGCTCGTTACTTACAACATATATCCTGCGGGAGCCTCTCGCTAAGCCCGCGATCGCGTAGACCCCCCTCAACTCCCTACTCGCTTGAGCAAATGCCTGCAACACCGTTTTACCGTTTTTCAGAATTTCCTCCGCTAAATGAGCGAAGACCTCTGTGTCTGTTCTCGAAGCGAACACGTGGTCCTTTCTCTCAAGCTCTTCTTTAATCACGTCGAAGTTCTCTATAACGCCGTCACCAACCACAGCTATGCTGTTGTTACAGTCCGTAAGAGGGTGGGTGTTCTCGTATACAGGCCTGCCTCTACTGGCGTAGCGGACATGCCCTAAAACCACGTTTGAAGGCACGTTAATTAAATCCACGTGCTTGGCAGCCTCCTCAAGGGGTTTAGGATGCTTACGTACAACTAAGTTGCCGGACTCGTCGATGAAGACAATCCCAGTCCCGTCGTACCCCCTGTAGAGCAACCTCTTCAAACCCTCGTAGACCACTCCATCAGGGACTTTAGACGTACAGACTAAACCGAAGATCCCGCCCAAACTTAGCCCCAAAAGACTAGCGAGATAAAATATATAATTTTCAAACTACACCTGAGGCTTCACTCAGATATATCACATATCGTGGCGTTAGAGAGCTTAACCACGTCTTCAGATTTCATCTCCATTAATGTGTGAGTAGTTCCACCGCCTCCGACAACCTTATCGTGCCTCAACATCTCCCTATCTATGAACGTCCTGACGCCGTGGCCTACAGGCGGCAATGCCCCAACCGGATAACCTGTGAACTTCTCCACCTCCCTGGCCTTGGCCATTCTAACCTTGCTACAACCAGAGACCTTAGCCAGCTTATCCAGGTTGACCCTCTTATTCCCACACACTATGGCTATGAGAGGTTCTCCCTTCTCGTTTATGAAGACTAGTGTCTTTATTATCTTCTCAGGGCTAATGCTCAGTTGTCTGGCCGCCGCATCAACGGTCATGGTATGCTCAGGTAATTCAAACACACGGAACCACGCGTTCACGGACTCCAAATAGGTTCTCAACCACTCCGCCTTACTACTGGAGCAACCTTCATGCAAGAGGAATCACCTACGTAACCCTTAATATCATGTTATCAGCGTCAAATAAGGTTATTATTGCATCTCTCACCATGGTTTGATGTGTGGTAAGGCGCTGTTTCCGTTATTGATAATATTTCATTTATTTGTTATAAAATCTATGTTTCAGTATGTATAATATTCCATGAAATAGTTTACAAAAGCTTATAAATTCAGCTTCCAAAATAACGTGTTACCAGCTGAGGTGGTATGCTTGGGTTCAGACTCGGTTGATAGGGAGTATGTCTTTTCATCAGTACCTCTAATGGCTAGGTTATCGCCAGTTGCGACAGTCATGCTCTGGGCCAGCCTCACACTAGATCCATCAGCCCCTTACCTCGCTTCTTGGTGGGGTGCTTCATTCCCCTTCACCACTTTCGTAGTCGGTGTTCTACTGGCAAACCTCGTTTTAAGCGTCTTCTCATCGCTCTCCGGCTACATGGCGTCAAGGGAGGGCCTCACGTACGCGTTAACCGCTGAGAGAGTCTTTGGTTCGGCGGGAGTGGTGGTGCCATCCCTCTGGGCCGGCGTTGTGTGTGTTGGATGGTTGGCGTTCTCAATAGGCGTCGTTGCTGAGGGGATTGTCTACATATCAGGGCTACCTGACCTCACATACTACGCTCTTGCGGTCTTCATGACCTTCTTCTTCTCCATTACAGCGTATTTAGGTGTGAGACACATGGTCAAGCTTGCTTACGTTGGTGTGCCTCTCCTAGCAGTATTGATAGTGGCCGGGGTTGCGTTAAGCGTCACTAGGTGGGGGATGCCAAGTACGGGAGGGTTTGACGTGGCTACATTGCCTATGGTCTTTGGGTTAGTCCTAGGAACCTTCGTTAACGGCTCTATAGTCCTCTCCTTCGACTACCAGAGGTTCTGCAGGAAGCCTCTAGACTCAACGTTTACCGCATTCATTAACTTCCTCGGGTTCTGGAGCTTCATCATACTGCTTTCGGGGATTCCAGCCGCTGTCACAGGCATGGATCTCTACAGTGCTTACGGAGCGCTTAGACTCTCTCTACTCGCTCTAGTGACACTCTTCCTCCTTGCGTGGACTTCAGCAGATAATCAACTCTACTCAGCTTCTCTCTCCTGGACGTTAAGTCTGAAATCCATTGGTAGAACCGCTGACAGGAGGAAGGTCCTCGTGGTTGCAGCCGTTCTCACCTCGATCCTAGCCATCGTTAAACTACACGCCTTCGCGACTCAGTGGCTCTCCCTACTGACGTCAATCTCGTTGCCAGCCGGTATAGTGCTGTGGACTGAGTACTATGTTAAGTCAAGGATGAAGCTGGGTGAAGGTGTTAGGGGTTGGAACTTGCACGCCTTCATCTCATGGGCTCTAGGAAGCTTGGTACTCTACTACCTCTACGTTATGGAGGGGCTGTGGTACGGCCTACTTGCAGGCTTCCTGACGACCTTCTTAACCTACGTTTTAGTCCGTAGACGTTAAGGTGTATGGTAATGTGCTCTGTTAGAGGTATGTACCTTATAAACATTGGCGCTAACCCCTCACACTGAAGGAATAAGACCTTAAATATTTTTTTACTTAATCAGTGCAACGAAGAAATCGTTGACGTTCGTTCCTGTGTACCCAGTGTGTATTGCTAGCCCTAGTCTGTTGAAGAACGTGTAACTGTCGTTGCTCCTGAGGCAGGTCAGTGGGTCTAATCCTAATTCAATAGCTCTCTTAAGGACTCTTGAGCTCGTGAGAGCGCCTGCAGCAGGGCTTACACCATCCACCCCGTCACTACCAAAGCACACCGCTACTGCCTCACCAGCATCCCTAATCTCAATGGTTAGGGAGAGGCAGAGCTCCTGATTCCTACCGCCAACCCCTCCCCCTTCAACCGTAACGGTTGTTTCACCCCCGGCTATCAGTGCCGCCGGCTTCCTAACAGGGGTCTCAAGTGTTGTGATGGATTTAATGATCCCGGCTAAAACCTTCCCAACCTCCCTCGCCTCGCCGGTTATGTAGGGGGACAGCAGTAGAGTGTTATAACCAAGACTCCTAGCCTCATCCTCCATTGCCCTTAGGGACGTGTAGTTGTTTGCTATCACTATGTTATAGGTCCTGTGGAAGGAAGGGTCGCCAGCCTTAGGTGTATCTTTAATTAAGCCCTTCAATCCTTTCTCAACCAACCTCCTCACAGCCTCTGGAACTTCGTCGTAGATGTCCTTAGCCTTCAGGACGTTGTAGGCGTCCATGAATGTTGATCGATCCGGGTGCGTGGGTCCGGACGCTATAACGCTTAAGTCATCCCCAACTACGTCGCTTATGATAAGTGAGGCAACATCGCCTCTCACGTACCTGAGTAGCTTACCACCCTTCACTTGGGATAAGTGCTTCCTCACTGTGTTGATCTCGTGTATGTCAGCTCCCCTACTCATTAAAAGCCTGGAGACCTCGGCCACGTCGTCGAGGGTCAGGCCTTCCTCAGGGACCTCGAATAAAGCTGAGCCACCGCCGGACACCAAGACAAGCACTAGATCCTTGCTGGAGACGGAGGACTCCAGGTATTTAATTAACCGTATGGAGGACTCGAGAGTCCCTCTACCGGGTAGCGGGTGATCCCCTCTCAAGACCTCCACACGACATACCTCCCCACCGCCTACAGGACTGATGACCACACCCCCAGCTACCATATCGCCTAAGAGACCACACAGAGCTTCAAGCATCCGTAAGGAAGCCTTACCGAAACCTACAACGTGAGTGGCTCTAGGACTGTAGGTTCTCTCGCCAACCCTGATCAAGGAACCCTCCACATCAACATACCTAGACACGGCAACGTAAGGATCCGCGACCTCACAACCCTTCTTAATCACGTGAAGAGCATCGCGGACCATATCCTCGTGCCCAACCACCTCGAGACCCTCTACGTTGAGGTTTAGAACCAATAACACCACCTTAGATCTAAATTTTACTAACATATAGCGATTATTAACGGCAGAACACATAGCTTACTTACACAGAGTTCATGACGTCAGTAACGTGAGGGAATAAGTTCTTCTGGGGTTGACCTTTACGTTCCTGAAGCTCGCTACCTGACTTATTTCGACGTCCATCGTCATGCTGGCTAGCACGCAAGCTTCATACCAGTCAAGTCCCGTTGTGTGTGAGATCACTTCAACGCCTACTTCTATGGCCTCACTCACTGCCTTACTCAGATCATCATGAGAGACCAACATGCAAACGCTCTC
>JAWBLQ010000004.1:0-1805 GCA_038830105.1 Zestosphaera sp. | reverse complement strand
TCCTCAGCCTCTAACACAGGCCACTTGAGGGCAACTTTGTATGCCTCAGCGTGTGGATGATCATAGCTTCATAAACGTGTCTTACACCCTCCGGAGTCTTGCACACATCGCCGTAGTATCGCTCAACAGTCTTCCTATGCCCGGGGGTTAGCGTCAAGTTCATAAACATAGAGCTCCGTACCGAGTAGCCTGCAAAGTCTGTCGGCGTAGAACATGTGGACTGTGATGACGAAGTGTATGTTAACGACCCCCAACTGCTTCAACGCAGACGTGGCGTCCGCTTGGCGGATGCCCGGATCCGCTATAAAGCCAGTATCCCCAACATGTGTTCATGCTTAGAGGGCCTCCCACAAATCCACAGCACTTCATAACGTCACGTCCTCTACAACGTCTCAAGTCAGTCACATCTAAATCGCGTTTAGAGAAAAATTTAATAACATTGTTATTAATTGTAAAATAGTGAGAACTTTAGAGTGGTGTAACGTGTTGAGTAATATAGATCCTGTTTGCGGTATGGTTGTTGACGTTTCTAAAGCTAAGTACAAGGTCGTCTATAAAGGTAGGATCTATTACTTCTGTAGCGCTCACTGTAAGAGAGCTTTCGAGGAGAACCCTGAATACTACATTAAACACGGGCCGCAAGGAATGTCAAACCGGTAGTCAATGTAGTCAGGTGATAAAAAGGTCATGGTTAAGATAAGGGTTAGAATCATCGGTGTGGATTGCCCTACCTGTGTCTATGCTATAGAGAGGAATTTAAGCAGAGTGAAGGGTTTCAGAAACCTGGAGGCCGACGTCACCACCGGCGATGCTGTAATAGAGTACGAGGGAGGTCATGATGAGATTAAGGAAATCTATAATGCTATCAGGAGCGCTGGATATGATTTACTAAAGGAGGTTGTTGAGGTATATATCGACGTGGAGCCTGAGGAAGTGAGTGTTATAGAAAGTAAGTTACTTAGATCTAAAGGAGTCTTTAACGCTGAAGTATCTTCTGTGTCAGGTCTGTTAAGGATATATGTTAATCCTCTTGAATCCAGCAGGACTGATGTGTTGAGGGAGCTAGAGAAGCTTGGAGTAAGGCCTAAAGGAGTCGGTAGGGGTGTTACTCGTGAAAGAAGTAGGTACGAGTTCCTTGTGAGGATAGCAGTGTTTACTCTAGGTTTAGCCACGATCGTCTATTCAATGTCCTCTATGTTAATCAGCGAGGCGGAGGCAAACACTTACGTGTTAATGGGGATGGCTCTAACCACGCTTGCTCTATCTCATTCAATACTGGTTAAGGGATTCAGGTCTTTACTTAATGGGGCACCAGTGATGGAATCGCTTATATCGATTTCTTCAACGCTTTCATTCCTCTTCGGAGCGACGTTAGTTACAAACCTCTTGCCGTATGAGCACTTAGTACGTGACAGCATTCACGTTTCATCGTTCTTTGAAGCCTCTGCAGGAGTCCTAGGCTTCGTGAGCTTAGGTAAGTATCTCGAGGAGAGACTAAGGTATAGAGCACTTAAACAGCTGAGAGAGCTGGAGAAGGCACTACAGGGTAAGGCAAGAGTTGTTAAGGATGGTGAGGTTAAAGAGGTAGGAGTCGATGAGGTCTCAATCAACGATATAGTCGAGGTGAAGGCGGGAGAGAAGGTGCCTGTTGACGGCGTGGTTGTTAACGGGTGGGGGTATGTTGATGAGTCAGCCTTCACTGGCGAATCAAACCCGGTTTTAAAGAGAGACGAGAAACGTGATTACGTTCTGGCAGGCTCTATATTATCAACGGGCTATATCAAAGTTAGAGCTACCCGAGTTGG
>JAWBLQ010000003.1:23608-29669 GCA_038830105.1 Zestosphaera sp. | reverse complement strand
TGAGCCACGTTGACAGGCAACACAGGAGAGGTGATGTAGGATACCACGTAAAGGATCGTGGACAGCAGGACTCCTGTGAGAGGGCCTGAGATACCCACCAGCATCAAGCCTCTCACGTCCTTGGGCGGGTGGTATGACCTAATGAACGCGCCGAAAGTCCCTACAGGTGATATCAGGGGAGCTGGTATCGGCAGGGGGTAGGTCACGGGAACTCCTGCACGCTTGCTGATCGCGTAATGGCCTAACTCATGACCCATCAGAGGCGTCATGACGCTCGCAACGAACATTAACGTCCCTAGTAATGGATTAATTATAGGGATGCCTACGTTAAAGCTCTCGTTCAGAGCCAGCACTACCGAGTTGTAATTAAGTAACGCAACGTACCCGGTGGCAGCTACTGAAGCCAGTGTAGCGACCAGCATGATTATAAATTGTCTCGCAGTGTTCTTAGGCGCCACTGTCCTCTTAGTAACCCTGAGAAAATTCATGTCCTTACTCCTGAAGAGGAAGACTGAATAACCTCTAGGGACTAGAGCGTTGTAGACCTCTGAGAAGGCCTCGTTAGGCGTGAGACCCGGCAGCGGCTCCACGAGATATTCACTTACGTTCTCATCTTCATGAGTCAAGGTGGCCGTGAAGTACCTGGAGATATGGGTCTCTATCTCTTCCTTACTCATGAGGACATCACTTATCCAGAGAAGTTCAAGCCGTGGAGCCTGCCAAACAACCTACGCTCAGCTTCAATTAATTTATTAACAGGCACTAACTCAGTTTCTCCCGTGGGAAGCCTCCTGACTACAGTTATCGGTAGGAGGCCTCTTTTCAACTCCTCCATGCTTATGATTACAGGGTTCCTCTGGAGGTCCCTCACGTTAATCAGGGGTACCGCGCCTAAGCTTAGTTGCAACGCTCTGGCAGCCACTATACGTGCTTTCTCATACCTCGTTAACCTATAGGGTTTAGTCTTCAGACCTATTGACTTCAGATAATCCACAATCCTCTCACTCAATCTCATCTACCACCTACTGATTTAATAACACTTCAAAAAGTATTTAAGATTTTAAACTTGAGAGTCAGAACGCCCTTACTCTAAACCCCCGAACTTACCTGCTTCAGGACCTTCAAGCCCTTCCTTACCCTTCTCCTCCTTCTTCATAGGACTGGCGGCTATCACGTCATCCACCTTAAGTATGGCAGTCGCCGCCTCGCTGGCTGCTTTAATCACTTGCTTCTTAACTATTACGGGGTCGATTACCTTCGTGCCCATCATGTCCTCGATTATCTTCCCGCTTAGCACCTCGACACCGGCGCTAGTCTTACCCTCGCTGTGAAGCCTCCTTAACTCCATTATAGTCTGTAGCGGATCCATACCGGCTGATTGAGCCAGTATAGAGGATATCTCCTCAAGCGCGTCTGCGAACGCCTGGACTGCCAGTTGCTCCTTACCGCTGACTTCCTCAGCTTTCTTCCTCAGCCTCAGAGCTAACTCCACTTCTATGGAGCCGCCGCCGGGAACTATCTTGGGGTCTCTGAGTATGTTGCGTAACGAGTGTAGGGCGTCGTTGAAAGATCTCTCCATATCGTCGAGTATCATGTCGCTTGAGCCTCTGATCAGTATGGTCACCGCCTTCGGGTTCTTGCACCCCTCTACGAACAGCATCTTCTCGTTACCGACCCTCCTCTCTTCAACAAGCTCCGCGTACCCTAGGTCGTTGGAAGTCAAGTCCCTGATACTCGTCACTATCCTTCCTCCTGTTGCTCTTTCTAGTTTTTCCATGTCTGATCTCTTTACTCTTCTTACTGCTAGTATTCCTTTCTTTGCTAGGAAGTGCTGGGCTACGTCGTCAATCCCCTTCTGACAAACAACAACAGCAGCACCAGAAGAAGCAATCCTCTCAACCATATCCTTAAGGACTTTAGTCTCTTCATCGAGGAATGTCTTTATCTGGTCAGGCGACGTTATGTTTATCTTAGCGGTTATGTCCGGCTTCTCTATCTCTAGCGGCGCGTCTATCAAGGCTATCTTAGCTTTCTCAACTCTCTTAGGCATCCCCGGATGCACTACCTCCTTATCAAGGACTAAGCCACTGATGAGTCTAGTCTCAGCCAGAGACGCGCCCTTCTTCTTCTCTATCTTGACGTTGTCCAGCCTCACGTTGTAGGTCCCGTCAGACTTCTTCTCAGCCACCTTCAGAGCAGCCTCAATACTCAGGTCTACCATGTAATCGATTATGTCCGGCGTAGCCACGTATTTAGACGCTAGGACTGAGTGTACTACGTTGCGTAACTCACGCTTAGATGCCTCGAGACCTTCAGGAGTCTCCAGGTCCTGCACGTTGATCCTATACCCTAGCTCGTCAAGCAAGTTCAGAGTGATGGCTGCCGCCTTCTTGTAGCCCTCAATGATTATCGTAGGGTGGATGTTCTGATCCAGCAACGCCTCAGCTTTGCTGAGCAACTCCCCAGCGAGGACAACCGCAGACGTTGTGCCGTCCCCGACCTCAGCGTCAGTCGCCTTAGCGACCTCCACCAGAAGCTTAGCAGCCGGGTGCTGGATCTCCATCTCCTTAACTATAGCGGCACCGTCGTTAGTCACAGTCACGTCGCCGAAGGAATCCACAAGCATCTTATCCATACCCCTAGGACCTAGGCTTGTCTTAAGTATCTCCGCCAGAGCTCTAGACGCTATGACGTTGTTCCTCAAGGCCTCACGCCCGTACGTCCTCTGAGTCCCTTCCTTAAGGATCACCACAGGTATACCGTAGAGAGCCGACATAGTTCAACCCCGTTAACTCAACATTGAAAGGTTCTATTTAAACTTTTCGGTCACATATATCGTTAAAACTTATTAACCCGACTGATAAACTCAAGTAAAAACTTAAATTAAGCGATGAAATAAAAAGCAAGACTCACTAAATCAGCGTCTCAGCGATCCGCTGGAACCCCTTAAACAGGACTACCTAACATATTTATTTTGGCTGTGTTGATTTGAGTATTAGGCCGAGGTGATGGTAGTGACTCAAGTCGGGGATAAGCAGGCCGTGAATGAGACTAGGATAAAGCAAGCTATGTTAATGCTTGAGAAAATAGTTAACGATTCAAGCATCCCCAGGAATATAAGGAGGGCGGCTATAAGCTCCCTCAACATGTTGAGGGATTCCCCGCTGACGCCAGGCGTTAAAGCAGCTAACGCGGTAAGTATTTTAGATGAGGTAACGCAAGACCCTAACATGCCCATGCATGCGAGGACGGCGATCTGGAACGTGATAGCAGTGTTATCCACTGTAAAGGATTAACAGCCGGTTCGATGAAGAAGCCGGGTAAGCGTGGGCTCGATGAGTTTAAGGGCTAGGGTTAGGGGGATTTACTCGACCGCTGTCTCTAGGATACTGCACGAGAGCGGCGTGGAGTTAGTTGACGTAGCACCGTCGATAGCGTCTAGACTCAACATAAGCGAGAACAGAGGGGTCCCTGCAGACGTCACGATCAAGACAGAGAACGACAACCCCTCTCAAGTCATAGTAATCGGTTTCCCGGACGCCGTCGGTAGAGTAGCTGAGATACTTGAGGTCAACATCCCGGACATGCTCGTCTTCAAACCCCTGGCAGGCCTCTACGCTACCTTCAAAACCCGGATCCTAGGTTATGAAGGTAGGGAGTGCATGGCGTTGAGCCCGTGGGGTAAGGCAGTGCTCGTCGACTACAAGGAATGCACGCATGGCAGGGAGGTACCAGTGACCACTATAAAGCTGATCACTAACGGGTCTGAGAGAGTCATCGTCTCTGAGAACATCAGGGTCGTTGGGAGATACGCTATAATCGGCAGGGGCTCAAGCGTGACGTTCAGCCACTTCCTAAGAAATAGAGAGAGGATAACGCAACTAATCGAGATCTCGTCGAGGTACATACACGAGGGCTACAGCGTGAGGTGGAGGAGTAACTCCGATGAAGCAGACCTGGTGGACGTGATGAGTGAGTTAACAGAGCTCGTCAAGAGGTACAGAGAGCTTGCGGAGGTCGTTCAGAAATCGCCATTGATGAAGGTGGTCTACGAGGGGGAGTCGGCGAGGTTTTACGAGTTAACCTACAGTTCTAAGCTGTACTTAGATGAGGTCAGGAAGAGCACCTGCCCTACGATCCACATGCACCACGTATTCAGGAGTTCCGAGGTGAAGGAGGAGAACCTAGTGAATCTCCTAGACGCTCTCTCAGCTAGAATACCTAGGGAGGAGGAAGTAAGGATAGTCACTGATTGGTTTCTGAGCGAGTTAAGCGAGGTGAGCGAGGTAATCATAGAGCATAAGAAGGTGTGGGGTAAGACCATATACATGAAGGGGAACGTCAACAGAGTGCTTAACGACGAGGGACCTGTGGTGGTCCTTAAACGCTTGATCAAGTCCCCAGGGGTTTACGATGGGTTGAACACGAGTAAGGAGGTAGGTGATGTTGCCGTGACCTTCGTAAGGACGGGCGCCTGGCACATAACCCACAAGTACTTCAATAGGGAGGGGATGCTTAAGGGGGTGTACGTGAACTTCAACACTCCGGTAGAGATACATCACTCGGGCAGAATACACTACATAGACCTGAACGTGGATCTAGTCAGGGCTGGAGGAAATGACTGCAGGTTAATAGATTCTGAAGGCTTTCGCAAGTTGCTGTCCGAGGAAGTGATTACTCAGGGGGTTCTTGAGAAAGTCGTTAAGGAATTCAACGCAGTCTTTCAGAAGGTATGTGCTCGAGACACGTTTCATGACCTACTTACGGCTGGCAAAGAATATTAAGTCTCTTGCAGATAACCCTCGAGCACTCGCTCACGACCTCCTCTAGAGGTCTTGACGCGTCGACTTCTATCAACGAGCCTCTTGTCACTAGCCCCCTGTAGATCAACCTGACCCTACGTAGGAAGTCAACGTCTTCCTCCATATACCTTATCTTGGTCGAGGAGGTCTTCTTCCTGGCCAGACCTAACTCAGGCTCCACGTCTAGGTAGATAGCTACGTCTGGCTCCGGTGCGAAAGAGTTCAGTGTCTTAACCCAGCTTACGTCTACGTCTTTAGCTCCCTGATAGGCTATAGAGGAATAGTAGTACCTATCGCTGACGACAACCATCCCCTCCTTCAACGCGGGTTCGATGACCGTGGTTACGTGGTTGAATCTATCAGCCGCCATTAGGAAAGCCTCCATGACCCCTCCTAACCTCCTCCCGTACGTGTTCATTAACTTGATGAAGTCCCTGCCGAAGGGCTCGTAAGTATACAACGCCTTAACGCCCTGCATGTTTAAGAGGTTTATCAATGTCCTGGAGACTGAGGTCTTCCCCGAGCCGTCTAGGCCTTCAAGAACTATGAAATAACCCAATAGAGTCACCTATGCACTATCAACGTGCCTTCACTAACGCAAGCTTCAGCCCCGCTCAACGACCTTAACGCGTTAAGATCTGAACCCTCCTCTAGCAACCTGTACAACGAAACGTTAGCAACCACGCACCCAGCCACGAGAGTGGGGTCGATAGATTTAGTGATTAAGGCTCTAGGAGCGGTCCCCCTCCTGCTTAACGCGTAGAGGATGTAAGGACCTACTGTACTGCCTACAACTGCCGGCGCGACTAAAATTGAGTCGGCAACCCTGCCAACCCCCCTAACCTCAGCCGAGTCCACGGTAACGTCACCCAGGAAGGAGAAAGGCTCGGTAGCCACCCTCAACACACCACATACGTGATCAGCTCCGAAGACCTTAGAGACTTGAAACACCTGCATCATGATCACCTGCGCAGGAACTCCTTAAGGATCTCGGGACGATCCTTAATTATAACCTTGACGCCAGCTAACTTAGGCATGTAGTGGAGCGCCTTCCCTGAGTCCGTGACGACGTACCTGACGCCAAGCATGTTCAGCTTTGTCGTAACCGGGCACATACCTCTAATGAGCCTGACGCCAAGGCTCGCAAGCGAATCCAACAGTCCCTTGTCAAGCTGTAGGTCCTCGCTAACGCCGAGCCAGAGCTCCCTGCCTTCCAATCCACCACTGCCCTTACTCTTAACATAGTTGATCACAGACAG
>JAWBLQ010000003.1:17003-23598 GCA_038830105.1 Zestosphaera sp. | reverse complement strand
AGTGATAGGTGGGGACACCCGATGAAATAAACAACGCTCTCGCCGCTTACGCCCTCCCTAATCTCAGAGTAGATGCTCTTCAGCGAGTTCTCATCCACTGAGAACCTCTCCTTGAAGTCTGAGTTAGCCAGGAGTTCCTTACTGTCTGGAGTTAATTTGTTGAAGACCACCATAGGCGAGTTAGACGTTGAACCGAAGGCGGCCAGGAAGGTCTTAGCCTCGTTCTCCGTGAGCCCCTCAAGACCTTCTACGAAGGGTATTGAGTCAGGACATAACTCACCAACCATCAGACCTAATAACGAGAGGTCGGATAGCTTAACGCCCTGATCAACCTTAACCGACACCGCACACGTAGGTATGCGACCCTCATCTAGGTGAGCACCAGCAGCGTACGTCCTCCCAACCAAGCCTTCGAGAAGGGCTAGAGGCCCTCCTTCCCTATTACTCCTAGCACCGACAAGTGAGTTAGCGTATAACACGGCATTAGACTCAGCCCAAGCCAGGTGCTCCCCGTAAGACGGTCTCCTCACGTAGTATGGAGCGCACGTGAATGTAGTGGCTCCCATAAGCTTTAGAGAATTTATAACCCTCATCTGTTTACTGATTAAATCCCCTGGTAACCCACCGTAGGGTGTGTCCGTAACGACCGCGTAGGGGTTGGCAGTCGTGAATACTTGGAATTTAGCATTGCCTGCAGCGAGAGACTCTATGAACTCAACACCTGCGTCGCCTATGTTGAAGTACGAGACTCCTGAGACGTGGGTGTGTACGACCGGTATTAGTCTCTCGGCCTTAAGAGCGTCCCCCACCACGGTGAGTACCTTCATAGCTAGTGCGTATGAGTTACCTAACTCCCCGTTGAGTATAGCCTCCTCATCCTTCGTTAAGTACATGTCCGACCCTCAGGCACTTTAGGTTTCTCGAATCTAGACCTGCTTGAAAGCGGGTACGTAGCGACTATAGCTACTTTATCAGTCAGACCCTCCTCAGCACTTGGATCTAGAGTAGAGCCTCTGGACTCGCTGATAACGATCAGCCCTTTAGAGGCCTGAAACCTAGTCGCGAGAGCCCACTCAACATCGCTTAAGTCATCAGGGTCTATGTCATCGTCAACCACGATGACGTGCTTCAGGCTTGGATGCCCGGCGAAGGCCGCTAAGGCAGCGTTCTTGCCGTCGCCCTCGTGATTCCTCTCAATGGAGACTATCGCGTTCAGCCACTGGCCGCTACTCTCGGTTAGCCTGACTTTAACAACCCTGGGAACCACCCTCCTGACAGAGTCCCATATCAGCGCCTCGCGAGGGAAGCCCATGAGGGCTTTATGCTCGCTACCTCCTGGCAGTATTACATGGAAGTAGGGATCGTCTTTAAAGACGTATATGGAGTCAATCACTATCAAGGGTTGCTTCCTGACGGCGTCGTAGAGGCCGAGGAGATCAACGAAGGGACCCTCATCAACGAGCTTCTTAGTTATCCTTCCTTCAATCACGACAGAGGTCCCAGCGACTACCGGGAGTCCGTACTTAGGCGTCCGTACTAGGGGCACTCTCAACCCCGTTAGTCTTGAAGCAAGCGAGAACTCGAACACGCCGTAAGGCGGTGAGAGCGCTGACGCCAGAAGGATCAGCGGATTAACGCCAACAGCTATTGCCACCGGGGTCTCAGCATTCTTAAGCCTGTTCTGCTCGTGAATCCTGAAGAGATGTCTGGGTACCACCCTGACGGCGAAGCCTTCATCAATCACCATTAATCTGTGGATAGAAGCGTTGTACGAGTCCAGCTCTGGGGTCTTAGCGACTATGATGGATGAATCCACGTAAGGCCCTCCGTCCCTCTCGTAGAACTTGACGGCAGGTAGCCTGCGGTGGCCACCTTCGTAAGGTCTGTAGAGCTCCGTGAACGAATACTCGTTAAACCAATCGCCAGCCTCCTCCTCGTTACTCATAGCGCTGATTAACTTCCTATACGCGTCAAGGTCGTTCTCAGCTCTTAAGTAGGCGTAGAGCCTTTGCCTGGACCCCACTAGATTACCGACGCATCTAGGGTGCTTACCAGCCACTTCGAACAACAGAGTCTTACCGGTTCTCTCAGCCTCGATGAGGATCTTGGTCGGCTCGTAGAACTCGCTTAAAGGCCTCTCGACCTCAGTTAACTCTCCTTGAACCTTTAACTCACGGACGATCTCGTTTAACCCCCACAAACCACTCACCCTTTTTAATCTCCCTATACTCCTCATCCAACCTAATATTACTGCCTACTAAGGCTATTATAGGCCCGCCGTACGGGGTCCTCAACTTAATCAAGACATCACCCGCCTCACTAAGCTTGAAGTCCTCCACTATACCAACACCCACATCCCTGAAACCCTTGCCTATAATCCCCATCAAACACCCAGTGAGGTCTTCCCTTCTGAGCGTCACTAGCTTGACTGAGTGTTTAGCGTAGACCTCATTCCTGAGGGCCTCCAGCAGACTAGCATTCAGAGGCCCTTCAGTCAGCAGCACTAACTCCTTCTCGTTGTAGCATGCCCTCAGGATAGAGGAGGCCACCGAGGTTAGCTCAGGGTATGTGGTCAGTAACTCGCTCACAGAGGCTTGCTCGCAGTTGAACGGTTGCACCCTTATTAAACCGACTTCACTAGCCCGAACAGTCCTGACTGAGGAGTTGATGAAGTACCTCCTGTACGCCTCTGATCTGAGCCTCTGCCTCTCCTCCCTGCTCCTAGTCCTTACAGTGACGGGTGGCTTAGCATTGAGGACCTTTACAAGGCCTCGGAAAGCGACGGTCATTAAGCTACTTAACTTAGGGTTAAGGCTGACTATATGTGTTGGTCTGACCCACTTAACCAGCTCTATTTTATAGTTCACACCGTCCCCGCTAACCCACCCGTCAGTGTTTACGACCACTGCCCTACAACCCTTACTCAAGGCTGAGCTGGTTAAGTCCATTAAGGTGGAGATTATACCTGACTCACAGTTACGTGGGCTAATACACCCTACAAACCTGAACTCCTGAAAGCTTAACTCCCTCTGCCATATGAACGGCCTCTCAATCATTGTCATGGCGACTGTGGCAGGCATCGCTAGGTCCTCCTGCCCCACGTCACCCTCGACTAAGCAACTCTTCACACCTCTATCCCTCAGGTAATTAACTATGAAAGCAGATAGGGTAGTCTTCCCTGACTCAGAAGGGCCTACAATCACAACTTTAAGCTGTTCACCACCCTCGACGTCCCTCCTGATAATCTCCGCTACGTTAACCCAGTCATCGATCACCTCCTCCGACGGGTTAACCTTCTCGATCATTCCTCCGGTGCCTAAGAACACCCGAAGTCCAGTCTTCTCCAGAGCCTTGAGCGAGTAGCTTCTCAACTCATGAACGACTAAAACACTACCTCGACTAAACTCGCTACCGACCAGTAGGATCCTCCCTTCATCAACCTCAATCTTCGCAGGGCCGGTCACCCTGGCGACCTCACCGACCTCCAGAATCTGGGTCCCGCTCAACATAAGTCTACTCAAGAATTATACTGGGGTGTGTTATTTAGGTGTTTTACAGTTTCTCTAGTGGTTGAGGATGAATGGGTTTCAGCGATGAGGATCTATGTGTATGGCTTAAGGAGGAGACGCTTGATCTCGTGAGGCGGATGCCTCTCGCGAGGAGGTACAGCCAGCACCTGATGATCGACTGCCGTTTAGGAAACTTATTCGCTGAAGTCCTTTCAAGGCTAGGTGTAGAAACGGCTGTGGAGCTGGGCGCAGGTCCCGGGCTCCTGACGAAGTTTATATCTAGGGTGACTAAACACTTAGTTGCGGTGGAGCTGGACTTTAAGTTCCTTCAGCTCGGTAGTAGAGTGGCTAGCGAGGAGCTCAACGTTGAGTACCTGCTCGGCGACGGGCTTAAGCTACTTGAGAGAGGGGTTCTAAGGGTTGATGCAGTGGTTTCCAACACGCCGTACTCGATAACAGGGCCTTTCATAGCGTCCATCATTAAGTCCAACATCCCTTACGCCTTAATAACCCTTCAGAGGGAGGTTGGCGAGAGGCTAGTAGCGACTCCAGGGAGTAGGAAATATGGAAGCATCACCGTGCTGACTAAGAGGTACATGAAGCCTGAGGTGGTGGGTTACATCAGTCCGGAGTCTTTCTACCCACCGCCTAGGGTGTGGTCTGCGGTGGTCTTGCTCAGGAGACATAGAGATTGGGTTGAGGGTGATGAGCTATTTGAGGAACTCCTCAGGTGCGTGTTCAATCAGAGGAGGAAGAAAGCGTTTAAAGTGGTTAACGCGTGCGTCAGCAAGATCTCAACCACTGTGCCTAGGTGTGAGGAATTAAGAACGTTATTAGGTGGGAAGAGAGTTCACCAGATGAGCGTGGAGGATTTCAACAACCTCGTGGAGGCGATCACTAAGTAGTGAATCTGAGACCTTCTCTAAGCGCTATATTGACACAAGCCTTCATGTCGTCGTTCTTGAAAGTCTTCCTCCCTACGTAAGACGTGGGACACTCACTGCTCGTTCCGTGCTCATCTATAAGCATGAGGTCGAAACCGCTCCCCCTAAGCGAGTTGAGGAGCTCAGTCAGGAATGCCTCATGAAGCCCGGCCGGGGATACACCTACCTTAACAACGACGCTCCTTGGGTTGATGGAGTCCCTAACCTCCATTAAAGTCTTCACAAGTTCAGACGCCTCTCTAACGGACCCGTATCTAAGGAGAACGTTATCGGCGAATATCACGTAGTTGACTGAGAGGCCTAGGTCAACACCAGCGATGACTGCCCCCACCTCCCTGACGCCAATTAACTCAAGGGTCTTAGCCAGGATGTTATCGCTTGTGAGTTTAACTATTTCAAGGCCTGTGGGTAGGGAGCGTCCCTCCAGCAAGCGGTAACACTCATCATCAACCACGAGAACCCCTTCCTCAGGAAGGCTCTCCAGAGACTCAGGGACCGTGAAGGTCAGTCCCATTGAATCGCTTAAAGACTTGAAAACCTTCATTAACTTAGGGTCGCAGATAACCACCGCCTTACTCCTGCCCGTCAACGTCACACTAACCCAGCCACCTAGGAATCAAGCTTCAAGTCTAATAAGGATTAACTGCTAAGATATAGAATGGTCGAGGTGTGTGCTTTGATCGAATATGCCGTGAGGGTTGTGATGCTTTACCTGCCAGCCATGGTCGCTAATGCGATGCCCTTAATCACGTGCAAGCCTCTCTTCCGAAACCCACATCCAATCGACCTAAACAAGAGGTTCTTAGACGGTAAGAGAGTTTTCGGGGATAATAAGACTATCGAGGGGTTCATCTCAGGAATAGTTGCAGGTTCCCTAGTGGGACTGGCGTACAGCTACCACTTTCACATGTCTGCCTGGACCCTGTACGGCTTGACATCGGGGTTAGGTGCTATGTGCGGTGATTTACTCAACTCCTTTATCAAGAGGAGGTTAGGCCTGCGTCCAGGGCAGCCGTTCATCCCTCTCGACCAGCTCTCCTTCGTTATTATGGCCTTCGTCCTCATTAAGGCTTTCAAGGCAGACGTCATGGTGGGTCAGGACCTAGGAGCAATGGATTTCATAGTAGGCCTCGCGCTTGCGGGGATCCTACACCCTCTGACTAACTACGTGGCGTATCTGCTGGGCGTGAAAGAGACTCCTCTCTAGCAAGCGCTCTATAACGCACGTACTTGTCCTGCGGTGAGAACCTCGGGGGGTGCGGGCTGTAAGTCCGTGTGTTGCACGTAGGGCATGTATCCTTAAACGTGTATCTTCCGCAGTTAGGGCACTTCCTTAAGAGGAACTTCACTTCACCTTCTCCCTTTCAAAGAGTAGCTCAATGTCAAGTCTGCTGGCAGTCCTCCTAACGTTATTCAGAGCGTCGGCTAAGGCTTTCTCAGCGATCTTGTAATCCTCTGCCGAGACCTCTACAGCGTATCTCGGCGCCCCTACCGTGTAAATCCTTACGGAGAGGCCTCCCTCGCCCTTAATAAGCGACGCCAACGTATTGAGGACCTCCCTCACTCTCTCGACGCCGTCAGGCGCTGAACTAGCAAGTGTCACTATACCGCGTATCCTAACGCTCTTAGGCTTCACCCTCTTCTTAATCTCGTCAACTATGACGGGGATCCACTCATCAGGGATGTTTAACTCTCTTAAGACCTCCTCACCCCTACTGGCAACCTCCTCGAACCCAAGCATTATGTCACCGTAGGAGTCCTCAAGCACCCACCCGACCTCCCTGTACGCGTCATCGAGGGACCTCCCCAGCTTCTGAGAGATCGCCTCGAGCATCTTCTCAGCTCTCTGAGCCCTCTTAAACTCGATTAACTTACTCCTCTGCTCGCTGTCGGTGACTCTCTTCAGGGATACGTCTATCTGATTCTTCCTGCTGTCAACCCTTATGACCTTGACAACTACCTTCTGGTTCTCCTTAACGATCTCGTGAATGTCCTTAACGTACTTGGAGCTTACCTCCGACCAAGGGAGGTACGCGTTCACGTTACTGTATTCGTCGAGTCTTAAGTACGCGCCGTACTCAAAAACCCTGCCTACAGTCCCTATAACTAACTCGCCAACCGACGGTATTGAACGCCTCTTCC
>JAWBLQ010000003.1:0-16993 GCA_038830105.1 Zestosphaera sp. | reverse complement strand
ACTACCTCACCTGCTAACCTGGCTTTAGCACCGGTGGGGTAGATTAACTGGGTCCCGCAGATAAGACACCTGACGGGGAATGTAGTGCGGTCGAAAACAACTTGCTCATTACCGCATGATGGGCACTTCACCTTGAGGAACTTGGTCCTGGGCATCGGTATCAAGACCTTCCTCCTCCTGCTCATGTCTTACTAACCACCTCCGCCATCTCAGCTTTCTTCAGTCTGATACCCTCCCTGTGACTTATGAAGCCACACTCACCGCACTTAAGCTTAAGAACCACCTTCTTCGTGGTTTTAGCGAGTCTCTTCTGCTCCGGCTTCCTCTTACTCCCGTAACCCTTACTCTTCCTCTCATACCTTCTCTGCCCCTCCGCAAGCGACCTCCTCTTGCCTGTCTTGTATATAGTTACTGAATGCCGGGTGTGTTTCTTACACCGCGGGCAGTATGCGTTCAGGGACTTAGGTATTTTCATTCACCGCACCTCCACTCACTACTAGTGATGTGTTTAGGTGAAGTAATTTAAGTTTTTCAGTAAGCCTGAAGGGATTTCTTCCTTTCGTCCTCAGCCCTCACCTTCACGATCCCTAAGAAGACAGCACAGCTCACGCAATAGCACTTAGTCACTGGGTACCTGGATATTATAGCCCCCTTCTTCTCCAGCTCGTCAGCCAGCTGAGGATCAACAGGTGAATACCACCTCGTGACGCATACGGCCTTATCCTCAGGCACTAACCTACCGCATTGATCGCAGTGTATTATCTCTACAGACCCCTTACTGCCCTTACGTCTCCCCCTGCTCTCGCGCTTCTTCGGCAAACCGAACACCTATAGCTATTGACTTAAGACTTTATAAGTGATTTAGTATTGAATGAGCATGCGCTTCAGTACTTCCTAGCGTACCTCATGCGCGTGACAGCGTTCCGCCCGCAGACCGGGCATCTCAGACCTGGGTACAGCTTGACTTCCTCACTGACCTTGAGAGGCGTTCCCAGAGCCTCTAAGCCGTACTCACTCGTCACGCGATCAGTGCATTCTCTGAGACCACACCACGGGATTTCAACCACCTGCTTTCCTTGCTGCAACGCTAACTCTAGCTCGCTCAAGTTATTGACGGCGGCTACACGCTCCTCGAGCGCCTTCCAGGCTCGCTTGCTTAGATTGCTGTCTATCTCCTCCCCCAGACTCCTCACGACATCGGGCACTTTATTTAACGGGGTTCTCTTCCTGCTCAGAGTGTCCCTCCTGAACACCGTTGCTAAGCCCTCGCCTAATTCCCTAGGTCCTAGATCAACCCTTAAGGGAACACCCTTAAGCTCCCAGTAAGCGAACTTCTCGCTCGGTGTCCTATCCTCACTCAGATCCACGTAAGTCCTTAAGCCCTCTCTCTTTAGAGCATCGCCCAGGTCCCTGGCCCTCGCGTAGACCTCACGCTTCTCATCCTCGCCACCGGCCGGTATGGGCACTATGACCACCTGTATAGGGGCAACCCTGAAGGGCAGGACTAACCCCCTTCCGTCACCGTGAGTGCTCACTAGGGCAGCTATCACTCTCTCAGAGATCCCGTAGGAGGTCTGCCACGCGTAGTCTATGGTCTCGTCCCTCCTCTGCACTCTCACCTCGAAAACTTTAGTGAAGTTCTGCCCTAAATTGTGTACAGTGCCTATCTGGAGGGCCCTCCCATCAGGCATTAAAGTGTCGAAGGCTATCGTGTATATAGCGCCCGGGAACTTATCCCAGTCAGGCCTCCTGGAGATGATGTACGGCACTCCGAGGAGGTCGAAGAACCTGCTGTATATACCTACTGCCTCAGCAACCTGCCTCTCAGAATCCCTGAAGTCCTCATGCACTGTGTGAGCCTCCTTGAAAGTACTCACCTCCCTGACGCGTAGCATAGCTCTCGTAGCTCTGGTTTCATACCTGAATATACTCACCACCTGGTAGTACTTCTTAGGCAACTGCTTGTAGCTCTTAATCCAGAAGGACTCCATGTAAGTTAGGGAAGTCTCGCTCGTCGGTCTTAAAGCGAGCTTAACGTCAAGGGGTTCTAAACCGCCGTGAGTAACCCAGAAGACCTGGTCTTCAAAGCCTCTCACGTGCTCGGACTCCTTAGCCAGGAGATCCTCAGGTATGAGGAGAGGCAGCAGTATCTCCTCGTGACCGGTGGAGTCAAGTAACTCCCTCATTAAGTCGACGACACGCCTCCTAAGCCCGAAGCCGTAAGGCATCCAGACACCGAACCCCTTAACAGGGTACCTGCCGTAGTCGTATAGCTCAGCCTCCCTCAAAACCCAATCAAACCACTCGCTGAAGCTCATGCTCAACGAACCCTTACACCTCCTTCACACACGCTCGCTCACTAAGGCATTCCTTCCCGCAACTCACTTCATATAATCTACTATGGCGCATACCTTATAAAGATAGGTGGTACCCTACACGGGTTAACTTTAAATAGGGGTTCTGACACTCGTATTGAATAATGCCTTGCTACACGCTTCTTAAAAGCCTACCAGGTTTTGCTAGCGTATGTCTCCCATCTCTTATCACGAACTTACCGTTGACTAGCAAGTACTCTACACCTGTTGAGTACTCGTGAGGGTTTTCGTAAGTTGCCTTATCCCTTATCATATAGTAATTAAATATAGTTAAGTCGGCTTTAAACCCAGGTCTTACAAGCCCTCTGTCAAATAGGCCTATCTTCCTTGCAGGCAGTGACGTCATCTTCCTAACAGCTTCCGGTAAGCTGAGGATTTTCAACCCCCTCACATATTTAGCGATGAGCCTAGGGAAGCACCCGTAGTTCCTCGGATGCGGCGTTCCTTCACCTAACTTACGTACGCTACCGTCACTCCCTATAGCTACTAGGGGGTGTGCTACCGCCTTAGAGACGTCGTCCTCGTTCATGCTGTGAATGACAACCCCTGTTAAGCCTCTGTCATCTATCAGCATCTTGGCGATCGTCTGCACGGGGTCCACACCCCACAACCTCGAGATTTCTTCAATACTCCTCCCCAGAGCTTCAGGGTGTTTCTCCGTGTAGGACACCCTCACCTTATCCCAGTCCGCATGCCTCTCCTCAGGTATGCCATATTTAGCTAGATCCTTCTTTAATCTTTCTAATGCTTCAACGTCACTCAGCTTGCTGAGCAAGCCCTCCAATCCACCCTCCCTAACCCACGAGGGTAGTAATGCCTCTAATCCCGTTGAGCTGGCCGCGTAGGGGTAGACATCCGCGCTAACGTCGTAACCCCTCCTAACGTACTCCTCTATAATACTTAGAGCCATAGTCACACCGCCCCACGCTGGTGGGCCGGCTGCTTTTATGTGTGAGATCTCAAGCCCTACGTTGCTCTTCAGGCCTACCTCTAGAGCCTCGATTAAAGCGTCCATGAACTCAACGCCTTCGTTCCTGATGTGCGTGGCGTAAACACCACCGTATCTTGATAAGATCTTAGCCAGCTCTATCAACTCCAGCGTTTCCGAGAACACCCCTGGAACGTAGATAAGACCTGAAGACATTCCGAAAGCCCCGTTCCTCAACGCCTCAGCGACGAGACCCTTCATCTCCTCAAGCTCTCTCCTCGTGGGCTTCAAGCTATCGGTACCCAGAACCGCGCTCCTCACAGTGCCATGCCCGATCAACGTGGCCACGTTTAAACTCTTCTCAAGCCTATCCAGAGACTCCAAGTAATCCCTGAACGAAGCCCACGGCAAGCGACCTAACTCCTTAACGAACCCGACCTCGCTGAGCTCTATAAACTCCCTGTTCTTATCGGTCAAAGGCGCTAATGAATACCCACAGTTACCAATCACGACCGTGGTAACCCCTTGCGTGACGTAGTTATCCGCCGTGGGAAGTATGAAGATACCGCCGTCGCTATGATTATGTATATCTATAAAGCCCGGCGCTACCACGAGACCGTCAACGTGGATAACCTCCTCAGCAACACACCCAGATAGATCGCCTACCTTAGCGATCGTGTCTCCAATCACCCCTAAATCCCTCTTAAAAGGCGGGGCTCCAGAGCCGTCCACCACTATACCGTTCCTAATTATCACATCATACACAGACACTCGCCAGTCAGTCCTTGATGATTAAGTAATAAAAATCTTCAATTACATTACTTAATTTAAGTGAACGTAGTTTCGCATTTAATTAATTAACAAGTTCTAATTAAATTGACTAAGGTATAATGGGAAAAAGTTTATTAACCCCACAATACTCACCTTATGAGGTCAACCATATGACTAACTGGAAGGCCGTTTCCAAGACAGTCGCGGTCGTGTTAGTCTTAGTTGTGGCGGTGGCGTTGATAGCAACGTACTTAGCGCTGTCGCCTCCTTACGTAACCCCAACAACTCCCGCAACCACTCCTACAAGTCCAACGACTCTTACAACACCGGCAACTACAACGCCTCAGTTAAAGAGGACTTTAATCATAGCTATACCTGAGGAACCGATGGGTCTAGACGTACAGCAGGTGACATGGTCTAACGAGGTGCATGACATGATATTCCAGCCTCTAGTAGTGTTAGATGAGAACATGAATATAGTACCTGACCTAGCTTTAAGCTGGGAAGTAACTGGTGAGGGTACTGTACTGATGTTCCACATACCGAGCAACGCGAAGTTCTCTAACGGCGATCCAGTCACTGCTGAGGCCGTTAAGAGATCCATTGAGAGGTACAAGGATATCTCGCCTTACGCTGAGGACTTCGCGGACGTGGCTGAGATGATCGCGATAGACGAGTACACGTTGAAGATTATTCTCAAGCAACCTGCTCCGTACCTCTGGTCAGTGTTAGTTACGAACTACGGCGCTCCAGTTAACGCTGAGGTAGCTGAGAGAGTAGGGCCGGACGTCTTTAACAGAGAGCCCGTTGGGAGCGGGCCTTACGCGGTTAAGGAGTGGGTGAGGGGCTCGCACGTCGTCCTCACCAGGAATAACAACTACAAAACTAACCTACCGTTCGTAGTGAATAAGGGTCCCAACCCGTACGTGGATGAAGTGATAATAAGGTTCATCCCGGAGGACCTCACAAGGATAACTGAGCTTGAGGCCGGACGTGTAGACGTAGTCAGGGGTGTTCCTCTAGAGGAGGTTAAGAGGCTCAGAGGTAATCCGAACATACAGCTCTACGAGACTCTAGCGCCTGGGATACATTACATAATGGTTAACCTCCAGAAAACACCCTTGAACGACGTTAGAGTCCGAAAAGCGATAATGCTGGCGCTGAACAGAGATGAGATAGCTCAGATACTCGATAATAACGTGGTTCCATGGCACTCCTTCCTCTCACCATCGCAGATATGCTATAACGAGACCGTGGAGACCGTGGCTAAAACCACGTACGCTCACAACATTGAGGCGGCTAAAGAGCTCCTCAGAGAGGCTGGCTGGGTTGACACCAACGGCGACGGAGTCGTAGATAAGGACGGCACCCCCTTAACACTAACACTCCTCTCGCCAGTAGATGACCCACCCCTCAAGAAAGCCGCGCCATTAATACAAGCGCAACTGGCTAAAGTAGGCATTCAAGTAAGCATAAAGGAGTACACTTACGATTACATCAGAGAACTCACGAATGAATGGAATTTCGAGCTCGCTCTGCGGAGGTTCTCCTGGGCCGACCCCGACATACTAATATACCTGGTTCACAGCGTCTACGGGAACTACACATACTCAAACCCGGAGGTGGATGCGTTGCTTGAGTTAGGACGGTCAGTGACGGACATGATCGAGAGGTCAGAGGTATACTCTGAAGCTCAGGAGATACTGTTGAAGGACCTCCCGTTAATACCGCTCTTCGTACTTAAGGACTACACGGCAGTCAATAAGAACGTTAAAGGCCTGCTGGTCCTGCCGCCATATGGGACTATATTCATTAATGACGTGTGGATTGAGCAGAAGTAGGTAGCCGAGATGGGGTTACTTAGCTACACCGCCAAAAAACTACTGATAGGGATACCAGTAGTACTCGGCGTGACTATAATTCTTTTCTATATAATGTATTCACTGCCCGGAGACCCTATAAAACTAATCGCCGGTGAGAGGGTTACTCCTGAGAGGGTTGAAGAGCTGAGGAAAGCGTGGGGACTGGATCAACCCCCGTACGTGCAGTACTTCTACTGGCTCTCACACGTTGTTAGAGGGGATCTAGGTATGTCCATAGTTACTAAACAGCCAGTCTCCTACCTGTTAATGCAACGACTGCCGTACACACTCGTGCTCATGTTAATCTCCACGCTTATCTCCTACATTATTGGTGTGTTCATAGGGCTCGTGAACGCCTTAATGAAGGGTAAGTTCATTGATGGTTTACTATCCGTCACAGCCATCGTCAGTTATTCGATACCCGGCTTCTGGCTTGGGTTGATGTTAATGCTCGTCTTTGGCTATTATTTAAGGTTACTGCCGATATCGGGTTATGAAGGCCCTCACTCACTACTGCTCCCTGCCCTGTCCCTCGCCCTACCATCGTCAGCAGCTGTGATGAGGTTGATGAGGGCTGAGATGATTGAGGTTCTCAATGAAGATTACGTGAGGACTGCATGGGCGAAGGGGCTTCCGAGGAGGAGGGTGCTGGTTGTGCACGCGCTCAGAAACGCTGTACTCCCTGTTGTGGTGATGCTCTTCCTAGATATCCCGTGGCTCATAGGAGGCGCAGTAGTTATTGAAACGCTGTTTGCGTTGCCGGGCATGGGTAGACTTCTTTATCTATCGATAATTAGACAAGACTATGCAGTCGTTCAGGGGATAGTGCTGATAATAACCATACTCACGGTAGTATTTAACACTTTAGGGGATCTAGTAATCGCGGCTCTGGACCCGCGAGTGCGCGTTGAGAGGGGTGAAGGACTATGATACGCTCACTTGAGGAGCTTAGGAGGAGGGCTTACTCGTTTTATAGGAGTGAGGCGGTGAAGCTACTCATCAGACATAGGAGAGGGGTCGTTGGTCTGGTGCTCTTAATGATTATAGCTTTCATGGCGTTAACAGCAGATATAATAGCGCCAAGGAGGTTCGATGAAATAAACACCACGTTAAGGCTTCAACCACCCTCGCTAAGGCACTTGTTCGGGACGGATCACTTAGGCAGGGACGTGTTCAGCAGAGTTATTTACGGGGCGCGGATAGCCTTATGGGTCGGTATGCTGGTGGTTCTCATCGAGGCAGGCATAGGCGTTACTCTCGGACTGATATCCGGTTACTATAGCGGCTTCCTGGATAAAGTTATCTCAGCGTTCACGGACATGTTGTGGGCCTTCCCACCCATAATACTGGCGCTAGCGATAGTGACGATCCTGGGACCTGGGTTGACGAACGTGGTTATAGCTGTGGCTGTGGTAAGCTGGGCTCCTTACACGAGGATAGTAAGGGCTAAGACTCAGTCTCTAGTCAGCAGGGAGTTCGTGATGGCTGCCCGAGCCATAGGTGAGTCAGACCTAAGCATCATGTTCAGGTACATCCTTCCGAACACACTCGTGTCGATAATTGTTTTAGCCACCCTAACAATACCTTCAGCAATACTATACACGACAGCGCTCAGTTTCCTGGGTTTCGGGGCTCAACCACCAACGCCTGATTGGGGTGCGATGTTAAACGAGGGCAAGGACTACATATTCAGCGCTCCGTGGAACTCTGTATTCCCGGGGTTCTTCATAACCCTAACGGCTCTAAGCTTCAACTTACTGGGTGATGCGTTGAGGGACGTATTAGACCCTAAATTAAGGTTGGGATGATTCAAGATGCCTGAAAAGATTTTAGACGTCCAGAACCTGAAGGTGTGCTACGAGACTGGCAGGGGCTGTGTGAAGGCTGTTGATGACGTCAGCTTAACGATCTTCGAGGGGGAGGCATTCTGCCTGGTTGGGGAGACCGGATGCGGCAAGAGCACTTTAGCGTTGTCGATACCTAGACTCCTGCCGCCGAACTCCAGGGTGTTGGACGGCAGGATTTTGTTCAGAGGGAAGGACCTGCTGAAGGTTGACGACAATGAGCTTCAGAGAATTAGAGGTAAGGAAATAGCCATAGTCTTCCAGAATCCAATGACGTCCTTGAACCCAGTGTATAGAGTCGGGTATCAGGTAGCTGAGGTACCGGTGACGCACTTAGGGATGTCGTGGGATAAGGCTTTAACGAGCGCTGTGAACCAGCTTAATAAAGTCGGGATTCCAGATGCGAGGATCAGGGCTAGGGACTACCCACACGTCTACAGTGGAGGTATGAAGCAGAGGTCTATGATAGCGATGATGACCACCTGCAACCCCAGTCTGCTGATAGCGGATGAGCCCACAACGGCTCTTGACGTTACAATACAGGCTCAGATACTCAAGTTACTACAATCATTGAGGGTGGAGTACGGATTGACGCTACTGCTAATAACCCATAACTTCGGTATAGTGGCTGAGGTATGTGATAGGGTCGGTGTCATGTACTCAGGGAAGATCGTTGAGGTTGGTGAAGTAACTGAGATCTTCGATAACCCGCTCCACCCCTACACTAGAGGCCTTATAGAGTGCGTAGTGTCGAGGAGAGGGTTGAAAGCCAGGCTAAACCAAATCCCCGGGAACCTGCCGAACCCGCTCAACCTCCCGAATGGATGCAGATTCCATCCTAGATGCCCTTATACCACATATCTATGTATGAATGAGGAACCCGTGATAAGTGAAGCGACGCTGAATCACTCAGTAGCCTGCCATAACTATAAAGCCATTAGGTGACTCAGTGATGTTGCTGGTAGTTAAGAACTTGAAGAAGTACTTCAGGTTTAAGAGAGGACTCCTCTCAGCGGTTCAGCATATACGTGCTGTGGATGACGTAAGTTTCTCTGTTGATAGAGGTGTTACCCTAGGGGTGGTCGGTGAGTCCGGCTCCGGGAAGACCACGCTTGGGTTGACTGTCTTAAGGTTGCTGGAGCCGACCTCCGGTGAGATAATATTTAACGGCGTTGACGTGACTAAGCTCTCTAAGAAGGATTTAAGGAGCTTCAGAAGGTCTACAGGCATAGTCTTCCAGGACCCATACTCATCATTGAATCCCAGGATGAGGGTTAAGGAAATACTGGAGAGACCTCTTAAGATCCATGGCGTTGACTCCGACGAGGCATCGCTTGACTTAGCGTCAAGGGTCTTGGGGGATGTTGGTTTAGGCGAAGAACATCTGACAAGGTATCCACATGAACTTTCAGGGGGCCAGCAACAGAGAGTAGCCATTGCACGCGCGATAATACTTAAACCTCAGTTAGTCGTCCTAGACGAGCCTACCTCATCTCTCGACGTCTCAGTGCAGGCTCAGATCCTCAACTTATTACTAGATCTCCAGGAGAGGTACGTGCTGACGTATATTTTCATCACACACGACTTGCTTACAGCCAGACACATGAGTGATACGATAATGGTTATGTATTTAGGTAAGGTTGTAGAGTACTCTAGAACTAGTGAGGTCTTCCTTAATCCTCGACACCCGTACACGGCGACATTGCTATCCTCAATACCCCTGCCTAACCCCAGGTTGAGGATGAGGAGGCGAATGGAGGTAGTTGGCGAGCCGCCGAGCCTGCTAAACCTGCCTAAGGGATGCAGGTTCCATCAGAGATGCCCGTACGCCACAGAGAAGTGCAGATTAGAAGAACCTGGATTCACGCACGTGGGTGATGATCACCTAGTCGCGTGTCACTATGCCCTCGAGCTGAGTTTCGAGGGTTTCACCGATGACGTAGAGCGTTGACATAATCGATATCGCTGTTTTAACCTTTATGTCTAGTTAGCAGGCTTTAAGCATAATTATTATGGTTGGCGCCGCGGCCGGGATTTGAACCCGGGTCACGGGCTCTCTGTAAGTCCCTACTGGTGTTCTTGTGGTGATCCTGTTAGTGCGGTAGGGACTTACGACAGGCCCGCATACTAGGCCGGACTATACTACCGCGGCACCAAACAAATTTAAAGAATGAAGGCTTATAAGTATTGCCTCCTGCAGATCGCTTTCCAGCGTGTTGAGGGACTACCGAGTATCTAGATTAAGATATATTAGGATTTTGGTGAATTAATTAAGGTGCTGCGGTGATGAGCACTACTTACGCGGAGTTAGGGGAGTTGCGTGAAGGGAGCTTCATAGTTATTGACGGCGAGCCCTGCAGGATTGTTGAGATTAGCAAGGCTAAGACAGGTAAGCATGGGAGCGCTAAGGCGCATGTCGTGGCTGTCAGCTTGTTCTCAGGCGTTAAGAAGACCCTGGTGGCCCCCGTTGATCAGAAGGTTGAGGTCCCTATGATCGATAAGAGGACTGCTCAGGTGATAGCTATGGTTGGTTCGAGCGTCCAGATCATGGATCTAGAGACATATGAGACGCTGGAGATTGAGTTGCCTCCAGAGGGTGAGTTGAGGAGTAAACTCGCCATTGGTGCCGAGGTTGAGTACTGGAATATCCTTGGTAGAAGGAAGATCATGAGGGTCTTAAAGGGAGCTTAATGAGTTACTTAGGTAGAGTTAGGGACCTGATCTCGGGCTTCATCAGGGGCAAGGGCCCTTACGAGGAGAGCGTTAACGAGTTCATTAAAGAACTTCAGAAGGAGTTGATTAAGGCTGACGTGAATTTAAAGCTAGTCATCGAGCTAACTAAAGGCATTAGGGAGCAGGCCCTTAAGACCGAGCCCCCGCCAGGGGTTCTGAGGCGTGAGTGGTTCGTTAAGATAGTCTACGACAGCCTCGTTAAGTTCTTCGGCGGCGAGGCCGTGGAGACCCTGCCAAGGAAGATCCCGTGGGTGGTGATGCTCGTCGGTATTCAGGGAAGCGGTAAGACCACGTCAGCAGGCAAGCTCGCTCACTACTACAGGAGGCTGGGTTATAAGACGTGCTTAATGACGACTGACACTTACAGACCAGCCGCGTACGACCAGCTGAGGCAGATAGCTGAGAAGCTGGGGACTCCCTTCTACGGAGAGAGGGAGGGCAGCAACCCTGCTGAGATCGGCACGCGTGGGTTAAGCAGGTTGCTTAAGGATGCATGTAGCCTCGTTGTAGTCGATACTGCGGGGCGGCACGGGTACGGTGAGGAGGAACGCCTTCTAGTGGAGATGGAGGAGATAGCTAAGGCGCTGAACCCTGATGAGATAATGCTGGTTGTGGATGCGTACATAGGTCAGAAGGCCTACGACATAGCTAGGAAGTTTCACGAGAGGACTCCTGTAGGCTCTATATTCGTGACTAAGTTAGACGGTACCGCGAAGGGGGGTGGCGCTCTCTCAGCCGTGGCGGCCACAGGGGCTAGGATTAAGTTCATAGGTGATGGCGAGAAGCTGGAGGACGTAGAGCCCTTCAACCCCAGGAAGTTCGTTGCGCGCCTCCTAGGCCTGGGTGACTTAGAGTCCCTGCTGGAGAAGTTCGAGGCGCTGGAGGAGAGTGAAGAGGTTCAGAGAAGGCTTGAGAAGGCGGTTCTGTCCGGGAGGCTGACGTTGAGGGACGTCTACACGCAGGTCAGGTCTGTGAGGAGGCTGGGGCCGTTGAGGAAGGTGCTTCAGATGATCCCGGGCCTCGTGACTGCCATTCAGGTGGATGACGAGAGGCTTCAACTCTCTGAGAAGAACCTTGATAAGTGGCTCCACATAATGGACTCGATGACGTACGAGGAGCTCGACCACCCTGAGATAATAGATAAGAGCAGGGTTAACAGGATAGCTAGGGGGGCTGGAGTCACCTCAGGCGACGTTAGAGAGTTGCTTAAGTATTACGAGGCTATGCAGAGGATGATTAAGACTCTGAGGAGCAGGAAGGACGTGTTGAAGAGGCTTGGGTTGAAGGATGCTTCGCTTGGGCAGTGAGTTGCTGGATAAAGCGTTTAACGCCCTCCTGAACTATCCGCTGTGCGACAGGTGTTTAGGCAGGCTATTCGCTAGACACGGGCTTGAGCTGAGTAATGCTGAGAGGGGTCGAGCGCTCAAGACCTTGATAGCGATGAGCGTACACAAAGCCCTGAGTAGCGGTGAGGAAGTCGACTCAGGCTCTCTGCTTAGACTAGCTGATAACGGAGGAAGCCCCATAGCCGATGTAGTGCAGCGGTATATAGGGGGAGTTAACGTGAGGAAGTGCTTCATATGCGGTAGCAACCTTGACTCTATAATAAGTGAGTTGGTTGTTAAGGCTCTTGAGGCTCTCGTCGGCAGGGAGTTTAAATCATTGTTGGTAGGTGTTGAGAAAGGTTCATCCTATGAGGTGAGGGAGGGTGAGGTCACGGCTTCACTGAACATAGACTCGTGGGAGTCGATCAGGAGGGAAGTCAAGAGGGAGGTAGGTAAGAGACTTCAACTCTTAACAGGCTCGACGCCCAGCTTCAGAAACCCCGACGTACTGCTAGTGCTTAACTTGGAAACCCTAGAGGTCAGAGCATCGTCAGCGCAACTCTTCCTCAGGGGTCGTTACGTGAAAGTAGGTAGGTTCATATCGCAGAGGTGGTGGTACTTGAGGGACGGTGCCTTCAGGTATAGGGCCTCGGTAGAGGGGGTTGCTGAGAGGGTTGCATCCCTCTTCAAGTGTAGGGATGTACTGATCCACGCAGCAGGTCGTGAAGACGTCGACGCACGGATGCTCGGCGATGGGAGGCCGTTAATGATTGAGATTGTGGATCCTCTTAGGAGGGAGGTTAGTATAGAGGCTATTAACAACTTTTTAAGGGATGACTGGGTTAGAGTGGCTGTTCATTCCACGGCATCGATTAAGGAGCTTCACGAGCTCAAGAGATCGAGGAACCCTAAGATCTATCGAGTAGTGATCTACACTCCAACAGGCCTCACTGAGAAGGATTTAAAGAGTGTTGAGGCAGGACTGGAGGGTGTTGAAATACTTCAAAGAACCCCTAGAAGGATACTCAGGAGGAAGAAGGACGTCTTAAGGAGGCGTAAGGTGCTTCAGACACGCGGCAGGTGGCTCTCTGAGTATCTGGCTGAGTTAGTGATTAAGTGTGAGGGCGGCCTCTACGTTAAGGAGTTAGTGACGGGTGATGAGGGGCGGACGCATCCGTCCGTAAGCTCCCTCCTAGGCAGGGAAGTCGAGGTCCTGTTCCTCGACGTCCTGGAGTTTGTAGGTAATACTTAACCCCTGACGAGGAGGGTTAAATACCCTATGCCAGGTATTTTAATCACTGAGCCGCTGATGCTCACCACCTCACCGAGGATTAACTCCTTAGGGATACAACCATCGGGAGCCGGGTTATTATCGCCTTTAATCACGTAGCAGTTGCCGCGAACCTCAATAACCCTATGTATGACATAGCCTCTAAGTCCCGCGTATATCACCACATCACCCACTTGTATGTCGTCACTCTTATAGATCATCACCACGTCCCCGGTCCAGAGAAGCGGCTCCATAGACCTCCCTTCAACAACAGCGAAGGTGAGCAGGCCTGTGAGGGTCAGCAGAAGCGTGGCGAGAAGCAGTGAAGTCATCAACACGTCGAGAACACGGCTCAGCCTCATCACTCTTCCTCCAGGATGTCGGATAGATCCACCTCGATGACCTTACCCTCCCTCCTCTCTGGAGGGCGTTTCTCCCTCCTCCTGCCCTCCCCTAACGACACCTCGCCCTCAGGCCCTACCTTGACGGATGACACCCTGCCCTTCCACTTGTAACCGCAGGAACGACACCTGAAGGTGCCGAGGACTGTTATCGTTATTCTGCCGAGCGCGTCGGGTAGCGGACTTATGACCTGCCACGTCCTCTCCAGCTGTGCCTCAGCCCCGCACTTAGGACATCTAATCATTATAAGCACCTAAAGATAAGGTAAGGACCTCACGCCTTTATATATTCGTTTGATTAGAGGAGGTGTTAGCACCCCCACCACTCACACCTTCTAGGAACTCGTCGAAACACTCACTAAGTAAACGTAGCTCGATCACTCTCGGGTTCTTCCCCTCGCCCCACACATACAGCTTGAGCTCACCCTCCTTACCTCGGGTCAGGCGTACCACTAGATCTGAGACGCTCGCGCTCCTTCTGAAGAAGTCCTTACTCATGTAGACGCTGTTCCTCAGAGTAGTTACTCCCTGCCCCCTAAACCAGAGGAGCTCGTTCCACATGTACATGAAGTACTTCTCAGGGTTCTTGGTTCCGTGGATGCGCGTAGGTATGTCAACCCTGTTAAGTATGAGTATCTGGGGATTGTACCTCCTGACTAGGTCTATCTCGTAAGTGTAGAGCTCCTCCAGACTCATCGCTGCCGGGTTGACGTACTCAATACGCACTAAGTCGTCCAGTAACTCCCTCACGGCCTCGAAGGTCTCTCGAGACTTCTTTGAAGCGTAGTTGAGGATCGAGTTCAGTAACGAGTACGGCGTCCTCACGTAACTTACTATGAGTGTTCTCAGCCTGTGTTTAAGCGCTATTGAAAGCGTGACGAGCCCGGGTATGTAGGTCTCTGTAGAGCGTGCGTCGGCAGGCGTTACGACTAACATGCTGGAGCCTGACTTCACAGGGCCCAGGATCTCGTTCATTATTCTGCAGGGGTACTCGTAGGTCCTCTCCAGCGCTGGAGGGAGCTCCTCGAGGAGCGGTGGTAAGAACGCGTGGATGCCAACCCCGTCAACTATCTTGAAGGGTATCTCGCCTAAGCTCACTGGCGCCTCCCTAGCCTTCCTAACCTCCATGAACCTGGTCATAAGCCCTTTATCCAGCTTATACCTCATCAGCAGAATCACGTCGGCTATGAACTCTGAGTCCCCTAGGTTCAGGGCCTTCCTGCCTAGCGGTACCTCAGCGATGACCAGTATTAAGGACCTCTCCAGCTTCGTTAGATTGTAAAAGAAATTCTGTAGTAACGCTCTGGCCTCAGCCTCCTTCTCAATAACCCTCTCCAGAGGTGTGAAGCTATCTATGACTATGACCCTGTACTTACTTGAGTGCTTGCTTAGCTCATTGACTATCGTGTTGACGAGACTAGGGTCCACTATGACTGGTATCCTGTAGTACATGAAGAGATCCCTCGACTCGAGATCGCTGAAATCCATGTTGAAGTCCTTCATGTGCCTGAAGAACACCTCCTTAGTCTCCTGGAACGACACGTAGAGGCACGGGAACCCCCTGACAGCGTTAGCGTGGCAAACCGTAGCAGCGAGGAGGGTCTTACCGGATCCAGGATACCCAGCCACCAAGACCAAAGCGCCTGAACTAACAACACCACCCAAGATGTCGTCCAGACTCTCAACACCCCAGACGTACCCTCCCCCCTTAGAACTAACCACAGGAACCTCACCGCACAACAGCCAACACCACGTAAATATTACACCTACCACATTAATATTTTAATTTTATAGTATTGATCAGCAACTATCCAACGCAGGGAAGCATTAACAACAGTTGTGAAAGCCTATCTCGAATCGTGAGATATATGAAAAACTTCGCAAGATCTCCCATGAAAATGTATTTTCAATACATACTCAAAGTACGTACTTGAACTAAGTATAGATTATGCACAACCTTTATAAAATAGTTAGCGGTTTTTAACCTTGCAGGTAATGTAATATGGACACACGTAAGTTAATGAGTATAAGTGCCTTAACAATACTAGTGCTGGCTTTAGGCAGTGCTCTAGCAATGTGGTCGGAGGAATTACGAATAAACGCGACTGTGGAGACCGGTGAGGTCGACGTTAAGTGGTCTGATTGGTGGTGCAGTGACGAGGGTCCAGATCCCCAAGCAGAGGGATTCCGTAACGATGAAGGGAAGGACGTGGCTTCATGCCTTGTCGAAGTTGAGCTCGAAGACGATGAGGGAGATCCTATTAAGCTTCTCGTCACCCTCGATAATGCGTACCCAGGGTACTCCGTGGACGTATACCTAATCGTAGATAACATAGGGACGATACCTGTTAAGCTCTATAGCGCTACGATAGAGATAGACCCGGAGGCACCCATCGAAGCATGGTTCATGATACCTGAGGACACACAGATAGATCCAGGGGGTACGGGTGAGTACATCCTCCACATAGAGGTGCTTCAGGAAGCTGAGGAGAACACCACATATGAGGGTGTCTTCGAGGCAATCTTAGTGTTCGCTCAGTGGAACGAAGTAGTTGAAACGCCAGATTAAAGCAGCTGATCAGGGTGTGAATAATGAATAAGGGAATGATACAGCAGTTAGCGGCTGTGTCGCTAGTGGCGATAGCCCTAGCGGCCTTCGCTATGTGGTCAGAGTCGCTGATGCTGAACGCGACTGTGGAGACCGGCGAGCTTGACTGGGAGTTCGTCCCAGGTTCGCTGATATATCTGGATGCTTGCGGGTTGGAGCCCGGGTACGGCGTCTTCAAAGGCAACGACTGGAATGCGTCATACTACCCGACGCCCGGGGCCGTCCAGCTCGATAAGGATGTTGGTTGTACTGAGGGGTCGTTCTTCGACACTGACGGGGACGGGGACTTAGATAAGATGGAGGTAACTCTAAATAATGTCTACCCGTGGTACTACACGCACATAGCGTTCAAGGTGCATAACGACGGTACGATACCTCTCAAGATATGGAAGGTTATAATCGACAGCCGTGAATACTATGAGTTAAACGAGCAGGAGCTTAAACAAGGTGTCGAGTTGGATTTGAACGGTGATGGGTTACCTGACGTGACTGTGTGGTGGGGTGATAACTTCGGGGTCCAGCTACACCCCTGCTGGTCAGCGGACATCAGCTTCGACGTAACAGTCCTGCAACCCGCTCCTGAAGATGTAGATCTGAAGTTCTACGTTAGCTTCGTGGCTGTTCAGTGGAACGAGTACGAGGTACCGACACCGACAACAACGGCGACGCAACAAGGGTAATGAGATCCGTGCGTGAGCAGAAGGCGTGAATTAAGGAGAGAGCGTTTTTATTTTTCTCTTAAACAATAAATACGGGTGTTAGGTGATTCACTGCATGTTTAGTAGGTCACGGTATGTGTTCCTCATCTCCCTACTGCTGATACTAACGGCTTACTTCTACCCGTTATTCATAGTGCCTAAGGGGTTAATTCCTTAC
>JAWBLQ010000002.1:10836-31205 GCA_038830105.1 Zestosphaera sp. | reverse complement strand
TTACTTATCGAGCTGGTCTCACTGGAGAACGTAGTGGTCAGGCATAACAGTCTTGAAGCCGCTAGAGTCATGACTCACAAGTACTTGAGCAAGTACGTTGGTGAGGATAAGTACTTCTTCATGGTTAGGCAGTACCCGCATCACGTTCTCAGGGAGAATAAGATGATGGCCTTCGCCGGGGCTGATAGGCTTCAGGATGGTATGCGCAAGGCCTTCGGCAAACCTATCGGAGTGGGCGCTAGGGTGTTCTACGGTAGTGTAATAGCTGAGATCAGGGTCCCTGCTAAGTACCTGCCTCAGGCTAAGGAGGCGCTGAGACGCTTCAGAGATAAGATAGGGGTTAGAACAACGCTAGAGGTAAGGGAGCTGAAGCCTGGTCATGCCGAGGTTCCTGAGGGAGGCACGTAAACGCAGCGATGAAGTCGATTCACCGAGGGGGATTCTTCGAGTACTACAACCTAGACGTTGATAATATACTTGAAATTATTAAGGAACGGACGGCTTCCAAAGTCTTAATACAGATCCCAGAGGGCTTCAAACGTCATGCCTACGAGCTCGTGGATCGCTTAAGCTCAAGAACAGGAAGCGGGGTTGAGATACATATCGACGCCAGCCCTGGCTTTGGATCTTGCTTACTGGACTTGAGGGTTGTTGAGGGTTACGACTTAGTCGTTCACATAGGTCATGAGCAATACCCATACTGGCCCCCGCCAAAGAACGTCGTCTTCATAGATCTCCAGTCGAAGACACGTCTATCAAGCGACGTTACTGAATCACTCTTCACGGAGTTGAGGAACCTACATGCCAGGAGGTTAGCTATCTACGCTACAGCGCAGCATAAGGATCTGGGTGACGAGTTAATCGAATCAGCCAGGACTAGGGGATTCGACGTGTTGAACAAGGGTCAGATAGTTGTATTTGGATGTTGGTTTTCAGATTTAGACGCAATCAAAAACAGCGTTGATGCTGTGATGGTTATTGCGGGCGGGAGGTTTCACGCGTTAGGGGTTGGGCTAAGGCTAGGAGGGGGTAAGGAAGTGGTTGCAGTAGATCCCTACATGAACACCTATAAACTCCTTAAAGAAGACATCATTAAGGTTCTAAAGATTAGGCTCGGTAAGGTTGTGAGTTCCCTAGACGCCTTTTCCTGGCTACTCATCACCGGGTCGGCTGGTCAGTACAGACTAGGATTGATCAGAGAGCTCTCAAGGCTGATCACAAGTTCCGGGGGTAAATACTACGTAGCCACCGCCCCATATCTTACGAGAGATCTCTTAACAAACCTAGACTCAGACTATATCGACTCCATAGTAGTTACGTCCTGTCCCAGGCTAGCCATCGAAGATCTTCACGACTACTTTAAACCGGTGTTAACGCCTGGTGAGGCTTTCATGTCCTTGAGGAAGAGGCTGGATCCTTACGTCTTCCCTTGGTGACCCTCACGTCCTACCTGGCTTCACCCAACCTGCTCTTAACGTAGTTTATTATTGATTCAGCCTCACCCGCTGGTAAAGGCTTGCCTTTGTTGATTAACTCGTTTATAACAGTGTTCAACACCTCTTCAGGGCCTCTCCCCTCAAGAGCTACCTTAACCTTCTCAACCTTAGCTGGCTCCGGCGTTAAGAACACACCTACCTTAATGTAGAGGAACTCCTCGTCTATTTGTATCACCTCAATAACTCCCTCCTCTCGTCCATTAACCCTGAGCACGTAGATATGGTCACCGTCGCTAGTCTCACCCATGTACTCAACAACGTACTCAACAGGGGCTGATATTATTTTCTCAGCTTCAGGCACTAGCTCAGTTACCACGGTATTAATCTCCTCGTTAGGCATCCTCCGGAAGACCTCAACCCTCAACGTATCAAACCTCCACAGAATCTTGCCTTCAGATACCTCATACTCTATACTCAGTCTGACAGCATCACTTTTATTTACTTTTAACCTGTCGACTAGCAGGAAGTACAGGAACTTGTTTAATTGCGCCACGTGGAACGCGACTGCCTTATTCTCTATTCTCTTCTCCCTCAGGTCCCCAGCGAGCTGGGCGAAGATAACCCTCCTCACCTTATATGCGAATCTCCCTGCCGTGATTAAACCTGATCTCATGATCGGCATAATTACCGCCAGTTAATTATTAGCTTAGGGTTTAAAATATCGACGTGACACTGGTGTAGTCCTAATGAGTAGGGGTAAGCTGTTAAGGGAGGTGGTTGAGAGGATCTTAGGTAGGGAGTACGCTGAGAAGGTCTGGAGCAGGATGGAGATAGTAGGCGATATAGCTGTAATCAGGAAACCCCCAGATCTCGCTCCAGAGCTATTTATACCTGTGGGGGAAGAGATTCTAAAGACCCTACCCTACGTTAAGTCGGTATGGCTTGCCATCACCCCCATAAAATCGCAGTACAGGGTTAGAGAGCACGTTTTCCTGGCTGGTGAGAGGAGGAGCGTGACGACCTACAGAGAACACGGCTGCGTCTTCAAGATAGATATTAACAACGTGTACGTGTCTCCCGCCCTGAACTACGAACACAGGAGGGTTGCTGAGCTTGTCAGTCCGGGAGAGTTCGTCATAAACATGTTCGCCGGTGTCGGGCTCTTCTCCATAATAATAGCTAAGAAGGCGAGACCTAAGCAAGTGATCTCCATAGACGTTAATCCTCAGGCGTACGAGTTAATGCTTGAGAACATCACCTTGAATAAGGTGGAGGGGGTTGTTACGGCTAGGCTGGGCGACGCCGCTCAAGTAATTAAGGACTACGTCAACAGCGCTGACAGGGTTCTCATGCCATTACCTGAGTACTCACGTACCTACCTACCTGAAGCAGTCTCAGCGTTAGACAGGCGTGGCGTTATCCATGTCTACGACTTCGTGAGCGCTGAGAATAGGGAAGAAGCCCTCCTAAACGGGAGGGAGGTCTTCGAAAGAGAGCTGAGGAGGTTAGGGGTTATGTATGAGTTCCTCTTCAGCAGAGTGGTCAGGAGCGTTGGACCTCGCTACTACCAAGTAGTACTGGATATATACATTGTCAGGAAGCAATGATTCTGGCTCCCTCTCTATACCTCAGGACGAGGCCGTTGGCTGTAAGAACCAGCCCTTATTCCTCACGCTTCCTCCTACCCCTCACGTCACGTGACTTACCTTGCGGGGGTTCTTTCATCCTCCCTTCCACAGGCGTTATCTTAATTCCTATGCCGAAGAGCTCTCTAGCTATCACGTCCAGGAATCTGACATACGAGCCTCTCTGCCCTACGAAGGCCCCGAAGACCCCCTCCTCAATCTCAACCGATACATACGCTCCTTTAAAATCTACATTGAGAACCCTCTTCCACACCCAGGAGACAGGGTGAACAGCCCTTATTATGTCCGTTATGTCTATGTCCAGCTCAACGCCTCTTATCCTAGCGTTAAGCTCCTTCTCGATTGAGGATATTCTCTCACCACCCCTGCCAACTAACCTGCCTAAGTGTCCCTTCTTAACGACGACCAGGAAGTGGGGTATATGTTCTGAGGATATGTTGTGGTTGCTTGCAGCTCTAACTATGTCCAGGATCGTTATCACGTCTGAGTCAGGGGATTTCAGTCTAACTATCTCAAGCGTTTTCTGCTCGGATTCAGAGAGCTTCCTAGTTCTTAGGAGGTACTCCATAAGTAGCCTTAAACCCATCTTAGCCCCCTCCCTAACTATATCCTTGACTCCTAAGTCAACTACCGCAGCCCTCGCTTCACCGGCGAGGATTTCCCTCATAACAGTTGTTGGATCTTGATGTCTGCCTCTCAACGCCTGGAATATCGGGTCAGCAGCCACTATCAACCTGCTGTTCCTGCCGACCCTCACTATAGCCTCGATAAGGGATTCTATCTTCAACGACTGCGCGTCGTCAATGAATATTATCGACGAGTCAAAGGTCCTCCCCTTCAGGTAGTGACTATCAGCAAAAACCACCTTACCGTCGTTAACCAGCTTCTCTACATCCTCCCAAGACATTAAACCGCTTAAAACGTCCGTGACGTACTGCCTGGATAGCTCCATGAATTGAGGCCCGGCCTCAGCCATAGTTACCTCCTTACCCGTGATCACGTCTATCACAGGTCTTATCACGATTAACCTCCTGTACTTACCCGAGTTCACAGCCCCTATCCCGTAGGCAAGGGCGAAGAGCGATTTACCAACTCCCGTAGGTCCGAAAATACCTACTATCGTGTAGGCATCGTCGTCGAGTGCCTCTTTCAACTTCTCCTGACCTGGCGTCAGCGTGTTTATCTTGTCTAGCATCTCCTACACCAGTTTTAATTGATGTTAAGATCTTAAAAATGAGTGAAATAATTTTCAAAGGTGACGAGCGTTGCCTTTAGTCGACACGGTGAAGTGGCGTGCCCGGAAGGAGGCGCTACGCAGAAGACTTGAAGAAGATCTCGAAATAGGCTACCTAGATAAAGACATCGTTGACATCCTCCTTAAGCTATTCGATTTTGAGGGTCTCTACACTATAAGCTCGTGTAGCGGTAGGATCACGTTGATAGACGGTCACCTGCCGTGGTGGAGGAGGAACTCGACAGTAGTGTTTAAGAAGCACCACCCAATGACAGTCGATGAGTTAATGAAGAACCTGGAGATGCCTACGGCGGATAGATTATGGTTAGTCGTGTCCGGGCCGATAATACATGTCTCAGCCGCTGATTTAAGGTCATCCTACGAACTCCTTAAGATAGCCCGGGACTCTGGGATGAAGCACTCGGGAATCCTTTCCGTTAACAGGGAGAAGGGAGTCATCATAGAGTTAAGGACTGGAGTTAGACTCACTCACCTCCTTAAAATCAAGGATCAAGTCCTGATAGATCTCTCGAAGGCTGAGGAGCTCGTCAATGTGGCTAATGAGGCGTTGCTGGACGGCAAGGAGAGACTTGAGAGGCTTAGGAGGTTTCTGGGGATAGCACGCTCATGATTCAGCGTGTTAACATCCTCCATCGTCTTAACCCCTACCGGCAGTACTTCCTAGAGACGATCTCGGCAACCTCCTCCTCCATGAAGTGCATCTTAGGCGAGGTCATTATTAACGTGTGAGGGCCTTCATGATCGGGGAGGGATCTCAGCTCCTTAAGCGGCTTGAAGCATATCCTCTGGCTGGGGCCTGTCAGACTGGAGACTGCTACAGTTCTCCTCAAGTCATTCACAAGTCCCTCACCACGTATCTCCTCAAGCATGTAGAGGATCTCAACAGCCTCCCTAACCTGCATCTCAACACCTCTCTCAAGGTCTATCTCTGTAAGGAACACTGTGTGGAGGTTCCTGGAGTCATTATCCTTTAATACCTCGTAGGGGTACTCAGAGATAACCCCTGACTTAGGGTAAGTCAACGTAGCCACCTTCCCTAACCTGTAGATCATTAAGCCAGACATGGTTAGAGCGTTAGGTATTATGCCTGGTGCCGGGATGACTTCAAAGTCAATGCCCCTCCTGCTTGCCTCATTCAGGAGGGCCACGTGCGTCGTGGCATCAAGCGGGTTGCCTGGCACTACCAGCGCTACGTTAAGCCCGTTAAGCGCCGGCTTCATCAAGACGTCGAGATACTTCTCCTCTATGTCTTCGCGTTTGAGGTACATGACTTCCTTACCGGTCAGAGTCCTTAACAAGGTCCTCAAGTCGCCTAGAGTAATGCTTGTGTAGGAGTCCACGAAAACTAAATCGGCTTCAGAGATCCTCTTAATCCCTCTTAACGTGATTAAGTCTGCTGAAAGCCCGGAACCCACAAGAATTATCTTCCCGGTCACTTTAATCCCCACTTACTAAGTCCGCCAGGATTGTTAAGGATTTCCCTCAGCGGGGACTAGACCGTAACTGACGTACCTCAACTCCTTAACTGCAGTGTTCAGCACGTTGGAGACAACACCTACGTAGTCCCTCAGACTCTTGAACCTCGAGACATCACCTACCTTATAGAAGATCGAAATGCCGTCGCTCCTCACAAGAACCTCACCGCCGGACTTAATTAACTCTGGGTAATACTCGGTGAAGAAGCTTGACGCCTCGACATCCTGCGAGACGAGGACCTCTAAACGTAACCACTCAATCAAACCAACTTCAGGTAGGTATGAGAAGATTAAGTTGACCTGAGGGATTAACTCAGAGTCCGTGGTAAAAGATATTAGAACCTGTTTTAAGCCGCTGACCTCGACATCGCTTAAAATCCACTCAAGATCCTCGAGACGAAGTAACCCCTCAGTGAAGTCGATTAACATATCCACAGGTATGATTGCAGACCACCTAAGCCTCATGAAGCGTTGAGACAGGGTAGGGTCAGACAGCCCTCACTCTCTTAGGGCTTGGCCTACGGGCCTTAACTATTATTCTAAACCCGCAGTAGGGGCACCTCAAGAAAGTGTATCCCTCCCTCTCTTCAGCCTTTATGAAACTCTCTAGACCTTCCTCAAGAGTGAATTCCTTCTCACACTTCCAACACTTATACGTCACGCTCGGCAACTCACTCAAACCCGTTAACTACCTCCTTAGTATTTACTTTCTCACGCACTTATTAAACATAACGTTACAAGTTTGACCAGTACTAAGAGGTCATCCTCATGGTTACGATATTATTATTGGGCGGTGTTACTGGGGACTCAGTATTTCAGGGTTTTCTTAGAACTAGTAAAAAAGCTTATTAACTCTGTAGCTAACCTTTTTAAGGTTTACTGTTGGTTGGTGGCTAGGTGATGGAGGAGAAACGTGAGGAGTCCCGGGAGGTTAAATGTCCCCCGGGTAAGATTGTTTTCGACGAGGTTAGAGGCGAGTACATCTGCACTGAGAGCGGTGAGGTTATTGAGGAGAGGGTTGTTGATCAAGGTCCTGAGTGGAGGGCTTTCACACCAGAGGAGAAGGAGAGGAGATCTCGTTCAGGCTCACCTCTATCACAGACGCTACATGACAGCGGCATAGCCACGATGATCGACTGGCGTGATAGGGATGCCTCAGGCAAGAAGCTTGAGTTAGAACGTAAGTTGGAAGCTATGCGCATGCGTAAGTGGCAAATCAGGACCAGGATACAGAACAGCATCGATAGGAACATAACTCAAGCGGCTGAAGAGCTGGATAGGCTTGCTGAAGAGCTTGGGCTTCCTGAGGCAATTAAGGAGGAGGCCGCAACCATATACCGTAGAGCTGTGGAGAGAGGGGTTGTTAGGGGTAGGGCTGTTGAGGCCGTGGTCGCGGCCTGCCTTTATATAGCTTGCAGGCTCTACAAGCTACCTAGGTCTCTCGACGACATAGCTGAGTTCACTAAGACGCAGAAGAAGGAGATCGCAAGATGCTTCAGACTCCTAGTGCGTGAGTTGAACATAAGGATACCTGTCTCAGGCGCGGGTGATTACGTGCCGCAGATGATCTCAGCACTAGGCCTTGGGGGTAGGGTTGAGGCTAAGGCTAAGGAGATACTTGAGCAAGCTAAGAACACAGGGATCACAGCTGGCAAAGATCCTGCAGGAGTCGCTGCTGCAGCGGTCTACATAGCGGCTAGGTTGTGTGGCATAAAGAAAACGCAGAAGGACATAGCCCAGGTAGCTGGTGTAACGGAGGTAACTGTTAGGAATAGGTACAGGGAAATAACGTTGCATCTGAATCTCAAGGTCCCGGAGGAGGAAGAGGAGTAATTACCTAGTGCTTCCAGTTAAAACATACTCACTCCGTTTCTATGAATATTATGCTCTCAACAGGTATGCCGAACTCCTCTATGAGTATATTCTTAGCTTTTTGCCTCTGGTCGCCTTGAATCTCTATGTGGTTGTCCTTCACAGTACCTCCAGTAGCTAACTTACTCTTAAGAGCTGAAGCTATCTTCCTCAGGTCGTAGGTGGACGGGTCTATTCCTTCGATAACCGTTACCTCTTTACCGAACTTCCTCTTCTCTAGACGGATCTTAACAAGTTGCTCTTCAGCACCTAGCTGAATGCAGAGTTCCTCTGGCAGCCCCCCGCACAGGGAAGTTATATCGATCCTGCTCTTTTTACTCATCTCACACCCTACTACATATAATATCTTCAAGACCAAGTTTATAAAGATTTACCGCATTGATAAGCTGAACTCCCTATCGGGTTGGTTGTTTAAAGGGCGCTGTGGTGAGCTTCGTGAAGAGCTCTATGAGTATCTTCGCTGCTAGAAACGAGGTAACATTACCTACATCTACCAGTGGGTTTACCTCCACTAAGTCGAAGCCGGCGAGCCTCTCATCCGCTATGCGTGTCAGCAGGTCTATAGTGAACGTGGGTTGAAGTCCCTCAGGCTCAGGCGTGGCTACCCCGGGTGCGTAGGCAGGGTCCAGCACATCCATGTCGAACGAGATGTAGGTGTTCTCACACGTGCTTAGGAAGTCACTCACCCTGCCGCTAACCTCCCTCAACGTCATCTTCATTAATTCGTAGGCGTTAAGCATGTTGAGCCTGGCTTCTTTAGCCTCCCTGAGTTCTTTAGAGTCAACGGCTCTGAAGCCGATTACCATCACGTTACTCCCTCCTATAAGTTCGTTGACCCTTCTCGTCACGCAAGCGTGACTGTACTTGAATCCCAGGTAGTCAGTCCTGAAGTCCAGGTGAGCGTCGAAGACAAGCACGCATGGAGTCCTTCCCAGAGCCTTAATCAATCCCTCAACCACGCCGTACGTCACAGTGTGGTCGCCTCCAACAAACCCGACCTTCCTAAATCTGAGGAGCTCCTCTGAGACTGCTGAGACATTCCTCAACGTGGCTTCAGCACTTCCATGAACAACTGAGACGTCACCCTCATCCACCGGCGGGTTGTCCTCTAGAGAGGAGGCACTTCTGAATGAGTAGGTCTCTAGAGACTGTGAAGCCTGCCTGACGTTAATTGGCGCGAACCTGGAGCCGCTTCTGAAGCTGCTTGTTGAGTCGAACGGGATCCCAACGAAGCTGAGCTTAGTTCTCTCTCTACTCCCGCTGACACCCAGGAAGACGTACGGGTTGCTAATCAAGTATAACTCGAGCACAACCTATCACTCCATGATGTAGGTTTGCAGGGTTTTATAAAACCTGACTAATTAATTCTGTGGGTGTTGGCATGAGCTTGGGCGGCGAGGAGAAGTACGATAAAGTTGTTGACCTAGCTATGCGTAGGGGGTTCTTTTGGCCTTCCTACGAAATCTACGGAGGGCTCGCCGGCTTCTATGACCTAGGTCCTCTGGGAACCCTCCTCAAGGAGAACATAAGGAATCTCTGGCTTGATTACTTCGTCCTTAAGCATCAGGACATGGTTGTTCTGGTGGAGACCCCAGTCATAGCGCCTGAAGTGGTCTTTAAGGCTTCAGGTCATCTCGAGAGCTTCACTGACCCTATAGTTGCATGCAGTAAGTGCGACAAGATCTATAGGGCTGACCACCTCCTCCAGGACTTACTAGGCGTTAGGACTGAGGGAATGCGTCCGGAGGAATTGAACGCCATCATTAAGGAGAAGGGTGTTAGGTGTCCTTCATGCGGTGGTGAATTGAGTGAGGTCAGGGCCTTCAACCTGCTCTTCCAGACCAACGTCGGTCCTTACAGGCACGGAACAGCATACCTAAGGCCTGAAGCAGCTCAAGGCATGTTCACGTCATTCAAGAGGGTCTTCACCTCGATGAGGTACGCCCTCCCGGTAGGGATTGCTCAGATCGGCAGGGTTGCAAGGAACGAGATATCCCCTAGGCAGGGGATGGTTAGATTGAGGGAGTTCACAATAATGGAGGTGGAGTTCTTCTTCGACCCTGAGGAGCCCATGACACCTGACTTCAACAGATTTCAGGGGAGGCTTAAGATACTCACAGCCGAGTCCCGTAGGAGCGGTGTTGAGGAGCCTATTACAGTGAAGCCCGAGGAAGCTGTAGCGGAGGGCATAGTGTTAAACCCCTGGCTCGCGTACTGGATGTCCGTCGCTCAAGCCTTCGTGAAGGAGATAGGGCTGGAGGAAGGTGAGGTCATGTTTGAGGAGAAACTGCCAGAGGAGAGGGCTCATTACTCGAAACAGACTTTCGACCAACTTGTCGCCATATCTAGGTGGGGGTGGGTCGAGATATCAGGCCACGCCTACAGGACTGACTACGACCTATCCAGGCACATGCAGTTCTCGGGAGAGGACATGACCGTCTATAGGGAGTTGAGAGAGCCTAAAGAGACTGTGGTCAGGAGGGTAGTCATTGACGAGGCTGTTCTGAGGGAGTCTCTTGGCGAGGAGGCTGTTAGGGTTGTTAACGTCTTGAAGAGCTTTAAGGCTGATGAAGTGGAGAAGATGATTAAAAACGGCGAGGTCGTTGTCGCCGGTTTCAGGATCCCAACTAACGCCCTACGCGTTGTAGAAGGGGTGGAGGTGGTTAGGGGGCGTAGGTTCGTGCCGCATGTCATCGAGCCGTCCTTCGGAGCTGAGAGACTCGTGTTAGTGGCCTTAGATAAGGCGTACACAGAGGAGGGTGGTAGGGTGGTACTTAAACTACCGCCGAGGATAGCACCTTACAAGCTAGCTGTATTCCCTCTAGTGACTAAGGATCAGTTGATAGGTGTGGCTAAGAGGATCTACGAGGAAGCTGTGAGAGCCGGCTTGACCGTCATATACGACGAGGACGGGAGCATAGGGAGGAGGTATGCAAGAGTTGATGAGATCGGGGTCCCCTTCGCCGTGACTGTGGATTACCGAACCCTAGATGACGGTACTGTGACGATTAGGCTTAGAGATACCAGAGAGCAGGTCAGAGTCAGGATTGATGAATTGATTAACTGGATCACCAGCAGGTTTACAGCGTCCCGGCTTTGAGAGAGACTGTTAGCTAGTTAATTAAGAGTGTGACGCTTTAATTTATATGCCCACTGATTATTACTTTTTGTGGTGGTGTTTACTGAGTAATGAGGGTGGTTCCCAGCAAGCCCAGAAGAAGGACGTCAAGCAGTTAGTCGCTGTCATACCCCCGGCTAGCGAGGTGTTGAGTCGAGGTCGGAGAAGAGTGCTGGAGAGGAGGGTTAGAGTAAGGCTTAGTGAGAGCATCCCTGAGGACGTCCTTCAGGTGAGTAAAAGACTGGCTAACGAGTTAGGTATTAAGGAGAGTGCTCAGCTCTCGGTCTCCGGCAGGAAGCTTGTTCTCAAGGTCCTCCTATCTGAGGATCTCCCTGAGAACGAGGTTCACGCTAACGAAGAGTTCATGAGGAGGAACGGAGTGGCTGATAACTCCATGGCTACTGTGAGGTCTGTTTAATGGAGGACTCACTAATTCTCAGGAAGCTTGAGGACAACACCCTGAAGAGGGATAAAGAGCTGGCTAGGTTGAGGGAGCTGATCGACGGTCTCTTCAGTAAAAGAGTATCTTATGATGTGGTTAAGGAGTACGCCCTCAAGGTCAGCAGGACTAGAGGTAGTTTGAGGAAGAGTATGGAGTCCTGCGAGACCTCAGAGGTGCGTGAGGAATTCGTTGAACCCTTGCAGACCTTAATAATGTTCGCTCTAATGGTCTCGATAAATGATGAGGAGGACATACTAACGGATCTCAGGAACTACCTAGATAGCGAGGGGATGTATGAGGAGGTAAGGTTTGTAGACGGCGAGCTAATGAAGCTTAAGGAGTTAAGCGCTTTAGCGTCCAGGGTGCTGAGGAACCTCCCCACATCCCCCAGCATGCAGGCCTAACAAAGCTGTTCGAGTTTGACGCAGGTTTTCATCAAGCTCTATGAAAGCCTGACTTCTGGGGAGGACCTACAACGGTTTATTTAAGGTATTTATATATTTAGATAGGATTGACAATGTTAGGTGAATGACTTGGCTGAGGAGAGCATAAGGCTTGAGGAGATTCGTGAGCGCGGTGAGAAGGAGAGCATAGCTGAGTCAGCTATTACCGAGCAATTAATAGTTCTGATGAGGAGGTCTGTGGATCTCTATAAAGAGCTGCAGATCTTATTGAAGGAGCTGGATGACCTTAATAACGCAGGGGTTGAGAGGATGTATGGTAAGGTCCGACTTGTGAAGGACGAGATAGAGGAGGGGGCTACGAACTTGCTTGATTACATCGTCAGGGTCTCACCTGCCTTGACCATGGAAGGCATATACATAGGGATGACTCAGAACATGATTAGGTTGGCGGAGCACGGTGAGGCTGCAGCTAACAGGTGTTTACTCTTAGTCAGCAAGGGATTCGATAAGATGCCCGACAACATGTATATATACCTCGACTCCACGATTAGGAAGATCATTGAGATGATGAGCGTCTTGATCGAGATGCTCGGTAAGCTGAATAACTTGAAGACTATTAAGGAGCTTTACCAGAAGGAGGCTGGCTTGGAGAACAACGTGGACGAGATTTACAGAGAGCTAGGGCTTGAGATTATTAAGAGCTACTCCAACGACGTTGGTGCTCTCCTCCTCCTTAAGGAGCTGACTGACAAGTTAGAGGACTCAGCCGACATACTCAAGAGGGTGGGGACTGATCTCAGGCTCATTTCGCTCCATAGGTAGGAGACTTAAGAGTTGCGGTAGTGGTGAGGCCTACCTAATAGGTTCTAAGGTGATAGTGTTTGACGTTGACCTAGCTAGGTGTATCTTCGCCACAGGCTTTATAGGTAAGCCTATCGGCGTTAAGAAGCCTAAGGAGCAGGAAGAGGTTAATAAGCCTCTCGAGTTATCGCTCATAGAGGCATACCACCTGATGGAGATGGGTATCTTAAAGGTGTTTAAGGGTTCTGAGGAACTGAGCATGGACGCCTTCAAGGAGGTCTGTAAGAAACACATAACGGAGTTCGATGACCTCTACAGGAGTTACAGGGAGTTTAAGGAGGCAGGGCTAATCATTAGGTCGGCGCTCAAGTATGGCACTGACTTCGCTCTCTATAGGAAGAAGCCAGGGTTAGAGCACGCGCCATACCTGGTTAAGGTGCTTAAATATGGGCAGGTGATTGAGCCTGGCGATCTAATTAGTTGGGGGAGGCTCTCGCATAGCGTCAGGAAGGAGTTGATCTTGGCTGTGACTTACCAGTCAGGTCTGATTACCTATGTAGCTTTAAAATGGTTTAAACCATAAGAATAATATAGGGTCAGCGCTAAGCCGGTGAGATCGAGTGGGGTACCCAGATAAGCATCGCATGTCGCATGACGATCGACAGGGATGGGTGAGGAGGCGTGAGAAGTACGAAAGAACCCACGAGGATGAAGAGGAGAGGGCTTTAAGAGGTGAGGTGAAGCCCCTACCGCTCGGGGATAAGTGCAACATGTTGTGTCCTTTGTTCAGGTGTTCTAAGAACGCTTTGGTAGTGGTGAACAGGGTTGTCAAGGGACATGTGCAGAAGGTAGCTATGTGTAGGTGGATAGGTGACTCCTGCCTGGGGTATAGATGTCAGTTTGCCTTCTGTGAGAGGAAGGCCCTCCTACCTGATGGTAAGTGCGCGTTCGCTGTGAAGTTCAAGGAGGGTGATAAGGAGTTTATTAAGGAGTTAAACGAGGCTGAGATAGATAATAAAGTTAAGAGTCTCCTCGCCCGTAGAGGCGGTCGCAAAGGTTCCTTCCTTGAGTAGTCCTCATCCCCTCCCACCTCCTGTATAGCTTGTTTTCTATACCAAGCACGTCTAGAACCTTGCCAACCATGAAGTCGATTAGTTCCTCAAGGGTTTGGGGCTCCGTGTAGAACGCAGGCGATGCCGGCATCACCACACCGCCGCTTAGAGATGCCTTAAGCATGTTTATTATGTCGAGCGTTGATAATGGCGTCTCACGGGTAACTAAGATCACCGGTCGCCTTAACCTGAGGCTATTCAGCGTTGCCCTACTAACAAGCGTTGACTGGATTGAGTTAGCTACCTCCCCAAGAGTCTTAAGACTGCAGGGCATGACAACAACCCCGTCGATCACGTAAGATGAAGAAGCTATTGGCGATGTGAAGTCATACTCACCGTAGACGTAGTTAGTGAATCTCTTAAGTAATCCCAGTAATCTATCCCAACTAAGGCACTCACTCTCTGAAACTACCTTAGCCTCCTCACTCACGACCACGTGGACTTCATGCCCTGAACTGCTTAAGACCTCAACAAGTCTTAAGCCGTAAACAATACCGCTACTCCCAGTTATCCCCACGACAAACCTGCCCAACCAGTTACCCCTCACATACGTAACTATGTACGATATTGAGCTATGGGTTTTTAATATTTCACTGATCTCATCCTTCAGACGCTGACCTCACCTGTTCTGTTTATTAACCTTATTTAAAAGATAATCACGGCAGTCCACCTGAACCCGCAAGAGCCGTGAGGAGGAGATACTACGGGTCTTAAGAACCTAAAGAAAAGCCGGAACGCATGACACAGCGGTCCCGCTACGGAACTATGGCTCATGATACCAGTGATGAGGCTCGAAAGGTATGATAGGTGATTTACCCACGCAGGTCTGAGGAGACCGTTATTAAATCTAGCAAGCCACATGTGATTGCTTAAGATCTCGTAAGAGTTGATACTTGCTCTTCCATTACGATTACTGTTTAGATCCGTTTCTCGTTTTGGTTTGTTGTTTCTGGGTTAAGTTAGTCCTCTGCCCGGCTACAGAGCCTCACGCCTCACACAAACAACACATGCCTACACACCGAAACAACTCTCAACCGTTGCCGTTTTAAGAGCGATGCTTAAGACGCAGGGTGAGTGAGCTGTTTTGTTGAGTAAGGTTTTTGTGTTAGTGATGGAGTTAGTGGTTCTAGGCGGCTTAGAGCACAGCTCACATTACCGCCCAGACTCAACAAGAATGAGTATTCAGTAGTTATAGATGTGAGCCCCGTGCCGTTGGACTCGAAGAGCGTTCATGACCCCGTGTGAAGTAGGTAGTAGCCACGTTGAAACGCGGGCAGAGGCACAACCTGTCCTAGAAAAACTACAGAAACCTAGGATGGGAAACGGTGTGTGAAGAATCTCTAAAACCAGAGTGGGTCACGGAGGCGGGAGTGGTGGAATGACGTCGGCTCACGTAAGTCGATATAAGACCTGACCTTGGAGGAGGGAAAAACATTCCCAACCTTTAGTTTAATTACACGGTGAGTTTGGTTTCCTCTCCCGGGTTAAGAACTATTAGCTCTGATGTAGAGCCGAACTCCATTAAGCGTCTCCTAAATTCAGCTGGGGTCCCCTTTATTAAGGGAAAGGTGCCGTAATGCATTGGTATTACATACCTGGGGTTTATTAGAAGGGTTGCGTAAGCGGCTTCCTTAGGTCCCATGGTGAAGTGCCCTCCTATCGGGAGGAGAGCGACTAGCGGTTTGTAGAGCTCGCCGATTAACTTCATATCATACATCAAGCCAGTGTCTCCTGCGTGGTAGACGTTGATGCCCAGCTTACCTAAAATGGCACCTACTGGAGATCCCCTCCCGCTGGAGTGGAGTGCTGGAGTCAGCACTACCTCGAAACCTCCCTCGAGGGTGATGGGACCTCCGATGTTACCTCCTACAGCTCTTTCCTCACTACCTAACTCCTCAGCTATGAATGAGGCTAGCTCGTATATGGCTACTGCTTTAGCGTCAGGACAGTTCTTCAGGATCTCCAGGGTATTACCCATGTGATCTCCGTGGTCGTGGGTCACGATAACGTAGTCACCGCAGATATGGTTCACCTTGGTCTCAGGCGAGGTCGGGTTAGTTATCCATGGATCTATCAGGAACACCTTACCGAACATCTCAATTCTGAACGCAGCGTGGCCGAACCATTTAACGTTAATCATATTAACACCGGGATAAGATAGTGATTTTAAGCATATATGTTTTACGTGTTCAACAGTTACATTACTTAATTTACTTTATACGTAGATGTTGGTGGTGTGGTGTTCATGATTAATGAGGAGTCGCTCAGAGCCTACTTAAGGGCTGGTGAGGTGGCTTATAGAGTTAAGCGCGTGGCTGAGTCTATGGTTAAGCCAGGTGTGAGGATCCTTGACATAGCTGAAGGCGTTGAAAACGTGGTTAGGAGTCTCGGCGGTGAGTCAGCTTTCCCAACTAATGTATCGATTAACGAGATCGCAGCGCACAGGACGCCTTACATAGGCGATTCAAGCGTTGTGCCTGAAGGGTCTCTCGTCAAGGTTGACATAGGCGTTCACGTTGACGGCTACATAGCAGATACCGCGATAACTGTCACATTCGACGATAAGTTGATCAGGCTTGTTGAGGCGGCTAGGGAAGCCTTAAGCAGGGCTTTACTAAGCATAACGCCAGGGGTTCAGGCTAACGCTGTTGGCAGGGTGGTTGAGGCTGTTGCGAGGAGCTATGGCTTTAACGTCGTGCGGAATCTGTCAGGGCACTCGCTCGGCAGGTACTTAATACATGCAGGCGATACAATACCTAACCACACGTCGAGAATCCCTATGGGGAAGCTAGTGAGTGGTAAGGCGTACGCTGTGGAGCCGTTCCTCACTAACGGTAGGGGGTATGTGGAGGAGATCAAGGGCTTCACTCAGATATACGTTCTAACGACTAACGTTAAGAGCCTGAAGCGCGTGGAGGGTGATGAGACCCAGTTAGTGAACTCTATAAGCAGGAGGTTCAGGACATTGCCCTTCTGTGAGAGGTGGCTTAAGGACGAGCACGCTGACGTAGAGCGTCTGAGGACGCTCCTCCAGAAGCTAGTTAGGAAGTCCGTGGTTGTAGGTTACCCGGTTCTTAAGGAAGTGAGTAACGGGTTTGTAGCGCAGTTCGAAGAGACTGTCCTGATCCACGAGAAGGACGTCATAGTGACGACCAACCCAGAGTTAGGTAGGTAGTGATGTATTTAGAGCAAAGTATAAAAATGTTTTAAGGTCTAGGTTAATTGAGTAAGAGGTAGGTGTGGTAGAGAGATGGATGGGCTTCAGGACTGGACATCGATGTTGATAGCCATATTAATACTTTCTTCATTTGTGCTTAACTTCACGGACGTGCCGCAGAGGATTCAGTTCGCACGCTACTCCTCGGTGGTTAGGAGGAAGCTGGTAGAGCTCATAGAGTTCGAGGAAGAGGGGAGGAGGAAGTCAGTCAAGTTCCTGAAGGACATGAACTTCCCGAACCCGAAGAGCCTTATAGACGATTACGTTGACAACTTCTTCGTAATAACTCCTGTGGAGAAGGAGCCTACGGACATAATAAAGAGGCTGAAGCATCTAATAAGGATGCGTGACGAGGCTGTTAAGAGGTATGTCATCGAGAAGGTCTCGGACGTGCCTGATGTGAGTAGGCAGAGAATCGAGGTCTTACTTGAGATCAACTCCATGCTTACTTACATAAACAAGGTCGTTAAGCATTACTACAACCTAGGCGTTAAGTTCAATGACTGGATAATGATGATGCAACTAGCGCTTCAGATAAACCAGATAGCTAGGCTAGCTAAGGCGTATAAGGACGCGATAGACTCCTTCGGTTTAGGGGCTCCTGTAGGGGATGGTGCCGGGGCTCTTGCAGCACGGATGCTAGTAGACAGTAGCTCGAACCCTGTTGAATTAGCACCTGAGACAGTACTCTACGAAACAGTTCTTGAGGGCAGGAGGCTCTACGTTATAAAGGCGAAGGGACCGGGACCCACGGTCGGGTGGCCTGGAGAGGCTCTTGAGAAGTTCATGGAGGGTCATGAGTGCAGGGTCTCAAGGATAGTGACGGTTGACGCTGCTCTGAAGTTAGAGAGCGAGAAGAGCGGTGAGGTGGCATATGGTGTGGGGGCTGCTATAGGCGATATAGGGCCTGAGAAGATAGCTATGGAGAGGATAGCTTCTAAGTGCTCCGTTCCGCTGGACGCCGTGGTCGTTAAGATGAGTAACGAGGAAGCCATAAACACAATGACTAAGCAGGTGTATGAGGGGGTGGTCAAGGCTGTCGAGGTGGTTAAGAGGATAGTGCTGAGTAAGACTAAGGAAGGGGACGCTGTAGTCGTGGTAGGGGTAGGTAATACGTTGGGTATAGAGTGAGGTGAGTCGCATGTCCTTAGTTCTCGATCCTATTTACATCCTTCTAATAGCTATCGTAGTTTTCCTAGCCTCCTACATGGCAGTTACTTACCTGAGGGAATCATCAGCCCAGAAGAAAGAGGAGAAAGGTAGAGTGATCAGCTTGAGTAGGTGCCTTAACTGTAGCTACATGTTGTCTGGCATCTACGATAAAGAGGACTACGTAGGCAGGAAGAGCGGTAAGTGCCCTAAGTGTGGTGGGGAACTGATTATCACAGCCATATACTTAGAGGCTCAGACACAGGCTCCTGAGAAATAGTGAGTTAAGCGTTTAAATCATCGTTAGCTAAGGCATAACCTAGCTCGCTACGTTCTCTTCACGCATACGTCGTTTAAGTACTCACTGATTAGATCGTAAACCTTCTTAGGATCATCACTGCATTTAACCCCTCTGGCGTGAAACGATATAGACGTAGGTAAACCGCTTACCGTGGAGCTCTCAACACGAACTAAAAAGTCCTTAATCTTCAGCCACTCCGACCAACATACCTCAGTCTTGTCTATTCTAACGCATTCAGAACTTGTGAAGCAATAAGGAAGTGCCGGCAGATCTCCTAAGGCCTCGGCGGAGTCTCCATTATCGCATATGAAGATTACCTTTATGAATTCATAGATCAAGTGCTCGATAACCTTTGGCATGTCAGAATCACCGTTATACTTAAGCTTTTCGTCAATGGGGAGTGCTTACCTCATAACAGGGGAACCAGGTCTGAATGACAGTAGGGGCACTTACCACTCAACGCCTTGTAATCTCCTGAGCATATCACGACCTTCTCGCTTCCGCATTTACTGCACGTGTATATCAACTCCTTACCAATCACTAACGTCTTCCTACATATTGTGCAGTTCTTAACGACCCATCCGAGATGCCCTGAGGCAGTTACGCCCTTCAGTATACCCATCTTAACCACCTCCCATATACTTGGGGAATGGTTAATAAGGATTGTACTCAACGAGGACGTCAACGCGTGGCAACTGTTCAAGCAATATTATTAACTTAGTACGTAGAATTAAGTGGTGTGGGGATGTCGTCTGTAAGGATATGTGCTGTGGGGGACGTGCATGGGAAGAGGTACCTCCAGATCTTTCAGGCTTCGATCAGGTCTATAGTTTCCTTCAAGCCGGACGTGTGTGTTTTTGCAGGGGATATGGTTGATGAAGGCAAGGCTGACGATCTAGATGTGGTAGTTAATGAGGTCAAGACTAAGTTCCCTAACACTCCGATAATCTCGATCTTCGGTAATGAGGAGTATCACGAGTACGAGGACGTGTTCATGAGCAGGTACCCTGAGTTAATGTGGTTAAATGATTCGATGTCTATTCTGGAGGTTAGAGGGGTTAAAACAGCTTTCGTAGGGTCTCGAGGCTCGTTAGATAGGCTGACGTATTGGCAGAAGAGGAACAAGCCAGAGCTCAGGTTAGTGTATGCTGAGAGGCCTAAGATAATAAAGGAGCTCGTAAGTGAGGCTAGGAAGCACGCTGATGTGGTTGTCTTGGTCACACACTACGCGCCGGCATTCCTAACTGTTAAGGGGGAGCCTGAGAGAGTATACCCTTTCATGGGGTCTCAGTTGATGGAGAAGATGGTTAAGGAAACCAGGCCGGAGTTAGTTATTCACGCTCACGCACACAACGCCAGAGTCATCGAGGCAACCTTAGGAAACACGAGAATCTACAACGTCTCCCTACCAGCTCGTAAGAGCGTGACTCAAATAGAACTCCCACTTAAGAAAACGTTGAACGACTTCCGAACACCACAATAATGAACTAACACACTACAACTCAGCAGGTGCCTGAATGAAAAACTATTCAACTTCATAACTCAACGGCTATTCTTCCATAATAGAGCTAAATCCACAATATCGTTTAGAGTTAGATGAAACTACAACTAAATTAGTTGAGTAAGTCTCCTTAAATGCTTAGTTGTATTAAATATTATGGTGTAAAAATGAGTGTAAAGCTAGTTCCCCTACTTAAGTTAACAGCGTTAATAGTTGTTGTGTTAGTTATCAGCGCTTCTGCGACGGCAGTGGCTCTAGCCGCTAAGCCTAGTACCAACGATAAAGGACTTGTGACCGTGGAGGTGCTCTTTAACAGACCTATAAATCAAGGAGATCTCGCTAAGATATCATCGCTGGGAGGTAATGTAATTTATCGCTTCAATGAGATCAATGGATTAGCCGTAGCTGTGAAGCCCGAGAGACTAGATGACTTGAGGAGGCTTAACGGTGTGAGGGAGGTAGGGTTAGCAGTCAAGGTTGAGGGGTACTCAGAGACCTTACCGGGTAGTTGTGAATCGCATTGGTCCATCCTGACATGGAACCTAGATTTGATCAACGTACCTACAGTTCATGAGAGAGGTTTAGATGGTAGTGGGGTCTATGTTGCAGTGCTTGACACAGGGCTTGAGCCTCAGTGGAG
>JAWBLQ010000002.1:0-10826 GCA_038830105.1 Zestosphaera sp. | reverse complement strand
GATTACTTCCCAGAGGAGAGCATAGATGTGGAGCACGCTGCGGCCTTCCTCGGGGCTATGGCGACCGCATACTGGGTCACAGGTAACGTGAACAACATGAACGCTTGGGACGCTGACACTAACGGCCATGGGATGCACGTGACTAGCACCATCATAGGCTTCAGCCTCTACGGACTCAAAGTAGATGGGGTAGCGCCTGGCGTTAAAATAGTGCCTGTCAAGGTATTGAGTAACCACGGCTGGGGGTTCTCAACAGATGTTGCGGCCGGCATACTTTACATCGCCAACCTATATCGGTTGGAGAAAGAGAGTAACGGGAACATTCTAAAACCTGAAGGAGTTGTAAACCCGATCATAATAAGTATGAGCCTCGGCGGGCCGTATCCGTCTCCGCTGGAGGAAGCAGCCATAGACTATGCCATAGAGCAGGGGGTATTCATAGTTGCAGCCGCTGGGAACAGAGGTGATCTGGGGATGGACTACCCAGGTGCCTACGAACCCGTGATCTCCGTTGGCGCGGCTGGCTGGACTGGTGAATGGACAGTTCCCGGGTGGTGGCGGCTTGCGGATGTCCCTGAGAGAGATGAACTAAAGTATAAAGTGTATGTCACTGACTTCAGCGGGAGGCAAAAGGATGGTCAGGATCTCGACGTCCTAGCCCCGGGTAGCTGGGTTGTAGGGCCTTACACACCTTATGGCGCCGCACACCCACCGTACTGGGCGAGGGGAGTGCCTGGACAGTACTACTACCTCGGAGGGACGTCGATGGCTACACCGCACGTTAGCGGCGTGCTGGCTCTAGTTCTACAGTTAGATCTGGAGGAGGACTGGGTCATAGATCTAGACCAGAGTAAAGCAGAAGAATTACTTGAAGAATCAACGTTTAAGATAGACTGGTATGAGGCCGAGGTCCTTGATCCCAGCGGGAAACTTGTAAAGTTTGAATGGAATGACAAAGCCGTAGGCAGTGGGTTGATTCAAGCAGACCTGGTGATAGAGAACTTTGAGTAATAATGAAGCAGAGCCCCCATTTTTCAAACTAACCACAGCTTAAAGCCCTGTCTTTCAGACAGGGGCCTGGCCTCACGGTGTTAGTGAGGTATTACCTTTTAGTAATACACTACTCTGAATTAATGTATCCTAATAATACATTGACTAAAGTACGAAGGTCCCTGGTTAGTCTTATTTATACCATGAATTAAATCGCTATATTGTGTTTAGATTCGTATGGGGGGTTATTCTTGACGGAGCATTTGTCTAGAAGTCATGAGGGTGTTGAGGGGACGTATGATCAAGAGGACTTCATCGCCGAGAGCTTCACTCTGTCTGCCTCAATGCTTGTGACTATTAAGCGTTTAGGTTACGAAGACATCGCCCGTGAGTTAATGCCGCTCGTTAAAACCCTATCAGGCGAGCTTGTGATGAGACTCCACACTGACGTCTACGTCAATGGCTTGGCGTATGAGTTAAGCGTCCATGGGAGGAAGTTGTGGGATTTGGAGTATAGTGATTCAGAGTTGATTAAGGTTTTGACAGATGCCCTTGACATAAGGAGGAGGCTTGATGAAGGTGGGGTTAGTAAAGAGGAGGCTAGGGAGTTGCTTAACAGATTCACTAGGTTGATAGGAGTCGACGTAGGTAAAACTCAGGTGGTTAGAGAAGTTGTTAACAATCCAGAGCCTGCCTTAGTTCTTCAGTTAATAGCGACGGCTTTAGCGGTCTGTACAGGTGGTCTCAGTGGGTCTTAACTTAACTAAGCTCGACCCTCTCTCAGAGAGGTTGTTAGACTTCCTAGCTAGGAGAGCCTCTAATAGGAGCATTGACTTCAACAAACTCAAGATAATAACAGGTTCCTCCATGGCTAAAGCCTCTCTAGAGGCGATAGAGTTTGTGGCTAAGGAAATCGCCAGGGTTGAAGGAGTCTCACTCTACTGTAATATCTGCGGGAAGGGCCCCTTCACGAAGAGGGGGATGTACTTACACCTAACGAGGCTTCACAAATACGAACTCAAGGCTATTCTAATCCAGGAACTCAGAGACAAGATACTGAAGACAGGTCAGTGATCCCCCTATTAGAAGAACCACCTCTATTGACATAGGAGCCGGAACCTATTTTAAACTGTTTGCACTTGATATTCGTTGATAGCGATAAATACAAGTCTACATCAGATCCGAGTTCCTTTAGCACTAGCGTTGAAGTGAAATCAAGTGGTAGCCGGGCGGGGATTCGAACCCCGGTCACGGGGGTACTCCCCCATAGGACCAGAGCCCCGCATCCTTGGCCGCTAGACGACCCGGCTACGTTGGTGCCGCCGCGGGGATTCGAACCCCGGATCTCCGGATGTCTCAGATGACCGTATGAGTCCGGCGCTCTACCCGACTGAGCTACGGCGGCACCAATAAACTACTAATAATCAGCCTTAAAAACTGTTCTGCCTCGTGTAACTGTTTAGATTTTATGATTATTTTTAGGTAGTCTGCCTCCCTCAAGCGAGCTAGGGGACTTCACCCCTCCCATAACCAACACAAAACAGCTACACGAGGCTTATTAAGGCTGAGATTCAGTAGTTTAGTCCGGTATTGAGGGTTGGGTAGGCAGCTTCAGGGGTCCTCGGGTTTTGGGATGCGGGCGTTAATAATCACTCTCCTGCTGTTTTACATGATAGTCTATTTCCATAGAGTGATGACTGGAGTCATGAAGGTCGAGATCGACTATGTGGCTTTACTATATGGCATTAACCCGGACGTGCTCCTAGCCCTCCTATCCTCGTCTTATTTCTACTCCTACACTCTAGCACAGCTCTTCGTGGGGACGTTAACCGACGCCTTCGGTATCAAGAGGGTCGGGGCTTTATTCGCCGTCATTATGGGTGCTGGAGCCTTGCTGATGTCTTTAATGAGTCCAGTCACTCTGATTCTGGGGAGGGTTCTAGTAGGGTTCTCGGCTACAGCGGCTTTCCTAGCTTATCAGAGGGCCTCGTCACTTGCTTACAGCAGGGAACACCAGGGGAGGCTAACTTCATACTTGTTCGTGTTAGGTAACTTGAGCACGTTGATAGCTACGTACCCTTTGAGGGTGGCTTTAAACACTGTAGGCTCTAAGACGACTTTATTAGCTCTGGCAACACTCACGTTTGCGACAGCCGCATGCGTCTTCACTCTCTCCAAAGATCATGGATCCGGAGGTCGGGTTAACGGGCTTAGGGACACAGTGAGGTATCTCAAGGTCTTGATTAAGGATCCGCATATCTGGGGTCTCGGAGTAGCGTCCCTAGGTATTTACGGAGTTACGCTAGCTTACCAGTCCTCATGGGGCCAGAAGCACTTAAGCGAGGTCTTCGGGATGAGCATAGACGTAGCTAGCCAATACTTAATGCTCCTGGCATTGATCTTCACGTTAACAACTCCGATAGCAGGTTTCTTAAGCGATAAAGTATTAAGAAGGAGGAAGCCATTATTACTGGCGGCGTCCGCTACTTCAGCGTTATCATGGACCCTCATGCTTTACTCAACGTTAACACTCAGCACAACCACCATGTTTACATCTCTGGTCCTCCTGGGAGTGGCGGCCGGTCTTCACACGGTGGCGCCGCCCATGGCTAAGGAGAGCTACGCCGTGGGGTACTCAGCAACAGCTATAGCACTATTCAACACCATCCTATTCTCCGGTACGGCAGTGCTCCAGACAGTGGCGTCTATAATCAATCCATGTAGTTCAATTATCATACACTTAGCGGCATCTCTAGTAGGAGCCTTCCTAGCAGTGACCCAGACTCGCGAAACCCTGAGATAAGGCAACGGCAGTATCAGCGTTAACGATTAGGTCCTGTATAGACTAACACTCTTGAAGTTTATTTGGTGGGGCCGCGGGGATTTGAACCCCGGACCACGGGGACCCAAGCCCCGCATTCTACCAAGCTAAACTACGGCCCCTCAAAACAATAAAACAAAGAAAGAATATTAAAAACGTTATTTAATGAGTTCACTTAGGAGTTCCTTCTTAATTCTCTCTCTCAGACGCTCTATAGAACCCACGCCACTCAGAAATTCCTCATATACTTTGTAGAGGTCGCTCTCGGGTCTACTTATGGTTCTCGCCACCTTATCGACCTCCTCGTTAACTATTAACTGTAGTTCTAGGGATTTCCTCGCCGATCTCTTAACGGCGAAGAGCTCGCTCGACCCTAGGTATTCCTGGTGTTCTTTAATGGCCTTCACAAGAGGCTCCACGCTCGCCAGGCTTAGGGCGTTAGTCAGCAGGATCCTCGGGACCCATCCATCCTTCACTGTTGAGTTCAGTGCGAAGAGGACCTGGTTATAAGTCAGGTTTACGCCAGGCAGATCTGACTTATTGATTACGTAGATATTGCCTATCTCCATCACGCCAGCCTTAATTGCCTGGATCTCGTCACCGGCTCCAGGCATTAAAACAACCACCACAGTGTCGACGACCTTCATCACTCTAGTGCTGAATTGACCGGCTCCAGGGGTCTCGATTATTATATTATCGTAGCCTAAGCGTTCAAAGAGCTCGACCGTTAAGACCACCTTCAGAGGGAGTGACTCCTCTTCACGCGTCGTCATCGATCTCACGTAAACCTCCTTCGGGACGTCCTTCATCCTGACTCTATCACCCATTACAGCCCCGCCGGTTATAGGGGATTTAGGATCGACCGCCATCACAGCCACTGAGCGATTCTCACGCGCTAACAGCGTAGCGACAGCGTTTATTAACGTGGACTTACCAACCCCAGCCGAGCCTGTGAACCCTATGACGTGTGATCCCTTAGGTCGTTGAGGGATTCTGCTCAGTACTTCAAGAGATTCAACAGGGTCAGTCTCGATCAGGGTTATGAGTTTACTTACTGAAGCCTTGTCCCAGCTTAACGCCTTGCTGATCAGCGCGTCAATCCCTTCACTCATATAGTCATTCCACCTGAGACCTGCTTCATCCCGTTGCCAGTAATCATCACCACTACCTTACCAGCTATGTAGTGCTCCCTAAGTAATTCCCTAGCCACCGCGTAAGCGTAGGCACTGGTGGGCTCTGAAACCACGCCCTCACTCCACAATTCCTTTAGATACGGTCTAACAAGCTCATCGTCTAACACTACATACATGCCGTCAGTCTCTCTGAGTATCTCGGCCACGTGCTGTAATCGAGGAGCGTCCATCAGCCTTATCCCGTCAGGCAATACAGCCTTAGACCTACAAACGTTGACGACGGGTCTAAAATACTTGCTGAGTGATTCATACCCGCACGCTTGAACAGCTACTAGCTTGGGAACGTGCTTAGCGACGCCTGCTTCCACTAACTCCCTGTAGCCCTTCCATACACCTATTAATAGCGTGCCACTGGCTAATGGAGTGACTACGTAGTCAACATCACTAAGCTCACTACTTAACTCGAGAGCTAAGTCCTTCATACCCTCAAGGAAGAACGGATTCACACGATGTCCTACATAACACCCTTCAGAGTCGGCGGTCGCCAGTCTAGCGGCCTCATCCCTTGTAGGGGCTTCAACAACTTCAGCACCCAGAGCCCTCAACATGTTCCTCTTACCGATCGGAGCGTCGTAAGGGACGTAGATCCTGGCTTTGAGGCCAGCACGACCAGCGTAAGCAGAGTACGATATACCGGCATTACCGGATGAATCCTCTACAACTAACGAGCATCCCCTGCTTAAAGCCTCTGAAACAGCTGTGGCTGCACCTCTATCCTTGAAGGAGCCTGTCGGGTTGAGGTACTCCAGCTTTAGGTATATGCCTCCTCGGGACTTAATAAGCGGTGTCCGGCCCTCCCCAAGCGACACGATCCTTAACTCTCTAGGAGTTAGGGAACCATCCCTCTGGAGAGACTCTCTAAAATCACTCTCAACAAGCAGTGGTTCCCCGCACGACGTACACCTGTCAAGCCCTGGCGTGTATCTATGTCGAGCTCCACACCTCCAACACCTTAACTCTAACTCCATCAGAGTCACCTTCCATCGAAATATTATAGCGTGAACATTTAAAGCCTGAGATACCTGACTAGATGGATTCAGAAGCTGTTGTGGTGCTCATATAAACCTACGTGGGGCGGGTTAGCATGGGGAACGGGATTACCTCTTTTATGGAGGTCTGTCCAGTGAATATCATGATCAACCTATCTATGCCTAACCCCAGGCCGCCGGCCGGCGGCATGCCATACTCGAGAGCCTCCACGAAGTCCCAGTCGTAGGGGTGAGCTTCGGCATCTCCTAACCTCCTCCTCTCCTCCTCATTCCTGAAGTACGATTCCTGAATCACCGGGTCGTTCAACTCGGTGAACGCGTTCACCAGCTCCATGCCCGCTATGTAGAGCTCGAACCTCTCAGCGTACTTGGGGTCTGCTCTATGTGGTTTAGCAAGTGGTGAGGAGGATGCTGGGAAGTCCATGACGAACGTCGGCTGAATTAAGTGATGCTCCCCCACCAGCCTGTCAAACAGCTTGACTATAGCTCTACCTCTGTCGTAACCGCCTGGGGTGAGTAGGTCGTGCTTCTTAAGAAGGCTCTTCACTTCATCATCACTTAAACCCTCGACATCCACTCCTGCGAACTCCCTCAGACCGTCGATCATCCTGATCCTCCTGTATGGAGGCCTTAAATCTATCTCAACTTCAGAATCTCCCACCGGGTAATTCACTTTAGTAGTGTTTAAGACACGCTCAGCCACGTTGCTTATTAACTCCTCAATTAACTTCATTACATCTTCGTAATCGACGTAGGCCTGGTAAGCCTCCATCATTGTGAACTCCGGGTTATGCTGGACGTCTATATCTTCGTTCCTGAAATTCTTACCTATCTCAAATACCTTATTGAATCCACCAACTAGAAACCTCTTCAGGTATAGCTCAAGCGCTATCCTTAAGTACCAATCCTCGTCAAGAGAACGAACTCTAGTCATAAATGGTTTAGCAGCTGCACCACCATACACCGGTTGAAGTATCGGGGTTTCGACCTCTATGAATCCCTTCCCCCACATAAATCTCCTTATCTCCGCTATAGTATTGAAGCGCACCTCGAAAATCCTCCTCACCTGAGGAGACATCATTAAGTCTAGGTATCGCTTTCTATACCTGACCTCAGTATCTAGGATCTTATGACCCCACTTAACCGGGGGGGATCTTAATGCCTTAACCAGCAGGCAGTACTCCCTCACGTTAATCGTTAGCTCCCCCTTATGTGTGTAGAAAAGATCACCCACTACATTAATGAAGTCACCTAGGTTAACGTACTTTATAAACCACTCAAACCTCTCATCACCTACAACGCTTAAATCCAGGGATAGCTGAATCTTGAACCCGTCATCCACTAGGTCGGAGAAGATCAACCTACCATGCCTCCTCATACTAGCTACCCTGCCGGCCGTTGAAACCACCTCACCGACCCCCCGATTACCAACTATATCCCGTATAGGGACGTAACCCAGACTTAACCTGTGTGGATAGGGGTTCACACCACTCCTCAGCAACTCCTCCCTTAAACCCGCCCTGAAGACCCTCTCCACGCTCATTAATCATTACCTACCTATCAACACGTAGACACTATAAAAATATTAACCTCAAACAAACTTATACTTGACTTCAATCGTGTGCCCTCTATTTAAGGAACCAATATGTTTTTAATTTCTGGGATAAAAGTGATACATTAGGTGTGTTGCACATGACCATCCCTAGAGAGGTCTTGATCTTCTGTTTAATCGGGTTGGTTATCTTTGACGTGTTGTTCGCTTCCTCTGCTATAGTTACCGCCTACTATAACTTAAGGTATAGATACGTGCTCAACATAGACGGTTCGGCATCGATATCTGTAATCGTTGACGGGATTTCCGGCGAAGGAACTATAAGGATTGGACTGGAGAGGGGCTATATAGAAAATTCATTGATGGTTTTTTCCTCGGAGGGAATGCCTTTACCATCACGCATAACTCCTGAGGGTGAGGTAGAGCTCGACGTGAGTGGGTTAAGCGACGTTACTGTCGAGTACGACGCTTACGTTGGTGTGGTCTACGAGGAGGTAGTTATCAACGTGATTATACAGCCGTCAGGACCCGCTGAGGTAGTCTTACCCCCTAACTCAGCCCTCCTGTATTTTAACGGAACACCGAATGTGGAGACTAGAAGCGATTCCTCAGGGAGGTACGTCTACGTGATCCTTAAGTTCGATAGCGGTGGCGTATACGAGATACGTTACCTAATACTCTCTCTCGCAACGACGCCAACATCTCTAACCACGGCAACGCCTCCTGGAGAGGCCGGAGTTAACACGTTCTCGCTACTATTGATACTGATCATAATTGCAATCCTTGCGTTGATTTTATTTATCATCATCAGGAGGAGGATCAGAGGTTACGCCCCTACAGAGCCGCTCATTGAAACGGGTTTCGATGAGCGGGATAAAGTAATTCTCAAGGTCTTAAGCAGTGGTGAAATAGCATTGACCGAGCTGGCTGAAGCGACTGGGCTCAACAAGTCGGTTGTCTGGAGAAGGCTTGAGAAGCTCAGGAGCTTAGGGTTAGTTGAGAAGGGATATTCACATGGGAAGTCGGTGTATAGATTAACTTCTAAGGGGCTGAAAGTGCTTAAAGAGCTAGGCCCTGAATAATTTTAGTTAACCAGCTTGAATAAGCTATAGGCGAGGTTTCGCCCACCCGTCAGATAGATCTAACCTCGATCTTCATGGCGATGCCTCTGCTTACACTTATCTCAACCCCTCTTACCTCCAGTACGACTATACCTCTGTTATTATGCTTAACGAAGACCTCCTCCCCGGGCAGTAGACCCATTTGATAAAGCCTATCCACAAGGCCCTTACCTGCGTTAATCCTCACTACGAGGACTCTACGCCCGCTTGGAACATTAGATAGAATGTCATTCACTGCAGGTCGCCTCTTGGACGTATATGGACTCACTCTCCTGATGTGTGAAGACTATCTCGGTCTCACGTGTACTTACGGAAACCCCCCTAGCTCCGGATCCCTCAACCTTCACCACGCAGGGATACCCACACCTAGATTTCGATAGTTTATCTAGAACGGTGCTTAACTCAACGTACAGGTGGGTTATCACGTAGCACTTACCAGGTGATGCCTTAACAAGCGGTGTTACAGTGCTTAAGTCCGCACCCCTGACTAGAGTTATCGTGTAACGTAAAACAGGCTTCCCCAACTTAACGTATATTGCCTCAACCACTTCGTCAGGCAGGTGCTCCATCTTATGGGCTAGGTAGTGCGCCTTAACTAAGTTGAAGTTCAGGTAATTAACTAGGAACTCCTCAAGTATCGCGTGCTTTCTCAAGATGTTTTCAGCTACGTCCCTCCCTAAGTCAGTCAGCTTAACACCTCTATACTTAGTTAGAGTCACTAAACCGTCTGCTTGGAGTTTCTTAAGGACTTTACTCACAGTACCCTCCCTTATTTTAAGCTCTTCAGCTATCAGTGAGGTCCTCGCGTTACCGCATAGTCTCTCAAGTCTGTACACTGTAAGCACGTAGTCTTCAACAGACTCACTTGAATGCTCAGCACACACCTCGCCCCACCGATATAAGAACGTGTCAGAAGCTATAAAATAATTTTAGACTTCTCTAAACTTTAAGGTCCTTGAAGAACTCCTTAATTAAGCGAGCTACAAACAATGCGTCTTCATCTCTAAGCCCCGGGTGTATCGGGAGCGAGAGCACGTGTTTAGACGCTTCTATAGAGTTCGTTAGATCACCGCGTAGAACTAGGTAGTTCTTTAAACAGGGTTGTTGATGTATCGGTAACGGATAGTGAATAGCTGTCTGAATCCCTCTCGTCAGCAGGAACTCAGCTAACTTATCCCGCACCCCATAACCCTCAACCCATAACGTGTATTGATGATACACGTGCTTGGCGTAGGGCTTCTCAACAGGTAGCCTGACGTGCTTAACACCGGAGAGTTCATCGTTATATACCGCAGCTATCACCCGCCTCCTCTTATTCATCTCTTCAAGCCTAGTTAGCTGTGAATACCCGAGAGCCGCCTGTATGTCAGTTATCCTGAAATTCCAACCCATGACTGAGTGAACGTACTTCTCCAACTGCCCGTGGTTTCTCTGAAGCCTCACGTACATAGCCACCGAATCCTCATTAGTAGCTACAGCACCGCCCTCCCCCATAGTCAGGTTCTTAGTTGCGTAGAAACTGAACGCGGAGGCGACCCCCACAGACCCTGTTTTAACTCCTTTGTAGTCTGCACCGTGGGACTGCGCGCAGTCCTCAATGACTTGAATGCCTCTCTCACCAGCCAGCCTAACTATCGGATCCATGTCGGCAGGGTGCCCGTAGAGGTGTACAACTACGACAGCCTTAGTCCTCTCAGTAAGCCTCTCCTCTAAACCCTCAACGTCAATGGTGTAGGTCTCTAGTTCTATGTCGGCTGGAGTTATCTTACCTCCCGCCAGAGCGGCTGTGGTTGCTGTTGCTGCGAACGTGAAGTCCGGGACGACGACCTCGTCACCAGGTCCTATTCCTAAAGCCTTGAAAATTAGGTAAAGCGCTATGGTCCCGTTACTAACCGTGAGCACATGTTTAATCCCTAAATACCCTGCGAAAGCCTCCTCGAACAGACGCACATACTCCCCAGCCGCTAGGTTACCGCTCCTTAAGACCTTGACAACCTCCTGAACATCCTCGTCAGTTACGTAAGGCGAGTTAACCTTCACCCACTACACCACCTAATCAAACCCATGTAATAGGAAATAAGTCTGAATCCATTAAGCCTTTAAAAAGGCGGGAACTAGATCTTTAAGAAGCTCTTTGAGCGTGCTTAAGGCGTCTTTATC
>JAWBLQ010000001.1:0-33124 GCA_038830105.1 Zestosphaera sp. | reverse complement strand
AATGTTGAGGGCTACTCAGTTAAACTAATCAACGCCGGGCATATACCAGGCAGTTCCATGGCTTACGTGGAGGTCAACGACTCTAAGGTGATCTACACAGGAGACGTGAACACTATAGACACAAGGCTTGTTTCAAGGGCTAGCAACCCCGGACTCACGGCCGACACAGTCATAATTGAGGGGACGTACGGTTGGATTGAACACCCGTCGAGGGGGCTTGTTGAGAAGGAGTTCATAGACTCCATCAGGGAGGTCACGGATAGAGGGGGTAATGTGCTGGTTCCGGCCTTCAGCCTGGGCAGGGCACAGGAGATACTCTCACTCCTTTACGAGAGGTTTAAGGGTGACGTGTATTACGACGGGATGGTGAGGCAGATATACGAGGTGTTGGTGAGCTATCCTGAGTACATAAACAAGTATGAATCACTCCTGAAGTCCAAGGAGGAGTTCAAGCCCGTGGTCAGACCTTCACAGAGGAGGAGGGTTGTTGAGGGTGACGGGAACGTAATCGTGGCGTCTGCCGGGATGCTTAAGGGAGGCCCTGCACTCTACTACCTGAAGAGATTTGCCGGGAACCCTGGAAACGCCGTCTTTATGGTCTCCTATCAAGCGCCGGGAACGCCTGGAAGGTCCTTGCTAGAGGACGGCATTCCCTCCGAGGAGGTAGGTCCTGTTAAGGCTAGAGTGCAGTGGTTCGACTTCTCAAGTCATGCAGGTCTTGACGGGCTTCTAGAGTTGCTGAGGGAGTTTAGAGGAGTCTCACGCATTATAATCATCCACACAAGCGAGAAAGCCGGGAGTGTTTTCATGAGTAAGGTTAAAGAGGGCTTCAACGACGTCGAGGTTCACTTACCACAGAACAATGAGGAGATAGTTTTGAGGGAGTAGTTCCGTTGAGCATGGCCGAGGAGGTAGTGAGCAAGTCTCTTAGGCTTATATGCACGTTAAGGACCCTCACAGCAAGCGAGCTGGCGAGTAAACTCAAGCTAGCGGATAACGACATTAACTTGGTTCTCTCAGCCCTGATCAGCGAGGGTTTACTGGTCGCTGTTGACACGGGCACGCAATGTCTGTGCAACGCATGCCCGCTGAGAGCGATGTGCAGGGTAAGATCACAAGGGAGTGAGTCATTCATAACTAACGTCAAGTACTACAAGTTGAGTGAGGTCGGTCTTAAGATATGCGGTGAGCTTCTAAGTCGACCTCGCGCAGAGCAGTAGTTCCAGGGTTGTGTGCGACGCGCTCGCGGACTGTTTTAAACCTGGCTTTCCTATGATATGTTTAGGTGAAATGGTTGAGCGAAGTTAAGCTAGGGATTGCCTTACTTCAGGGTGTAGCCCCTAACATGGTGATGGTGGCGAGCGTTAGTAAAGTGATATTAACGGCAAGGACTAAGTATCAGGAAGTACAGATAGTTGAGCTTCAAGACTTCGGGAGGGGGTTAGTTCTTGACGGCTATATACAGTCAACAGAAGCGGATGAATACATATATCACGAGTCGCTGGTCCAGCCGGCTATGACAACACACCCTGACCCGCGGAGAACTCTGATAATAGGCGGTGGTGAAGGCGCGACGTTGAGGGAGGTCCTAAAACACAGGACCGTTGAGGAGGTCGTCATGGTTGACATCGACGGGGAGTTAGTGGATTTCGCTAGGAAGTACCTGTACTTCATGCATAGAGGGTCATTCAACGACCCAAGAGCTAAGGTGATCATCGAGGATGGACTTAAGTATGTAAGGGAAGCCCCCAGCAATCAATTCGACGTCGTAATCAACGACCTAACTGACCCGTACGGTCCTGAGATCGGGCGTAAGCTCTACTCCGTGGAGTTCTACTCTGAACTAAAGAAACTCATGAAGGTTGATGGGATTCTCGCTACTCAAGCGGGCAACTCGTTCTTCTTCCCCGAGGTCTACAGTGAGGTCGTAGGGAGTTTAAGAGAGGTCTTCAGAGTGGTTAGGGAGTACTGGACCTGGGTACCTTCCTTCGGTTACGCGTGCAACTACTTAATAGCGTCAGACGCTCACGATCCGTTGCAATTAAGCGCTGAGTCCGTCAATGAAGTGTTGAGGGTCAGGGGGGTCTCTAATAAATACTATGATGGCGCTCTGCACGTGGCTATGCTGAGGAACAAGGTAGTTATAGGTTGGAACCGTCAAACGTAGGGGTAAGAGACCCACGCGTGGGGGTGGAGACGGTCATTTGACCGAGTTCTCCCTCTATTTTTCCATGTTCTCAAGTATCTCTACCACCTTAGCTGCAATGCCTCTGAAAGATTGCGTGATGGGGGAGTCCGGGTACGTCAGGACGTAGGGTCTTCCTTCATCGTTGACCTCGCCTATCCTAGGGTCTAGAGGTATCTCGGCGAGTAGCGGTATTTTATATTTCTCTGAGAGAATCTTCCCCGAGCCCTTGCCGAAGACCCTGTACGTCTTGCCTGAGTCGGGACAGTAGAAGGCCGACATGTTCTCGATCACGCCTATCGGCTCCTTCCCCAGGCGTTTGTAGAACATTATAGATCTGCCCACGACGAGCACGGAGACCTCCGAAGGTATGGTGATGAAGACGATCCCGTCCATCTTCGGCAGCTCCTGAGCGATCGTTATCGCCTCATCACCTGTTCCCGGGGGCATGTCTATAATCAGGTAATCCAGAGCACCCCACGACACGTCTGTCACGAACTGAAATATCGCAGTGGTTTTTATGGGCCCCCTCCAGATGACCGGAGTGTCATCGCTCTCCAGGAGGAAGTCTAGGGACATCACCTTGAGCTCCAGAGGCCCCGTAGCTGGCTGTATACCCTCTGAGAGGGCTATTAACCTCTGGTTCCTTATACCCAACATCTTCGGGGCTGAGGGGCCGTGGAAATCTATATCCATCAGACCTACCTCATACCCTAGAGTCCTCAGCGTCAGAGCCAGGTTAGAGGCTATGAACGACTTCCCAACACCCCCCTTACCTGAGGTAATAGCGATGACATGCCTAACGTTTTTAAGTCTCTCTTGAGCTGCCTGCTTACGTGGGTCAACGTCCTTAGGAGGTAACCTTATAGTAGGTCTTATGTTCTCCAACGTTAACACCCCGTTAAATAAGCCCTACGCTGGTCAGCGTGAATATAAGCTCGCCGTCTCTTGAGACTAGCCTGGCCTTCAGAGGTACTCGAGTCTCCTTATCGACCCAGAGGGTGATGGTCAAGCTCGAGTTGCCCTCCGTCACTGTGTAAGTGAAGACCTCTGTAGCCCTCGTTGAAGTGACCGTATTGATTTTATTGAGCGAGGCCGAGCTTAGATTGAGTGTTGATAGGGTTACGGGGAGATCCTCATCACCTAGGTAGGTCTTAATTAAGGAGGCATTCCTCCGCTCTAACCTCAAAACGTTGATGAGGAGTTCCTCAGGCTTACTGACCTTAGGCGGTAGGGTGGCGTTGTCTTCCTGGAACGACTCAATCCCTAACTTTCTTAGGACTGGCCTCATGTAGGGCGTTGCGTCGTAGTACGCGAACCAGTAGCCTCTCTCACCATTGTAAGCCGCTGTAACGAACATGGAATCAGCTATGGAGAGAGACGTGTTAAGCGCGTAATTCCCCCTGACGCTATACATAACGATTAGAGAGGTGTTAGTGTAATTACTTACGAAGACAGAAGTCACGACCTTCTTAAGGACCTCCAGGGGGGTCACAACAGTCTGAGCACTTGTTGCCGGGATTGAGGGAACCCCGAAAAACGCTAGATACATCCCGGCTATGATGAGGGCTACGACGCTCACTAAGATGATGACGTCAACCCTCTTCAGCCTAGATGTGACTCTTCTTGACTTCTTCTTGACTACCTTCCCTACCTCCTTCTTCGGTTTCTTAGACATCCTCCTCAGCTCACAAAGTATTACCTTCAAGCTCAGTTTTAAGTTTGCTGGCTTCCCGTCATCCTAACCTTGATCACCTGCTCCCTCTCCCTCAAGCCGTATGTTAGGATGACTACCTCGCCCTCCCGGAGGTAGCCCTCTCTAAGGAGGTCTGCGTATAGCTTCTCAAGACCTTCCATATAATTACTTGATTCAATAACCCTTACATCAGCGCCCCAGATTATCGACAGCTTTCTAGCTACGTTGACGTTAGGGACCGCTACGTAGAAGCGTGTCTTAGGCCTCAGCGAAGCTATTGAAAAGGCTGTCGTACCCTTCATAGAGTAAATCGCCAGCACCCCGTTTAGATCCTCAGCCAGCTCGACAACTCCCTTAGCGTATCTCTTCTTCAGCGACTTCTTAACGTGCTCACCCGTTCTCTGGATGAATGGCTTATAAACTGATTCTGTCCTATCCACAATCCTTCTCAACCACTTAACAGCTTCGACAGGGTGATTCCCTACCGCCGTCTCGCCCGTCAGCATGAGCGCGTCAACGCCTTCCATGACGGCGTTACTCACGTCGGAGACCTCAGCCCTAGTGGGGACTGGACTGTTAGTCATGGACTCCAGGAGTTGCGTCGCTACGATGACAGGCTTACCCATTCTAAGCGATGCCTCAACTATCGTTCTCTGGAGTATCGGGACTTCTTCCAGACCGAAGTTCATGCCTAAATCACCTCTGGCAACTAGGACGGCGTCCGACACCTCGACCACCTCGTTGAGGTTCTCGACGGCATCCTTAGTCTCGACCTTCGTCACCACCAACGCGTCGCAACCGATGCTTCTGAGGAAATCCTTCAGCTCTTCAACGTCCCTCGCCCTCCTGACCAGGCTCGCGCCGACGTAGTCAATCCCCTCAATGCATAACGCCTTGAGAGCCTCAGTATCCTCGCTCGTTAAGTAAGGTAGCTTGAACTCCTTCCCAGGGAAGGCGACGTTCTTCCTAGATCTCAAGGAGCAGGAGGTCAGTGCTTGAGCCTTGAAGCACTCCCTCGAGACGTCGACGACCTTGAATCGAGCTCTACCATCATCCATGACGAGGAAGTCGCCGGCAGACAATTCATTGAGGATCCCGCTGTGCGGGAACGGAACCCTCAACTCAACTAACGAGTACCCGGAGACACAGAATTCGACGAGAGAACCCGCACTAACTTGAAGGACCTCAGGGAAATCACCTAACCTCAGTGAGGGGCCCTTAATGTCAACGATCACCGCCGTGAACTTACCTAAAGAAACCTCGGCGTTCCTGACCCTACTAATCAACTCACTCCACTCACTCAAGCTCCCGTGCGCCAAATTAATCCTGAATCCCGAAACCCCCTCACGAACTAGAGACTCAATAACCTCGCTGGAGCTCGATGAAGGGCCTAAGGAAGCGATCAGCTTAACCCTCAAACATACACCCCAACTATTGACCTCCTTCCTGACCTTTAAAGGATAAACATTATAAGGCTTTAAGTAAACACAAATAAATGGGGCCGCCGTAGCTCAGCCTGGTGGAGCACCGGCCTTGTAAGCCGGGGGTCGCGGGTTCAAACCCCGCCGGCGGCTCCAGCTCTCCTTCGCAGTTAGATTAGAAGCAAGGTGTCTTAATGTTCGCTTCTTAAGAGCTAAGGTGTTCATTTAAGTTTATAATTGTGGTTGCTTTGGTTCCTCACGCTGTATTTGTTGGGGGTCTAGGACTGTTTCGTTTAAGATCCCCTCATGGGTTTTCGATGAGGAGTTGACTAAGATTCTCGACGAGGTTTTACCCAAGCTCAGGGTCAAGGAGCTCTATCAACGAGAACATAACAGCGATAATGCTGGTAGAGTTTCCTGAAATTAATCTACTGCAAGCTATTTAGGAGTGGAGCGGTTCCCTGTTAAGTATGATTTTATATTAGCACATAAACTCCAGCTGAGTCTTCTTGAAGTAGGTAAGCCGCAGGCTTTTCCAGACCTATTGATTGCATCAATAGCCATTAACAGAGGCGAGGAACTTATAACAAGACCTAAGCCTAACCTTCAGGGCGAGGGGGGTTGAAGTGGTGGAAGTCTGGTTTTGTAATCAGTTGCTTTAAGTGAAAAGAATAATGAATAATAACCTAGGTAAGTGTGAAGCCGTTTTAAAGGCAAAATCTATAGATACTGGATTATCGAGCTTATTATTTTCTGGTTCAGCACGTCTACGAGCCCCTTATCCGTCACTGCATACAGCGGGATCGCTACTAACGGTATGAATATGAGGAACATGAAGGGGTGGTAGATAGTTATGCCGAGGTTCTGCGCGGCCTTCTTAAGCGTCTCAACCCTCTCTGCGACTTTTGAAGGCTCTTCGTCCGTCATTAATCCGGCCACGGGTAGCGGTAGCTCAGCAGCTACCTTACCGCCCTCCACGACAACCTGTCCTCCCTGCAGGTCAGCGATCCTATTCACTGCGAGGGCCATGTCGTTGTGGTTAACCCCTAGAACCACTATGTTATGATTGTCGTGAGCCATTGAGGACGCTATAGCGCCCCTCTTTATGTTGAAGCCCCTTATGAACGCTGTCCCAACCCCTCCTGACCTGCCGTGTCTCTCCACGACGGATATCTGCGCGATGTCCCTCTGCGGGTCGGGATATATCACCCCGTCAACTATCTCCACAACTTCCTCGTCATGCTCAATGATCGGTATGTGGGGTGGCACCCTCATCACCACTACCCGCGCCCTGCCAGACTTCCTATCAACCCTGAACTTCAGATCCTCCGCCGACATCCTCTTAACGAGTTTAACTGTGTTAAGGAGCGAAGGATCGCGCTTCACCGGAGGTAACTCCTTAATAATCCTCCCATCCTGGGCCACTACCTCGCCGTTGGTAATGACTGTCTTCACGTCAAACCTCTCCAAATTACTGACTATAAGTATGTCACCGTACCTGCCGGGGGCTAGGATCCCTACTTCATGATCGATCCTGTAGTTCTCAGCCGTGTTGATTGTAACCATCTGGAGAGCGGTTAACGGATCGACACCCTCCTCCACAGCCCTCCGTATTAGGTGGTCGAGGTGGCCCTGGCTCAATAGATCCGGAGCGTCAACGTCGTCAGTGATCATTAAAATGTACCTCGAGTCGACGTGCTTCTCTACTATGGTCTTAACAGTCTCGTGGAGGTTCTTAGCAACTGACCCCTCCCTCATCATTAACCTGAGGCCGTTCCTCACTCTCTGCAATGCCTCCTCGGCGGTGAATGACTCGTGATCAGATCTTATCCCGAAGGCGGCGTAGGCTGAAAGCATTTGATCCTTAATCATTGGCGCATGGCCTTCCAGGGTTACTCTGTGTTTCCTGCCAACTTCGACCGCCGCTAGGTAGTCCTGATCGCCGAGGAGGAGGTTCATCGCCACGATCTCGCTTAAACCTACTGCCTCCGGCAGCTTCAAGAGTTCCTCCACGTCATCAGGCCCTAACTCACCACCCACGGTCTCCAGACCTGGGTGGAACGGTAACCTGACGGGGGCTAGGAAGTAGAGCCTCAGCGGCGTCCTCCTTGCCTCCTCAACCATCGCCTTAATACCCCTCACCCCAGACACTAACCCTACCTCATGGAAGTCGCTCACAACAGCCGTGGTCCCGTGGGGTAGAACCGCCTCGGCGAACTTAGAGTACGTCATGAGACTTGTCTCAACGTGAACGTGACCGTCTATCAGCCCCGGTGTGATGTAAGCCCCCGCCGCGTCGACTACCTTCGTGCCTTTGCCTATCACGTAGTTAACGTCGCCTATAGCAACTATCCTGCCGTTCGCTACTGCAACCCCTCCCTCGTACACCTCCTTCGTGACGACGTTCACGAGATTTCCGTTAATGACTACTAGGTCCGCTGGCTCCTTACCCAAGGCAACTGAGATATGCCTCATAACGCTCATAACACCCGCCACGCAATGTATCTTAAGCGAGTTAAAATTTCTTAACCCTCGAGACCCGGACGTGTGCTAGAAGGCCCCTAGCTAAGCACTCAACACTTTAAGCTGTTTCGTCAGTTCCCTGAGCTTCTCCTTCACTTCCTCCTCTCTCTCCAGCAATTCCCTCACGATCCCCTCCTCATCCATCGAGGATACTCTGCCGTTCTTGACTACTAACCTCCCCTCAATCATGACGTCCGTGACGTTGTCGCCCTCCAGGTAATTCACTACCGAGTCTACAGGGTTGTTAAGCGGTAATGTCTTGATGGTTCTTGCGTCGAGGATTGTGAGGTCGGCTGCGTAGCCCTTCTCCACTCTCCCGACCTTCTCCCCCGTCATCAACCCTCTCGAGCCGGTTGCCATACCCAGCAAAGTGGTAGAGTTCAGGCCTGCCTTGAAGTACGAGACAGCGTTAGCGACTGCCTTACCCAGGGCCTTAGCCACTTTCACTTCATGCAGTATGTCTAGCCTGCCCCAGGCCCCGCCGTCACTACCTAACCCTATCCTTAATCCCTCGATCCCTGTGAACCCTGCCCAGTGAGGTCCCATCAACCAGGAGTCGACCGTCGGACACCAGCAGACCCCCATCCCGTATCTCCTAAGGAGCTCGATCTCGTTTGGTGAGAAGAACACTCCATGGGCTATGATCACGGGCTTAACGTGTTTAAGGCCTCTCTCCACTAAATACTCAAGAGGTCTTCGACCATGTTTAGCCAGTGTGTAGTCGACCTCCCCCTGGTACTCACCTAAGTGTAGTGTAAGGCCAACGCCGTACTTCCTGCCCATCTCCATAACCGCGTCCATTAACTCCTCAGTCACCATCATTACCTGCCTTATGCTCATCCATACATGCAGATTACCACCTCCACTGCTGTAACTCCTGTAGAGCTCTTCAACCTTCCTCAGCACCTCGCCAGGCTCCGTGACCTTCTCCTCAGCGACGTCGTACGTCGCGTAGGTAACTACGCCTCTAATCCCTGACCTCAGGACCTCCTGTGCAAGTGTCTCAGGGTACGGAGCTCCCGCCTCTATGAAGTAAGTCACGCCATTCCTCAGCATGTTGACTATGCTTGCCCGCGTCGAGAGTCTCGCCAGGTCCTCCCCCATCATCCTCTCGAACGGGACCAACACCTTAGTCCAGACAGGAGGTAGTTGAAGCATCGCGTCGTTTATAGCAGACCTGAGTAGATACTGCTGCGTGTGCGTGTGGCAGTCAACCAAACCAGGGATTATGATGTGGTGCCTCCTCTCCACGACCTCCTCACCCACGTACTTCCCTCTGATGTCATCCTCCACACCCACGTCTACAATAACGCCGTCTCTAATCGCCACAGCCCCTCCAGGGATAACGCGGTTGAACTCGTCGAGAGTTATGATGTACCCCCCGCTTAAAACAGTGTCAACCCTCTCCATGCGGATATCCCTACCTACAATGGTAACGCCGTAGCAACATATATATGTTGTTCTTGACGAGTTAAACACACGCCTTAAAGCTGAAAACCACCATAAAAGCACCTGCCATGCCTAATTACGAGTCGTGAAATAGCTCCGGTAGCGGTCATTATTTAAATACGACCGACTCGAAACGCTATAAGGAAGGCGCGACGCTATGAAATACTATAGGATCACGGGAGGCCCTCTAAGCACAAACACTTATATCATGTACGTTGGGGATACAGGCTTTATAGTGGATCCAGGCATCCGCTTGGCGGACATCACGTCTGCTTTGAAGCAGTTGGGAGTCACTAACGTGTGCTTCGTTATCGCGACCCACGGTCATTTCGACCACGTGTTCTACGCCGGCAGACTCTGTAGGTTACTTGACGTGGGGCTCTACATGCACGAGCTTGACGTTGATCTAACCTCCAGGCATAGGGAGGTTGCCGAGCGATACTACGGTGACGTGTATGAAGAGCCGGGAGACGTAATGCGTGTTTACGATGGCATGACTGTGAAGCCCGTCAAAGGGTTTGAAGTTAGAGTCATTCACACGCCGGGGCATACGCAGGGGAGTATCTGCGTCCTGACGGGCGGGTTCCTAATCAGCGGTGACACCCTATTTAAAGGCACTGTCGGCAGGACGGACTTCCCGGAGAGCTCTACAAGTAAGATGAGGTCTTCTTTAAAGAAGCTTGTCGAGCTACCCGGAGACCTTGTCGTCCTTCCAGGTCACGGCGACGTCACAACGCTTAACCGTGAAAAATACAGTAACCCTTACGTGAGGGGGCTTCTCAACACGTGACTCAGTAGATCCTGACTGAATCAGCTTCGACTACCTTGAGTTAGTTAAGGATGAACTGACGAGGGTTGCCAGCGCGAGCTTAGCTACTTAACCTTTATATGAGTGCATGATCTTAGTCAATGGTGTTTAGGTATGGGTTTAGACCCTGTTGAGGTTAGGGTTATCGAGTTATCAAGGTCGTTGAGCGAGTACGTGGTTAGGTTGAGGAGGGATATACATATGTTCCCTGAGTTGAGGTTCGAGGAATTCAGGACTTCACAATTAATCACTGAGGAGCTGAGGTCTGTAGGGGTTGAAGTAGTTAGGGCTGCGGGGACCGGTGTTGTAGGCGTTCTTAGAGGCGGGTGTGGCGGGCGCGTCGTTGCTTTGAGGGCTGACATGGATGCGTTGCCGATCCAAGAGGAAAACGACGTGCCCTACAGGTCTAGAGTCGCAGGTAAGATGCATGCGTGCGGTCACGACGCGCACGTGGCCATGTTGTTAGGCGCTGCAAGAGTGTTGTCTGGCGTTAGGGATCACCTGAATGGCACCGTCAAACTGATCTTCCAACCCGCTGAGGAGGGTGGTGCGGGAGCTAAGAAGATCGTTGATGAGGGTCACTTGAACGACGTGGACGCTATATTCGGCGTCCACGTATGGTCTGAACTGCCTGCAGGCGTTATAGCCACTAGGAGAGGTCCTATGAACGCGTCAGCCGATTCCTTCGTAATCAGGGTTAAGGGTTCAGGAGGCCACGCAGCTCACCCCGAGTTAACCAGAGATCCTACAGCCCCCGCCGCAGACATATACAACGCTATTCAGAAGATAGTGTCTAGGAACGTAAACCCACACACACCCGTGGTGATATCGACACCTAAGTTCGAGGGAAGCAACGCCAGTAACGTGATACCTAATGAAGTCAGGATCTACGGCACCTTAAGGACGTTCGACTTAAACGTAAGGGATTATGTGCTGGCTAGGATTGAAGCCGTAGTTAAACACTACTCACTAGCATGGGGGTGTGAAGGCACTCTAGAGTTAGAGGAAATCACGTACCCGCCGGTGATTAACACGCCCGAGCTAGCTGACTTCGTAATGAATGTGGCCGGCAAGCTAGGGACCACGGCTGAAGCGTCTATGAGTATGGGTGCCGAGGACTTTTCGTACTACCTACAGAAGGTGCCCGGTGCCTTCATCTCATTAGGCATTAAGAACGAGTGTAAGGGGATTATACATCCACACCACCACCCCAGATTCGACGTCGACGAAGACGTGTTGTGGTTAGGTACGGCGCTCCACTCGCTAATAGCTTACAACTACTTAAACCAATCACCCTCCTCCAGGTAAACAGGGCCTCTTAACGTGATCACGACTTAAGCAACTCCTTACGTTCGCGGGCAGGTACTTAAAGCTTATAAATCTAAAGGAGATCTATATTTGTGGTAGTCTATGGCTTTTACCTCTGACACTAAAGAGATCGGGGCTGAGTTAGAATTAGCTTTGAAACCTGGTAAGAGACCTCTAGCAATGCTGGTGGCAACGCTCTTAGGCCTTATAGTCGGTTGGGTTGTTGGCGAGCCTATCACAAGCATAAAGTTCCTAGGGGATATATTCATCTACCTGTTGAAGTTCATTGTCGGACCGTTAGTGTTCGTATCTATCGCGTGGGCCGTCACTACTGTTAAGGTGTACGCAAGGCTTGGCAAGATATTTGGAGGGTTCTTCGTGTACTGGCTCATAATGGGTCTCCTAGCCGCCGCCACTGGCTACGTGATGGCGAACATAATGCAGCCAGGCGTTGGCTTGCAACTACCTCCACCGCCGGAGTGGACTGCGCCGAAGCCTGCTTCAGCCATTGACGTGCTACTCGGACTCATCCCGAGGAATCCTATCCAGCCGTTCCTTGAGCTCAACATGCTGCAAATAATAGTGATGGCTTTGCTCGTGGGCTTCGCCGTGTCTCTGATGGGGAAGTTCTCGCCGGAGGGTAGGCAGTCGCTTGAGAAACTGCTGAGCGCTTCCCTGACGGCCATCTATAAGATCGTTGACTTCATCCTATGGTACGCTCCAGTAGGTGTGTTCGCTTTAATGTCCAACCTTGTCGCGACCGTTGGTGCCATGGGTCTAACGGCTGTTGGGAAGATGATCATAACTCAGTGGGTTAGCTATGCTATAGTAATCCTCGTTTACCACCCGGTACTGCTTGCAGGCATACTCAAGTTAAACCCGCTACAATACTGGAGGAAGATATACCCGGCGATGCTAACCGCCTTCACTACGTGCAGTAGTTCAGCAACCCTGCCAGTGACTATGAGGGTCACGAGGGAGTTAGGCGTGCCTGTGGACGCTGCTAACTTAATCCTACCCATAGCTGCGACCATAAACATGCAGGCAGTCGCCGCTGAGATGCCTATCTACGCTGTATGGGTGTCTCAGATGTACGGTGTTCCGTTGGGAGGTCCTGAGACGTTCATAGCGCTGCTGATGGGGTTGCTTGGGTCAGCTGCTTGCGCGGGAATCCCTGGAGGAGGTATAATGATCGCCGCGATAACCATGACAACCTTAGGCCTGCCTCTAGAACCTGTTGGATGGATTGCCGGGGTCTACACGCTCATAGACATGCCGAACACCATGCTTAACGTGACTGGAGACCCTCTTGGCACTCTAACCGTGAGCAAGCTGGTTATTAAGGACTTCAACGAGGAGAAGTTCAAGTCACGTTGAACCACGTGATCCACATGACTGGATCAAGTAGGACCGTCTGCGTAGCCGGGCACATCGGGGTTGGACATGTTCATAGTCACAGTGGCTTAATTCAAGATGACTCTCTCGGGTACGCGTCAGCCGTAGCCCTACTCCGTAAGTTCTTCGATTTCAATGTTAGCGTGAGGAAGGTCACGATACATTCCCTAAGGACTGTCTGCGTAGAGACTGAGGATGGCGGGTTCGGGTGTGCTTCACCGAGAAGAGGCTTAACGACTTTCGAGACCGAGATGTTGAGGAGTCTAGAGGGGGCCGACGCGTCCCTACCCCACCTAGCGACGCTGAGAGTTTTCGGGAGGATGTACGGCAACGGCTGTCTCGAAGCTCCTGTAGCAGTTGAGTACTCCCTGGCTGAGGCCGCGCTTGACACTCTAGCGAGACGGATCCCGGGCTTCATCCTGAAGAAGGATGGCGTAACGGACGACATAGTCGGGGGTGTGGAGGTGAATCTAGAGGGGGGCACGTTCTCCGTCCTACTTACTGTGAACGGCTCTAGATCCGGGGTAGGGCCTGTTGAGGATTTAGAGGGTAACGTCCCGTTAGGCGTTAAGGGCGAGGTGATGAAGGCCTTAGGAGTGTTAGCAACGCCGACAGTGGTCCTTGAGAGCAAGGCCTTCATCCCGGCGTTAGCTGGGAGGGTTATATGGACCTCTCTCCTCCTGAGGTATAATAAGGAGTACGATAACGTCGTTGTCGCTGAGGCTATTAGAAACGCATTAGAGGAAAGGAACGCGAACTATATCGAAGTCGACAACGCATACCCGAGGTTCAGCAGGGGTTTAGAGAGCGTTAAGCACACGCTAGTGGAGTCCTTGAAGGGGGAGGCGTTGAAGCTCGAGAGCTCCAAGGGAGCTCTGGAGAAATCCACTACCATAGCTAACTTAGCAAAACTCATATGCGAGGACTTCGGTGGGGTAGTCTTCATGAGCGAGGACTTAAGTGAGGTGGTAGGCTTCTCTGGCGTGGTTCCGGGAACTAGTGCTGTTGCTTCTATAGCTGTTGGGAACGCTTACATTCAGAGCAACGGAATACCGTACGCGACTTACGATGATGCCATGTTGCTCGCGAATATAGCTTTAGAAGCTACGAAGAAACTACACAACAACTACGAGAAGGCTATGGAAGTCTTGAGGAGTAGATACAGAGCGCCTACTGGTAGTGCGTAGGGGTGACACCTGTGGTGACGGCTCAAACCTCACTCTCTAGCGATTTAAAACCTACGTAAAGCGTAAAGCCGTTCTTTTTAAATCACGTTAAGGGATGAAAGCCCTGGTTTAGTTGAACATGTTTTAGGCTTTAGGATCTTTCCACACCGTGACACACTACTCACCGAATCCAGGCGGCCTGACTTCAGACACCTCTCTGTTCACCAGAGTTGGCGGTGTTCTCCCTTCGTAGAAGGTAAGCAGATTCTCAGCAACCACCTCCGCCATGCCGTGCCTTGCATCGTAAGTAGCGCTGGCCGCGTGCGGCGCTAACACCACGTTCTTGAAGGCCGTTAGTGGGTGGTTTGGCGGTAGTGGTTCTTCTTCGAAGACGTCTAGTCCCGCCCCCGCTATCCACCCCTCACTCAGTGCTTTGATTAATGCTTGAGTGTCTACAACACCACCTCTAGAAGTGTTAATAAGTATCGCAGACTTCTTCATAAGCCTCAAACCATCCTCACCAATCAAATACCTAGTCTCAGGAGTGAGAGGGACGTGAAGCGTGACTACATCCGACTCTCTGAGGAGGTCCTTAAACTCCTTAAACTGGATCCTCAACTCATTTTCGGCCTCGGCATTTCTCGTCAGGTCATAGTATATGACCCTCATGCCAAAGCCTCTAGCACCTATCTCGGCGACTCTCCTGCCTATCCTCCCCAGCCCAACCACGCCGAGGGTCTTACCTCTTAACTCACTGCCTAAGAGCATCTTCGGGTGCCAGCCTGTCCTGACTCTCCACCACTCGCCGAACCTGACGAAGAGGTCACCCTCAACAACCCTCCTGGTTGTGGCTAGTATGAGAGCCCACGTGAACTCCGCAGTAGCCTCGGTTAAGACCCCGGGTGTGTTAGTCACGTATACACCGAGCCTGGTAGCACACTCAACATCTATGTTGTCGAAGCCTACAGCTAGTTGAGCCACTATACGGAGTCGCGGGGCATTCCTCAATAAGTTGCAGTCTATTCTGTCGCTGAGCAACGACACGAGCGCATCAACGACCTTTACCCTCTCGAGCAGGATCTCGTACGGCGGTGCCTGATACCTATCCCACACCTCAACATCGTAGTAACGCCCTATCTTAGCCACAACATCGTCGAATAACTCCCTAGTTATGAAGACCCTTGGCTTCAAGCGCTACACCAAAATAATGTTTAACCTGTCTAAATAAACAGCATCTACAGGTCGGTGTAAGACTTTACGTTAACTCTGGGGCATCTCCCTCCTTACCCTTCAGGGCGTGGCTTTCAGTTGTAAATATTATAACCTGCGATGTCGTTCGTTTAATTGGATGATGAGGCGAACGGATGAGCTGGATGATTAGTAGCAAACCGTCTGAGGAGAGGGGTTTTCTAGATCACGACTTAATAGTTGATACGGAGGGCAATATCCACGTTGTTATGGGTAATAGACATCCCCCCGGGCTTATCACTGCATACATTAAGTACGTTCCCACAAGCAGGCCTACTCTCTGGAGGGGGAGGTTCACGTACTACGAGAGGGTTCTCAGGGAGTACAGCGTCGAAGAACTGGTTAAGGTCATGCAGGGGTTTGGAACTCAGATCTATGACCCAACACTCAATGTCTTCATACCGGCGGTACCTGAATCAATGATTAAGGTGTGGCTTAAGCCTGAGTTGAGGATGGATATGCTTAGGAGGAGGGTTAGCGATAACGTGGAGCTGGTGGCGGTAGAGGTCTCGGAGCTGGTCTCAGAGACCGTGGGTGTGGAGCCTGGGAACATAGGCGTCACGGGCTCAGTGCTGGCTGGGATTCACGGCATGCACTCAGACGTGGATTTAGTGATATATGGTTGCAGGGACGTGGTGAAGTTCGTTGAGATACCGCACCTCAACATGGTTAAAATGCCCGCGGGCTGGGTGGCGGATAAGATAGTGAGGAACTCGAGGATTCTAGGGTTAAGCCCCGAGCTCTACAGAGAGTTAATCCCGCCTTACAAATTCCTTAGTTATAAAGGAGTACCGGTAACATTTACATTCGTGAGTAAGGATCAAACGAGGTACGGGGGGCTGGTTCTAAGACCTCTTAAGCCTGTGGATGCTGTGGTCGAGGTGGAAGGCGGTGTCTGTGAGGCTCTCTTCTACCCATCCCACGTTATAGTGGTCAAGACCGTTGAAGGACCTGTGTTGAGAGGGCTGATCAGCTATGAAGCCGAGTATGACTACGTACTGTATAGAGGGGGTAGACTAAGGGTCTCCGGGATGCTCGAGGTATCAATCCCTGATGGAGAGCCTTACCTTCTGGTAGGCGGGAGGGAATATAGAGGGTATGTAGTGCCAGCGTGATCTTCAGCTCGAGGACTTGCTCAGCGCGTCTACGGTCAGCGATTATTACGTAGACTGTGTTTTTAATGCTTGTTTTTCCTTATGTTTAGTGGTGTGGGTGATTACGTTAACTAAGCTTGCTTTAATAATTCTTGCCTTGCTCTTCATCCTCAGCGTAGCGTCGCCTAGCTTGCTCCCGACCTCGTTTGCGCAGTCTCAGGCGTTTGAGAGACTGCTAGAGGTGGCGAAGGGGGACCTGGTGCTCACCTACGAGGTCGTCAGGACTGTCTACATATCGAACCTGAGCGGGAGGCTCGTGACCTACAGCGTAGGGCAGGAGTACATGGTGAGGGCTAGGGCTCTTGACAAGTCTCACGTGATCGTGGAGGGTTACAGGTTCCCCGGATCCATGATTGAAGTCTCAGCATCTAGCAGTGACTGGGTCGGCATAGGCGGCTTCATGTACTGGACTGCCAGAAACTATACGGACTTCCTTATAAAGCACGTACTAACTGACTACAACCAAACCGTGGACAGGGGTCTAGCCGTTGATTTAATCAACTCTCTAACAGTGGTGCCTTTAATTCATGAGAAGACTACTCAGAGTTGCTTTAGCGTCTCAATAGCTAGTGCCTACGTCAACGGATTTGAGGTCTCCATAATCACTGAGGGAGGTAGTGGTGCGGCGTACTACGACTGTAAGTACGGGATCCTTATTAAAGGAAACGTAACCAGGCTAACGCAACAGGCGGTAAGCGACGCCACCTACGTCGTAAGGGATACGGTGTGTCTAGAGTTGCATAGAGCGAACACAGAGATTCTCAACGACATAGTGTTTAAGGAGCAGTTAACAGATACATACAGCGTGTGGGTCTTGATAATCTCTGTGACAGCGGTGCTCATCGCATCCATGCTCATCCTTTACCACCTCATCCTGGCGAGGAGACGGATCTCGGGAACGACTGATTAGTTAGGTGAGCACGTTGAACGTCGACTTAAACCTGGTGATCGACGTATTGATCAAGCACTACTTAAGGGATTTAAGTAGTGAGTCACTCATCCCTATTAAGGCCAGAGAACGCTTGCTAACCCCTCTCGAAGTGCTAATCGGGGTGGTTCTATCGCAGAACTCCACTGATAGGAACGCCTGGAGAGTCCTTGAGAGCCTCCTGGATTACTATGGCGGGCGGGTGACTATTGATAAAATAAGGGAGGTCAAGTCAAGTACGTTAGAGGCCCTGATAAGGCCTGCGGGCATGTACAGACTGAAGGCAAGGACTCTCAAGAACATAGCGTCGAGGTTAAAGAGGGAGGGTGAGCTGATGGAGTTGGATGTCGATGAATTAAGGAGGTTATTGCTCTCCATACGCGGCGTAGGGCCTAAGACCGTCGACGTGTTCCTGGCGAGCGTGCGCAACGTACCAACGTTCCCTATAGACACCCACATTAGGAGGGTTCTCTACAGACTCGGGGTCACAGGAAGTAGCTCTGAGAGGTACGAGAGAATAAGAGCTACAGTCATGGAGCAACTACCGCCTGTCAAGCTACTTAGAGCTCACTACGCACTCATACTTCACGGGCGAGAGGTATGTAAGGCGAGAACCCCTAGATGCGCTTCATGTCCTGTGGAAAGCATGTGCATGAAGAAAGGCCTAAATAAACGCTTATAAGCCTCTATCTATGAAACATGTCAGTCCTGAGCCTCTCGAAATGCTTATAAAGAAAAGTTTTGCTGTTTTCTTGGTGATGGGAGTTCAGCATGTTCAATGCTTCGACAGCCCTGAAGGCTGTCGATGACCCTGAGCAGGCTCAGAGGGGTGTTTTCCTCGACTCGATGTCCAGCAAATCTGTGCCGCTCGTGAGGGCTGAGAGGGGACTCCTAGGCAAGAACTCTAGGGGGCCTTGAGCTTAAGCTAAGATTGAGAGGTATTAGCCGTGACGCATGATCATGGTTCCGTCGGTGTAAGAGGCGTAACAGCTCTGATGAGCTTGGTGCTTAGGATAGTGAGTATCGCCAGTTTAACGATGTTACTACCGGCTCTAGTGGGTTTCATTTACGGGGAGATTGCTGAAGCCAGGGTCTTCGTGCTTGTTAGTTTAATCTCGTTCTTGGTATCCTTTATACTGAGCCTGTTCCTACCAGCGCCCTCATCTATAGCGTTAGTGGAGGCGCCGTTCATTTCGGGCATTACTTGGGTTATAGTTGCTTTTCTCGGCGCCATACCTTACGTGTTAACTATTAGGATGAATTGGGTTGACGCGTTTTTTGAGAGCATGTCTGGATTCACCACGACCGGGATGACCTTAATCAGCGTTATTGAGGTAGTGCCTAGATCGGTGCTTTTTTGGAGGGCGTTAACTCAGTGGTTAGGTGGCACTGGGATAATCATGTTGTTCTTAATATTCATGATAGTGCCAACTGGGAGCATTAGTTTATGGAGGTTATACGTCGCCGAAGCCAGAGAAACGAGGATAAAGCCCTCTACATGGGCTACCGTTAAGTCTATATGGGTTATATACCTAGGTTACACTGCCGCGTGTGTATTGACGTTAATGTTCTTAGGTCTCGACTGGTTCGACGCCGTAACGCACTCGTTCACGGCGTTAGCTACTGGGGGCTTCTCAACGAGGAGTGAGAGCGTGGCTGCGTTCCGCAACCCTGCTGTGGAGATGGCCCTTGCTTTCTTCGCGCTCACAGGCGCTATCAACTTCCTAGCTCACTACATATTATACACCAGTGGCCCTAAGCGTTTCTTCAAGTACTACGAGGTCAAGGCGACGGTTCTCATAATCGCTATTTCCACGTCGCTTATGGCGTTGGACCTTATCTACAGACTACATATCGATGTGGTGAATGCCTTCAGGCTCACAATATTTCAGTCGATATCCATAATGACCACGACAGGGTATACCACAACTAATATCGACTTATGGCCTCCTTTCTCTAAATTCATGCTTCTAATCTTAATGTTCATTGGCGGTAATCTGTGTTCAACTGGCGGTGCTATTAAGGTCGGCAGGATCGTCGCGGCGCTTAAAGTGATGGTCAATCAATTCAAATTATTCTTCCTGCCTACAGGCGTCGTTAAACCCGTGAAATTAGGGTCCCAGGTCTTAGATCGTGATGAGATCCCAAAGCTGTTCATGTTCATTTCAGCGTACTTCGTGATTATACTGGCAAGCACGTTAGTGCTTACGGCATTCGGTTACGAGCCGTTTCAAGCGCTCTCCGCAGTTGCGTCTGCTCAAGGTAACGTAGGGCCATGTTACCTGGACTTATTCAAGTTAAACGACGTATGCAGGGTCCTGTTGGCCTTACTCATGTGGTTAGGGAGGCTTGAGTTGATACCTGTCCTCTCGCTATTACTGCCTAGCCAGTGGATCGCAATAACTAAAAAGAAGGCGAGCACGTCGTGAGAGGGCTTGGAACAGCATGCTAGCTAGTGACCAGGTTGTTCACGGGAAGAGCATTTATATCTTCCGGGAGACAGTGTAGATTGGGAGGACGTATGGTTCTGATTAGGTGGCATGGTCACGCGTGTTTCGAGTTAATCGATGATCAGGGTTTCTCGATAGTTATAGACCCTCATGACGGGGCGAGCGTAGGCTTACCGCCTCCTAAAGCTAGAGCGGACGTGATTCTAGTGACTCACGAGCATTTCGATCATAACGCGTACCAGCTGGTTCGGAAGAGCGAGGAGAGTAAGGTGTTCACGATGCAGAGAGGGGAGTTTAAGGCCGGTAAGCATCGAGTTCTTGGAATTGAGGCTTATCACGATAAGTTTAAGGGGAGGAGGAGAGGCAAGGTTCTCATGTACCTCCTTGAGGTAGATGGTGTGAGGTTCCTACACGTAGGTGATTTAGGGGAGGTACCGAGTCAAGCAACTATGAACATCTTGAGAGGCACGCACGTGCTCTTCACCCCCACAGGCGGTACATTCACCTTGGAGCCTGAGGAGGTCCTCGAGCTGGTTGCTGGGATATCACCTAAAGCGGTGGTCCCCATGCATTACTGGTTAGAAGGCTCAACACTCCCTCTGAAACCGCTCGACCACTTCATCAGACTGGTTAATTACGAGGTTCTTAAAGTCGGTAGGGAGTGGGTCATCTCCTCAAGCGAGTTAGATGAGTGGGCTTTAACTAAGGTCGTCGTCTTCTCGATTAAATGAGAATACAAGACAGCTACATTCATTCATGTCAGGACGACGTGTTTTACCTTAACTCCCTGCTTCTTAGGATTTATATTCTCCTTGGATATGTAGCTCGTCAAAGCCAGTCTGATGATCTCGGATCTAGAAATACCTAGTTTAGTGGCTAATTCGTCTAGTCTTCTAAGAGTAATCTCGTCTAACTTAAACGTTACTATCCTCATCGTGCCACCATTAAATCATTACTAGCTCGAAGTATTCAATACACAGCAGTCAATCAATAAATGTCTTCCTATTTAAATAGGAAGACATCATGTTGAATAGCTTTATATACTCCTCTTACAATATTACTCTTGAGGATGACTACTATACCTACTGTGCATCTATCGCTGCCTGACAAGCTCTATGAGGAGTTACGTCAGTTAGCTAGTAGTATGGGTATTCAAGTCACGGATTTAATCAAGATATTTATAAAGCAAGGGCTCTACGGGAACCTGCAAGTTGAAAACCCAACCATACAGAAACTGAACAGTCACGACGGTGAGTTAACGTACGTTAAAGGGAAGATGTATCTTATAGAGAAGCTTATGAACGATATGATGGATAAAATGGATAACCTTGAGAGGAGGCTTGAGGAGCTTGAGTCCCCGAATATCCTAGCTAGGGCTAGGAGACCACCGCTTAAGAATCAACAGATTAAAGCTTAGTGAGGGTTAAGCCGGTCTTAATACAAACACCCTGACAAACTTCGCTAGGTATTACGAGATGGTTTGAATCGTCTTGTGAGTTTTATCGCTTACCATATGCAGACGGGGGGTTAGGATCGATGTGTAGGTGTGTGGTGTGAGGCTCTGTGACCGGGCAGAGGCTCAACCAACCCAGAAAAACAACAAAACCAAAACGAGAAACGGTGTTATAGCTACCTCGACACTGAGGCGGTTATTAAGTCAATGACCTCTCTGTACTCCCTACTGCTCATCAGTCTCTCGCGGATTGGCTTTATTAACTCGGTGAGATAGCTAGCTACAGCCTTCTTGAGGTCTAGCGGGTGTATCACGCCATCGACGTACTGCTTGATTAATTCCTCCTGACTCCATATGTCGATACTGCCGCCGAATTTCTGCGGCCTCTCAACAGTGAATCTCCTCTCCTCCCCCCGGAAAATCACGTGTTTAACGATCTCTATCACCGGGTTACCGTCGATCACTCTTGGCGGGCAGTAGGCCTTAAGCACTTTATCTACGATCACCTCATCCGGGTCTGTCACGAAGATCGCTGACTCAGGTCTCGATTTACTCATCTTGAACTCCATCATGGCCTCCTCAAGGGCCTCGTCGCTAAGGGTTCCTAGATCCATTCTCCCAGGCCCCTGGAGTGATGGTATTAATGGGGTGTGTATAGCTATCACCTTACGCCTCTCAAGCTTATCGGCGACATCTCTCTGTAGCATGTGTGCCTTCCTCTGGTCAGTGCCGCCTAACGCGACATCCACGCCTAACTCGAATATGTCTGTAACCTGCATGAGAGGGTACATGAGCTTGGAGAAGTCTGACTCACCCTCGTCAGCCCTTCTACCAAGTATCGTTAACGCCCTCTTAACCCTGGCTAGACTAGCGGACTTAGCGACCCTGAGTAAGGTAGCCCAGTAGTTCGGGTTGCTCATCAAGTCCTCCGCGTATACGAGCCTATACCGACCCTCGATACCTAGCGAATCCATCACAGTAGCTACGTGCCTGGCCGCAACCCTGATTAAATTCATGTCACCGCCTAACTTGTCGTTAACCCAGGCGTGCCAGGTAGCAGCCAGGAGATTCATCCTTAAACCAGCCTCAACCAAATCCCTGAACTTAAGAGCCCATACAAACCAACCGACGTGAAAAATACCGCTAGGCTCGAAACCTAAGTAACCAGAACCACCACCCCCCTCAAACAATGTCCTGAGCTCCTCCACAGTAACTACTTCTGAGGCCCCTCTAACAGCTAACCTAACCCGTGTCTCAACATCCATCAACACACACCTTATTAAAGAGATACCTTAAACGAATTAATAAATTAAACCAAGCGTAGGAGTAGGGCTTTCATGGAGGTTAGTTTGAGCTTAAATTACCTAAGGACAGTATTATAGGGGTGTGACCTTGAGTTATAATGGCAGTAACGCTCCCGTAGTAGATCTTCACGAGGATGTATCCGCTTACTTCCTCATTCACGGTGGTGGAGCTCCTCTAGGGGACTTCGGCGAAGACATTCCCGGTCGTGACGCTGATATCCCTAAGTACTTAAGAGGTAATGTGAGGTGCGTCTTTGCCTCCATGTTCCTAGGTATCGAGACCTTCAGGCCTGAGGAGTCTAAGGCTCTTGAGAAGCTTTACGGCAGGTGGTTGCCAGCCGTAGGGTATAGGGTTCCTCAGTCCTTGCTATTGGAGCATGTATCCATCTACCACAAGATCTCGGAGGCGTACGGGGTTAGGTTGGTGGATGGCATTGACGACGTTGAGAGGTGTTTGAGAGGTGACGGTCTTTGCTTCATCCTCCACATAGAGGGTGCGGAGGTTTTAGACGAGCCCTACGACCTAGTCCTCCTGAAGAAGCTGGGGCTGAGGGCTATTGGATTGACCTGGAACTACATGAATAAGTACGGTACTGGATGCAACGCTAAGAAGGATGTAGGACTCACATCAGAGGGTGAGGAGTTAGTCAGGACTGCCAACAAGCTTGGCATATTAGTTGATCTAGCTCACGTGAGTAAGAAAACAGCTCTAGAAGCAATAGAGGTGAGCAAGAGGCCCGTGGTAATCAGTCACGCAAACGTCAGAGGGATCGTGGACACTCCGAGGAACGTTGATGACGAGGTTCTTGAGGCCCTTCACAGGAGCGGCGGAGTGATGGGCGTGTCAGTCATAGGACCCTTGATAGCGAAGAAGCCCAGACCGTCATTAGAAGACCTCGCCCAGCACTTCATCTACATATACGAAAGGTTCGGACCAGATGTGATAGCGGTAGGGACGGACTTCCTAGGGTTGCTAGGACTGCCCACGCCAGAGGGGCTTGAATCCGTAGATAAGATACCGGCGCTTCTGAGGAAGCTTAAGGAGAAGGGTTTATCAGACAGAGACCTAGTTAAGATAGCTCACGAGAACGTGCTTAGGGTGCTCAGAGCTAACATGTTATAAGCTTAAGCAACTTATTAAGCATAGCCAAGATGGTGCTTAGCGTTGAGGTAAAAGAAGTGGTCCGCTACACGTGTGTCTCACTGGCTTGAGCTCTTGAGTCTTGACATGAATTTCTCTTTATCAACCACTGCCCTCTCATGCATGCCGTATCCTATTAATTCACCTGCACTCCATGCCTCCACCCAGAAGACCAGCTTCCTCCCGTCAACCTGCACCAGCGTTGAGCGTATCTCTACCTCACTACCTATGAGCGCCGGCCTCACGTGATACACGTCCACGTGAGTCCCCACGGTTGCCTGGTTCTCGGAGAGGTATCCTTCAGTGAAGGCACGGCAAGTGTCCTCCATGAAGAGAATCATTGACGGAGTGGAGAGCACCTCCAGAGAGCCGGAGCCCAGGTGCTTCGCTGAATGTTGAGAAGTCGTGACGTAACTCCTCACATACCTCATGCCCGGGGTGAAGGACATCGTTAAACCACCAAACAGAAGTTAGTTAAAAGTATTTAAATCAGTGCACGATGTCGAAGTCTAAGCAACTGCGTGGAATGTGAGTAACGTCGTGAGGATAACCGCAGTGATTAATGAATGCCTGATGTCGTATCTGAAGTACGGGTCGTAGCAGGGTTTAGTGTATGTTCCCTCCTCATACAGCGATACGTACTCCTCGGTAGTGACTACGGAGATGGCGAGACTCCTCCAGGACTCAACCCTTTTCATCTCGCCTATGAGTAGGGCAGTCTCGGCGTCCCGCATTATATGAGGAACAACCCTCCACGTGAAGACTGGGTAAAGGGATGCCTTCCTTAACCCCAACCATTTCATCAAAGTTGAAATCTCAACAGGGTTTAGGAAGTAGAAGAAGCACAGGAACGAGAGACTCACTGTGAAGACTCTTAAGGCTATGAGTCCTGAACTCGGTATACTTAGGGTGAACGGCAGAGACATTAAGAAGTACCACACGGTCGGGACTAAAGCCAGGACGGCAGCATATTTAACCACCTTATGTGAATCACGAATCACGTAAACAGTGGTTATTGAAGCAAGCACCACTAATATATTGTGAACACCGCCCCTAGCTATAAGTAGCTGAGTAGTAAGTAAGGCTAAGTTCAGCGCTGTGGGGACATGCCTCCCGGCGATGTCCCCATGGATGAAGATAGATTTAAACAAGAGAGAGGTGAAAAACCTGATTAGATCCGTCAGCCTCTTAACAACGCTCAATGTCCACCACCTTATTAGCGATCATCTCAACGAAGGGGTCGTGAGATGCGATCACGAAGCCCGTCCCTAACGAGGATGCCTTAATGATGGCCTCAAGAACGCTACCCTTGTTTAGGGGGTCAAGTCCGGCGGTTGGCTCGTCCATAAGCACGTATTCGTATCCTCTTGCCAGCGCCGAGGCTATGGCTAACCTCCTCCTCTCACCACTACTGAGCTTCATGATAGGGGTCTCAGCCTTGCTTAAGAGGCCTAAGTACTCCAAATACCTTAACCCCTCCCTACCGACCTCCTCCGCAGGCGTAGGCGAGCTCAAGTAGAGCAACGGGTTGTCTGGTACGAATACAAGCCTTCCGGGAGGCCCTCTCAACTTGATCGCCTTCCCGCCCTTCACGTACTCACCTGCGATGATTTTAAGCAGGGTTGTTTTCCCGGATCCTGAGGAACCCTTCACAACGATCACCTCACCCCTGCAGACGTCGAAGTCTACATCACTTAGCAAAGGCTCCTCAGCGTCAGGGAACTTGAAACTGTCGATGTGAATGCTCAGGCATTCGTCACCTCCCTCATCAGGGGAGCTGAGGCTCTCGCTCAAGCGCTTGAGCGTATCGCTGAAGGGGTTTCCAACACCTTCGGTTAGAGTTCCCTCACTCATGTAGAGCGTCCTGCTAACTACCTTACTCCATAAATCCACTTCATGATCGACTATGAGCAGGGTCTTGCCGTATTCCCTCACCACTTTCTCAGCGAGCCTGACTAAGGTCTCGGAATTACGTCTGTCCAGATAAGATGAGAGTTCATCAACTAGGAGTAGGTCCTTACCTGAATTCACTGCTATGAGGAACGCAAGCCTCTGAATCTCGCCGGAGCTTAGGGTGTAGGTAGTTCTGGTTATATGTTCTCCTAAACCGAATTCGTCGAGAACCTCTCTAACCTCGCTTAGAGACTTGATCTTCGTGTAGCTGACTACCTCGGACCAGACGTAAGGTGTGGAGACGAAGAACCAGGGCTCCTGATGAACGTACATGGCTACACGCCCTAAAACGTGCAGTGGGGGATCGGAATGACCCTTAACAACTCCCTTAATAACTGAAGGTATTACATTGCTTAAGGTCTTGAGAAGCGTTGACTTGCCGGAGCCTGAGGGACCTACTAGGAGGACAGCCTCACCATCGTTAATTTCAAGGCTGATGTTCCTCAGTATGTGTTGGTTATCCAGCCATACGTTAAGACCCCTAACGATCAACTCAGCCTACCTTCTAGCCCTGTTAACAAATGAAATAACTGGGGATGAAAGCGTCAGGCCTGCTAGAGCCTGACCGTAATTAACCGGGACCTCAAAGAACGCCTCCTCAGGAGGTATTCCTTGAAGGGGATTCGATATGAAGTACTCATACAGGAAGTAACCAAGAACCATCAGCGACCCGCCGATCAGTATCGGAACCGTGTAGCTTAAAGCCTCGCCTCCAGCCCTAATCACGACGTACGCTATCGAGCCGGCAATGATAACGCCTAACACAACCCAGAACCAGGTGCCAAGCGTGAATGAGAGAGCCACAATAGTTATGTTAAGACCCGCTATGTTCAGCGGTACTGATATGAGTTCAACCTCGCCTGTGAAGAGGGTTAACCCGAGACCCGCTATGAGTGCCCCTAAGAGGACGCCGACTAGGACAGAGATTAAGCGGAGCCTAAGCAGATTACCAACCCTCCTCCTGAAGCTACTGATTAACAGCGAAACAGCGAAACCCTCGAAGAACTTAATCAGCAACGTACCTGGCGCGAAGATCCCGTAACCAGTCACTAAGTCCGCTAAAGCTGAACCCACGCCTGAAGCAACACCAGCCGCTAAGGGCGTGGATAACGCTGCCACGGTGTATATAGCGACCTCCCCTAAGTTGAAATACCCTCTCGTTGCCGGCGTGTATATTTGAAGAACTATCGTTGCAATCAACACTAAAGCAGTGTAAAGAGAGACTCTAACGACGCTGACCATTACCTCACCCAAACTAACGACTCAGCGAAGTTTTTAGGTCATGGAGTCACTATCAGGTTCACTATGAACTGAGGTTATAGATGAAAGTTTTAAACCAGGCGCGAAGCTAAATCCTCACCTCTTCAAGAACAGAGAGGTCAGGTAAGGTACCTCAAGCCAGACTCAGTTATGGAGATAACCTTCCTCAATCTGCCACCTACTTTCTTGTAGCTGACCACCTTGAGAAGGCCTGCGTCTATGAGTTCCTCTACATGCTTGTACACGGTTCTCCTACTGACGGAGAGTCCATACCTACTTCTTAAACCCTTCCATATCATGTATGGGTGGGTAGGATCGCCGTACGCGAGCATCTCTAAGATCTTGGTTTTAGTGAAGCCTAGCGTCAGGAGTTCCTCTCTCGTGCCTGCAGTCCTCTCTAGCAACGCCTTCATTATGTAGGGGTCCTGCAACGGGTCACCGGTCATCAACGCGACGGTCACCTTACCCCTCACAGCTTCAGGGCCTGCCTTCAGAAGCGCCGCTATACAAGACGCGCCGACAGGCCCCACTAAGAACCCCTCGTTCTTAATGGTTAATTCACTCGCTTCAAGGGCTTCGTCATCGCACACATCAACTATCTCCAGGATCCCTAACGACGCGATTTCTTCAAGGTATTCGTGAAGCATGGGTTTCATCACGTATATCTCCCTTAACAGCGGTGACTCCCTACAGGCCTTGACCCCGAGGAACTTAGGCCTGACGTTTAAGTCTTTAAATGCCTGGTAGAGACTCATGGTTAAGACCCCATCACCTATAGGGACTACTAGGTTTAGGGGTTTCTTCCCACTTAACTCGTGAAGAATCTCGAAGGCAATGGTTCTATACCCGTCCATCAGGTACGGGTGTGAGGGAGGTATCATTGCCCCATAAAGCTTTACGGCTCTTGAAGCCCTAAGCAACGCCTCTTCATAACTGTCAACGAACCTAACCTTACCGCCTGTCAGTAAGGTCTTATACGCCTTACTTAACGTCACGCTTGAGGGAACATATATCCTGGTGGTGAGACCGACCCTCCTTACATACGTTGAGACCGATATACCTAAATCACCTGTCGATGCGACGGAAATTGATCTAACTCTGAAGTACCTGAGAGCTGTGGCGAGGGTAGCGGCACCCCTATCTATGAAGGACCCGGTAGGGTTTTTAGACTCATCCTTGAAGTAAAGGTTAGCCTTGAGACTCCTCCCGATTCTAGTTGACTTTGTTAAAGGGGTGTGGCCCTCCCCTAACGTCACCTTAGGCCTCATGAAGGCGGTGTAAAGCGCTCTACCCCACACCCAAACACCTGAATCTCCCGTCCTCCTTAAGGAGCCCGTGAACGTGGGGACTAAGAGACCGCCGCATTGAGGACACCTGTCAACGTACCTCACCTCATCTAACCTGAACCCACACCTAACACACATCAGCTGAGTCTCTGATTCCATGCTTAATCCTATAATGAATGCCACTAAGCAATAGAAAAGCATTAATTCCTGAAGCAGGTTCTCTTAGTGAGGGTGTTCTTAATGGGTGAGTGGCCTAGAGTGGCTGTCGGGGCCGTCGTCATCAGAGGTAATGATGAGATACTACTTGTTAAGAGGAAATACCCACCCTCACCTAATCTATGGTCAATACCAGGCGGGCACATCGAGGCTGGGGAACCCATCCTCACAGCTTTATTCAGGGAGCTGGAGGAGGAGACCTCTCTTAAAGGCCGTGAGGCTGAGTTGCTTGCAATCACTGAGTACCTGAGGCTTAAGAGAGACTACAGCGTCAAGTATCACTATGTCATACTTGATTACCTTGTGAGGAACGCTGAGGGCGAGCCCGTAGTGAATGAGGAGTCTCTGGGGATTGGTTTCTTTAAGTTCAGTGACGCGTTAAAACTCGAGTTAACGGACACCACGAGGGAGTTAATACATCTAATACTCACTGAGGGGGTTGGGAAGGTGAAGCATATAATTAGCGTGGTTTACGAGTGAATGAGTTGTCACGGATATATTCTTTCCCTCCACCTAGGGAATGGCACAGCGTCTCTTATGTGCTCTATACCGGCTATCCACATGACCAGCCTCTCGATGCCCAAGCCGAAGCCAGAATGCGGCACTGACCCATACTTCCTTAGGTCTAAGTACCACTCGTAGTCTTTGAAGTCTAGCCCCTCCATCAACACTCTATTGTATAGTTTCTCGTAATCGTCCTCTCTCTGCGAGCCCCCGATGACCTCTCCGTACCCCTCAGGGGCCAGTAAGTCGAAACCCAGGACTACTTCAGGTCTCTTAGGGTCTTCCTTCATGTAGAAGGCCTTGATGCGTTTGGGGAAATGGGTCACGAAGAAAGGCTTGTCGAATTCCTCCGTCAACGCCTTCTCCTCATCGGCGCCGTAGTCCTCACCCCATCCGATATTGAATCCCTTCCTTGCGAGGATCTCGAGCGCTTCGTCATAGGTCACCTTCGGGTAGGGAGGGTGGAGAGCACTCTCAAGTTTTGATATGTCTCTGTTAAGTAGCTTCAGCTCGTCCTTCCTCTCTTCAATAGTTTTAGCCACCGCATGACTCACAAGCCCCTCAGCAACCCCCATCATGTCATCCATGTCGTACCAGGCTGCCTCAACCTCCAGGTGCCAGTACTCACTTAAGTGTCTTCTAGTCCTGGATTTCTCAGCTCTGAAGGAGGGGGTTAGAGCCCACACTTTATTCAACGGGAATATGAGCACCTCTAGATATAGTTGCGCTGACTGAGAGAGGTAGGCGATCTTATCAAAGTACTTGACCTCGAATAACGTGGCCCCGCCCTCAACAGCGGAGCCTGTCAGTATTGGGGGTGTGGTCTCCCACCAGCCGTCCTTGAGTAGCCAGTCTTTCAACGCCTGGATCACAGTATGTTTGATCTTAAGCAAGGCTATCATCTGCCTGGATCTAAGCCATAAATGCCTGACGTTGAGCAGGTACTCAACATCCTCACCGCCCTTAATAGGGAACGGTGGTGAGTACCCATATACAACTAACTCAGTAGCGATTACCTCCTTACCTCCCGGGGCACGCTCATCAACCCTCACAGAACCCCTGACCTCAACACTGGACTCCCTGCTTAACCTCTCCACCGATTCCCACTCAGTGCTCAAGCCACTCTTATCGAAAACCACCTGAATGAAACCTGAGTGATCCCTGACCCAGGCGAAGACCTTACCGCCAACCTTGAAAACCCGGTGGATCCAACCACGAATAACTACCTCAGACCCCTCGTCAAACCTCTCAAGCACATCACTTATATCGGGAGTTCTCTCGTACATGTACACCTACCTATGAAATACAGAACTGAAAGTTAAAAATAAACAATAGTTGACCAGTGAGGAGTCAGTAAACCGGGTTTCGTGAACATGTTCCTATAAATCTTCACAGGCTCTCAGCAGTAGGGTAATCGATAGTTCTAGTGTATAGGTGTGTGGTGTGAGGCTCTGTGACCGGGCAGAGGCTCAACCAACCCAGAAAACAACAAAACCAAAACGAGAAACAAAACAACCTCACATCGGTATTAAGCCGTGTTTCTTAGGCGGCGTCCTGACTCGAACATCCCTCTTACTTAGGAGGTACTCAAGAGCCTTTACCAGGGTAGGGCGTGTTGTAGCTGGCTCTATCACGGAGTCTATGTAACCCCTTGCCGCCGCTATGTATGGGTGTAGGAATTTATCCTTGTATTCCATGACTAGCTTATTTAGGAGTTGTTGTCTCTCTTCCGGTGTCTTGGCCTTAGCTAGCTCAGACCTCCATATGATCTCCGCCGCGCCTTCAGCCCCCATAACGGCTATCTCCGCAGTAGGCCATGCCGTAACGAAGTCAGCGCCTAGGTGTCTGGAGCTCATAGCTATGTAGGCACCGCCGTACGCCTTCCTAACTATGACGGTTAGCTTAGGGACGGTGGCCTCGCTGTACGCGTAGAGTACTTTAGCACCGTGTCTTATGATGCCGTTATGCTCCTGGTAAGTCCCCGGTATGTAGCCTGGCACGTCGACGAACGTCACTATCGGTATGTTGAACGCGTTGAGTATCCGGACGAACCTCGTTATCTTGTCTGAGGCGTTTATATCTAGAGCTCCTGTCAGGACCATTGGCTGGTTCGCCACGACGCCGACGACCCAACCATTGAGTCTGGCGAAGCCTGTTATAGCGTTCCTAGCGTACTCCCTAGACACGTCGAAGAACGAACCCTTATCAAACACTGCATCAATAATCTCATACATGTTGTACGCCTTCAGCGGGTCCTCAGGAACTATCTCGTTTAACTTGCTCTCCGTCCTGTCTGGCGGGTCGCGAGCAGTGACTCTGGGAGGCATCTCCATGTTATTTGATGGGAGGTAACTGAGTAACTTCTTAACCACGTCTATAGCTTCCTTATCGTCCCTCACTATGAAGTGTGCAACACCGCTCTTAGTCACGTGGATTCGGGGCCCCCCTAGCTCCTCCTCAGTCACCTCCTCCCCTATAGCGGCCTTCACAACCCTCGGCCCTGTTATGAACATGTAGGATGTCTTGTCAACCATTACTACAAAGTCCATTAAGGCTGGCGAGTACACAGCCCCTCCTGCGCATGGACCCATTATAACGGCTATCTGAGGCACTACTCCTGAGGCCATCACGTTCATATAGAATATATCGCCGTAACCTCTCAGCGAGTCTACGCCTTCCTGAATCCTCGCACCACCTGAGTCGTTAAGGAAGACTACCGGCATGCCAGCTGAGAGAGCGTACTGCATGGCCTTAACGATCTTAGCTGCATGCATCTCACCTAAGGAACCCCCCATGAATGTGAAGTCCTGAGCGATGCCGACGACAGGCCTCTCGCTCACCCTCCCCAGCATAGTGACCACCCCATCTCCGAACGCCTTCCTCTCGGTCATGCCGAACTCAGTCGCTCTATGGGTTACGAAGGTATCAAACTCGAGGACAGAGTCAGGATCGAACAACAACTCAAGCCTCTCCCTAGCTGTGAGCTTCCCCTTCGCGTGTTGAGTCTCGATAGCTTTCAAGCCGCCGCCTAGCTTAGCCTCCTCGATGAGACGCCTTAACTCACCTACCTTGGAAGACACGGATTCCCCTGCCAACTTAAACTCCCTAAGATAATTTAGAGGACATTTAAATCTAAACCTGGGTATGTAGGCGATCCATTGAGCTATTTAAGCTTAACAACCCTTAAATGTGGTGGTGGCGATTTGAGTAAGGCAGTCTACGTAGTTGAGGTCGGGGGAAGAAGATATAACGTTGAGGTTAGGGACGGCGGTGAGGGAACGTACTACGTAAGCGTTAACGGCAAGGACATAGTAGTCCGGGTCGGCGAGGAGATTGAGCTCTCCCAAGAGATCAATGAAGCCTCAGCGACAACGATGACAAGCGCCACTGCGACTATTCAGGAGAGTGTGGAGCCACTTCAGGTAGTTGAGTTGAAGGGTCCTGAAGCACCTTCAGGGACTGCTGTAGTCACCTCTGAGATCCCTGGCAGGGTTCTGAAGCTCCTCGTGGAGGAGGGATCCAGGGTAAACATTGGTGACACCGTGATCACTATAGAGTCCATGAAGATGGAGCTCGAGATTAAAGCGCCCAGAAGCGGGGTTGTTGAGAAAGTTTATGTGAAGACGGGTGACACGATCAACGTGGGTGATAGGATAGCGGTGATTAGATAACTTGATTCGAGCTCGTCGATCCCATTTTAGCCTCATCTTCACAACCCAGCAGTCACGTCTGAGCGAGGAAGGCTATCAAAAGTAATTCGTCAGACTTCATACGTGTTGGAGAGTAACCACTCGTTACCTATGTAGACCTCCTTTAAACCGACCTCACGAGCTATCCTCACCGACTTGATGGCGTGGCTGTAGCTGGTTGTCGGTAGATCCCGCATCAAGTGCGTCGGATGGAATGCAAGTAGGACGTACGGCGTCTCCTGGCTTAAGTTTGAAAGGAACTCAGCGATGCCCCTCACTTCATGTAGGTCTACGTAACCAGGGACTAAGAGAGTGCTCACTACTAAGAGCGGGGGGTCCTTCCTGGTTAAGCCTAACTCACTAACCAGCCTCACGTTACTCTTAACCCTCTCCACGGCTTTAACGCCGTTAACCCCTGTTAAGGCCTCGTATACCTGCGGTGTCCAAGCCTTCCAATCTATCTTCACGATACCGCCTGACTCAAGGCTTAAGCGCGCCATGACGTCCATGATTTTCGTGTTCTGAAGCCCGTTAGTCTCCCAGCAAATCCTCTTGACCCGCCCCCCAGCCCTCTTGAGAACCTCCCT